>CAJQNC010000048.1 GCA_905479605.1 uncultured Alphaproteobacteria bacterium | reverse complement strand
GAACAACAGGCCTATGAAGGTGTTAGAGTTTATGACACCCAAAGAAGCCTTCTTGAAAGAGGCACTAAAAAGGGGTAGCCTCTAAATCGGAATTCGCACTTCACCCTTGAAATTGCCCTCTAAGGTGTCGCACTTCATTTTAGAACAGGGGTTCCCCTCCGATATTACCTGTTTCTTTAGATAAATTTAAGAGTTTACTTAAGGACTCTTTATTGGTTGTTGACGAGGCTCTTAACAAATTTTCAGATGAGCAGGTGGAAGTGCTCTACTCAAAAGTTTTTGGGGAAAGTATAGAAAATAAAATCAAGCAACAATTTCCTGGGCGAACCACTGCTGAGTATGATGAACTAATAGGAACATGGCGTACTTTTGCTTTGTTGAATGTTTTAAAGGATGCTCAGCAAGATTATGACTTAAGTGAGGTGCCCGAACATGTTTCGAACGTAGCCACACTAATTGAGTCATTCTTCGCGCAGCCCTTTAACTTCCAAGCTTTTACAAGTCTTTATGAGTTATTATTGAAAGATGCCGATGATATTTCAGGAGCTGTTGGGCCCTTAACGTGGGGGGCAGTCGGAGTTGCGCTGTTTTTTGCTCTAACACAGTTGCCAGTTGAAGTTGTAAATGTGAAAGACAGTTTTGAAGATGTTATGCCACATGTAGGGAAGCGAACTTATTATGGTGGGGGGACAATTGCTAAAGTTACCCACCTACTTCCTTGGGTTTTCTCCTTTGGGGAGGGGCTGTTTGAGGTTATTCCCCAGTTGATGTTATGTATTACTGTGACTGAAGCTCACCTTGGGGGGAGTATGGGGTGGGCGGCATTATTTAGCTTCTATCTTTATGCTGAGTCCATGGGAATCATTGGTAACCTAAAGAATTCTTTGGCAGAGAAAATTCCTAATACATTAAGATGGGGATGGAATTCTATACGGAGTTGGTGTGGATGGGATTACACTCCCACTTATAAGCGTCAAATGCTTCGACATACCGTGTCTCAGTTTGACCAACTTCTTGATCATGCCAATGAAGCGACCTTAGCTGATTTTGAGAACATGCAGAAAAAGGTCCAGTGATTCTACTATCATAAACCATGAGGGGAGATGCTATTCTCCCCAAAGAGGTTGATCACTTAGCAATCAAATTCATTGCACATCATAGCAGCATTTTTCTGCATCGCCTTCGCCCCAGCTTGATTAATACCGCGGATAGAGCTTGCATATCCAGAGTCGCCTAGTTTTGCAACCCCGAGCTTTGTCAAACCTGCCTCCACATCTTCTTGAGCAAATGATTGTGAGGCTGCGAATGTTGTTCCGATAACGAGAGCTGTTAGCAAAGTATTCTTCATGTTGTTTCTCCATAATTCATAATGTTTTATTCTGAATATCGATATTAAAACAAACATGTATTCATATATAGTAAACAAAATGGTTTAATACATATAAAAATACCTAAAAATTACTGTGATGGTTTGTTGTCACGGGCTCCTAGCGAAGCACCTGAAGAAATCTCTGATGCTGCCTAAGGTTCTGGATATAAGGTTCGCAATTTAGGAAGATTCTAGGTTCGTCTGTGTTCCGGTATGATGGCATCCCATTACAATCAGTGTGATATCCTCGTGCCAGTTTGTACGTTTTCCCAAGGTTGCTCGGGTCACAAACGCCCAATACTGGTACCCATGTGCCAAGGAGGACGGCGTCGAGGTTCCTTAATCAGAGGGTGCATCGAGTGAAACGGCCACAGCTTTTTATGTGGGTTATAAGGATTACAGCCCCCTGAGGTTTCAGGGGGCCTAGCCAATGTAAGCTAACCGACTATATATATGAGTTATGGGTAAACACGAACCCTATTTCAGGCAGCTGAGGATTGAATCCGCATCAACGTCATTTCCACAAGCGGCATACAACTTCAGCAGGGCAGGTTGGTTGATCTCTTTGGATGCAAGTCCCGTACGTAGGCGTCTGACATCATTTAAGATATTGCTTTTCGGTGTTTCTTTGAGAACCTCCCAAACAACATCTCCATGAAGTCATCTCTATCATACCGTCCCGCATCTTTAGCTACCGGCAAAGCGGCTCTCAGCCGAGGTGAGATAACCTCGCTAAAGGCTTGTACAATCTCTGGCATGTCGGCGGTTTCGACTTCTGTGTACATATCAACAAATTCTAAAGCCGCTTTGGTATCGTGATTGGGTTTATCCGCACCACTGATTTCATCATTTGGAATTATATCAAGGCTATGCGGCACCACATGAGTGATGAAAGCTTCAATCCAGGGGATCATATCTGAGGTGTCGCGCAGGAGTGACCAAGCAATAAGCTTTTTGCGTTCGTTTACCGTTCCAAAGGAAATCGTTTTGAAAGTCCTAGAAATCGTAGGGGCTTTTTCCTCAATTTCTTTCGCTGTTAATTTTACGCAGATCCTAAAGAAATGCTCAGCTTGTTCCGGTTTTCAAAGAGATCATTGAGTTCCGCTCCCAGGAATTCTCTTGCAGCTTCTTGCCGTTGCTGGTTTTCTTCAGGGGTGAGTCGGGGTAGTTCATATTTGGCGTCTTCATAGTCTTGATAACTTGCTGCAGCAGCAGAGGGCGTGCTTGAAGGGAATTCGGGGATCAATATCAGGCCCGTCAGAGTAAGTTCCATTATTCATCGCTAGCGTCACAGAGGGTATGTGACAGCCCAACAGACATAGCATAGGAAGTATAGTGGTGTTCTTAGTAATGGAGTTCATAGTCGTATACCTTTCAGTAGGTTAGAGTTAAATTCAGAGATGCAAAGTCACATTCATATAATTTGAATAACTTTGTGCCCCTGTTAGTGATTGCAAGAATATCATGATCTTCTTACAAAAGGTGGCCAAGCGCAGACATGGGGACATCTGCGCTTGGCGACAACCTGAAGAGGTGGGTGATTTACCCCCTCAGGGTTGTAGGGTAAGGATTAGGTGCGGCGCCACTCTTCGTGACTCACAAGAATTTCTAGTTCACCTTCAATGTCTTCCAATTTGGCTGCGCCATAAGAAATGGGGACGTAGAAGTGAGAGCGGCAGTGCATGGCTAATAGCGCCGGGATGAACTTGAGCTTCATCCGCTTTACTAATTCGGGATCGTGATGGGGTGATGGAAACTCAGGCAGCCCACCGCCACTGACGGATATGGCCCAGACAGACCAGCCATAGATACGGCAAAACTGATTGACCGTTGTGGCAAGTGCTCGCGATTGTTTGCAGTTGCCTTTGAAGAAAAACAGAAGTTGATAGTCTCGGCCTAACCGTTTGAGTTCTTCTATAATTCCTGAACTAAATTTATCGGGGTGTATACCCGTTTTTATTGTTGTCGTAGAAGTCATTGGTAGTTCCTTTTCCTGTTGCATGGCTTCTAAACATGCGATTGAAGTTTTTATAAATCAAAAAAACGTGAATACAGAAAACAAGAAGAATAAATAAGGACTAAAATATTATCTTCAAACCACCTTATGAGTATGGAGACTATCCATGAGTGAAAAAAGTGTCAACTTTTTTTCAAAACCACATGAGGTTTTTAATAAAATGTTTCTCTAGATCCAGGAGAGTGAGTGTGGTAAAAATAGAAAGTTACACGATCTAAGTTGCTTAAAAAAAGATTTAACTCGTTGAAATGGAAGGTTTCTATGAAAAAGGTCAATCTAAACTTATTGGAAACATTTTTCGCTGTTTACAAACTCCGTTCATACACGAAGGCCGCAGCTTATCTTGAGTGTACAGCCTCTAACGTACGGCAAAAGATGCAACGCCTCGAAGCGATTACGGGTATGACCTATTTCGTTAAAAAGAACAAAGCTCTTGTTCCTACCAATGAAGCTGAATCTCTGCATAGCAAAGCTTACAAGCATTTCCACTCCCTTGAGTTAGAAGTGAACTGTATGGATACTGATAAGAGTTCTCAGCATTTGGAGGTGTTGACGTCAACGGGCGCGACCATGCTGTGGACTGTATCGGTGATTGACAAGTTTAAGCAGACTAATGAAGGAATGACCTTCGGTATCCATACCACGGAGGATAGTTCTATTAGGCCAGACGTTAACTATGACGTCGTAGTTTTGCCACAACACTTCGATCATAGGGACTATGTCAAGATGACTGCGGGTACGTTTTCTACGATGCTGTATGCTTCAAAAGATTACCTTGCAAAACATGGGGCGCCTGAATCTCCAGAGGACTTGGATCATCATCAATTGGTCTCTTTTTATCATAAGAGTGATTCATATCTCGGAGATACGGATTGGAGTTTACGTATTGGACGGCCATTATCTGACCCTCGAAACCCTTCATTGATTGTCAATAACATGTTGGGTATTAGCTATGCTGTGGCTTCTGGTATGGGTATTTCTGGATTAACAGTAAACAACCCATTTATCAAATCCCACAACCTCGTGCGGGTTTTACCTGACTTTGCGGGGCCTCCTGTGACGTTCTATCTCTATTATAATACGGCTTTGGGGAATAACCCTTTTATCAAGCATATCCAATCTATGGATATAGAAGATCCCCGTGCTTTCCGCCAAAAGACGGCCCCCTAAATTTTTTGTATGAAAGATATCATTTATATCTAGACTTTGAAGTTTTTATGTAATAAATTTTGTGTGTAGCTACAAACAATATCATAAACTAAAAAAAAAATAAAAGGAGGCTTATCATGAAGTCACAAATCAAAACCAAACCAAAGTTGGATGCTAGCAAGATATTGAGTTGCTCTAATCCTCTTTCGACAGTGATTATTATTGAAACAACTCAAGAAGTTATCGTTTATTAGGTATCGTCATGGGGCATCCTGATGTAGCCTTTTCTCATACCCTAAATCTTAAGTTTGTCGAACATCTGCGGTGCAGTCTGCATTACTTGCTTGATTACTGGGGGAGCGTACTTCCTTCCCCAGTTGTGCGTCGTGCTCGTAAACAAGTTGATAAGCTAGATGAATCATCAAACATTTGGCTTGCTTCAGCTCTAAATCGTCGATTAAAAGATTTAGCGCTTACAAATCGCCCTGGGGCGGTCCGTATGTATGTTAGGGAGCTTGGATTATTAAGTGGGATGGAAGTCGCTAGCAGATATATTGTCTCTTTCCAGAAGCTCAACCGTATTCAGAAGGCTTTATTTTCTCATCTTGCAACGGATTATTCAGTGGTTGGGAAACATATATTTGAACCTGTTCCTTCTAAAGATTTTGAAATAACCCACAAGCTGATTCTTGAGGCCTTTGATTTTATGAAAGAAGCGTTGCCCTCTTATTATGAGGAGTGTTCTGAATATGTATCTGCTTTCTTAGTGTTTCAATCTCAGGTGATGAGTGCTGGAACGACATTTGATTTGGCCAAGCTTATTTTTATTCAGTCATTTGACTCATTTGATGAACGAAATTTATTGGTGGTGATCGATCGTATTCTGCACGAAACAGCTCATATTCATTTACACTTACAAACGATGGATGATCCTCTGTTATTGAATTCACCTCATGAGCTCTATGATTCTCCTTTTAGAGACAAGCCGCGCCCGCTCATAGGTATTTATCATGCGCATTTTGTTCTTTATCGTTTAATTACAGGTTTATCAATGCCTGCGGTGAGGGAAAGGTTTACGAGTGATTTGGTTGACCCGGTGTTAGACAGCTATAAAAAGGCTATTTATTCAACACAGCAGGTATTAAGTGAAAACGGAAAATTTACGACCCTTGGTCAAGGTATGTTTGAAAGCTCTAAGCTTGTGACAGAAACACTCGTTGCATAAGATTACGAACTTTTTGGCTTATGTGATTTTCCGACCCAGTGAAAACACTGCCCAACGTGATTGCTAGGATGCCGATGGTGCTGGCAATTGTCCATTCGTAGTCTTCGTAAAAAGCTGAGATAGCAAGGCACACACCTGGCATGGCAATCCAAAGGTATGAGGCAACGCCTGGACCGTAGTTCTTAATCAGATAGTTGTACAATGCATAGCAAATGCTTGATGAAGCGACGCCTAGATAAAGAATGCTGACCCAAAATTCCGGAGCTGTAGGTATGATGGGAGTACCATTCTTGAGAACTGTAGCTGCAAGGCTGAGGAGTCCACCGATAAGGAGAGCCCTTGATGTGCAAAAGCTGATTGAAATGCCACGTTTTAGAACGATCCCCGAGACCTGGGTTCCGATGACTGAAAAGAATGTACTAATAAAGGCAAGCGAGAAGCCTAGCATAACAAAACTATCACCTGAGAATGAGAGTATTTCCTGCCCGAAAAGAATACAGACTCCAAATATGCCCAGAAGCGCTCCAATGACAGTTTGCAAACGGATAGGGACTTTGAGGAAAATTTGTCCAAATATCATATTCGGTAAGATCATTGTAGAGACGGTGACTGCGATCAAGCCTGAAACCATGTAGAGGCTGGAATAGTAGCAAAGCCATAAGTTGATGGAATGTAAAAAAAGGCCTTGTAGAAAAATGAGGCCCCATTCAGAGGCTGTTAATTTGCGCTGTTTATCTCCAATGATTCTACGAAAAATTTCTAAGGCTGCAAAAGCAAAAACAAACCGTAGACCAACACAGAACTCTGCCGGAGCGTGTGCCACCTGATACTTTGCTAGGATCCATGATGGGGCCCCCAGCACAAGTGCGGCGAAAAGTATAAGGTATTTAATCATACTCCCTTCCCTGTTAATTTCGCCACACGATGCTATCCTGGAAGAGGAGAATTCACAATATTTTTTTGAGATGTTGTATAATTAAGTGTATAAAAAAATGCTCCCACTCGGGAGCATTTTAAAAAAGCTAGATTATTCAACTAGATTAATCATCTTCCGATTTAGGAATGGTGGGAACAACATCATTGTCCTCCAAGTCATCGTCATCATCGGTGTCGAGAAGTGCATCATCCTCTTCAATATCAATGTCCTCGTCTGCTTCGATAACGATATCAATTTCTTCTTCCTTGATCTTAGATTCTGCGGCAGCCGCTGCGGCTTCAGCTTCAGCTTTCTTCTTTTCAGCAAGTGGTGGACGCCCGCGTCGTTTCTTAACGGCTGTGGAAGGATCAAATTCCTTCCCGCACTTTGGGCAAGTTGCTGGGTTTTTGTTTAAATCATAAAAGCGTGCGCTGCATGATTGGCAGTTTCGTTTGTGGCCCCATTCTGGTTTCATCGTATGATTTCTCCTTAATCAAATTTGAGCATATTTTCCAGAAGTTTGGAAGAATGTCAAATTTCTTCTTGCCTACAAGGGTGACAAACCTCTATCAACATAAGAAAGATGTTATAAAAATCACTAATGTAGATTAGAGAAATATGATTATAGCCATTGACGGCCCAGCTGGTGCTGGTAAAGGAACACTCGCGAAGAATCTTTCTTCTTTTCTTAACTATGCTTATTTGGACACAGGTCTACTATATCGTGCAGTAGGGTTAAAGATGTTGGAAGAAGGTTCGGATTTGGCGAACCCTCAGGCCGCCGAACAGGCTGCAATCAGCCTCACAGCAGAGCACTTAAAGGACGAAAGCAAGTTGAGGGATGAAGCTGTCAGCAGTGCAGCCTCAAAAATTGCTACGCATGCGCAACTACGATCAGCTTTATTAAGATTTCAACGAGAGTTTGCAAATCATCCACCAGAAGAGCATCAAGGTGCTGTTTTGGACGGTCGTGATATTGGAACTGTTGTCTGTCCTAATGCAGAAGTGAAGCTTTTTATTACAGCAAGTCTTGAAAAACGGGCAAAACGTCGACTAAAAGAGTTGCAAAATCGAGGAATTGACAGTATATACGAGGCAGTTCTCGAAGATATGCGATTGCGAGATGAGCGGGATGTTCAGCGTGAGTCATCACCTCTACAGCCTAGTGAAGACGCCTTTCTCATTGATACTTCGGAATTGACTATCGACGATGTCTTTAAAAAAACACTACGATATGTGAAAGATAAAGGCATACGTTATGGAGGTGGGGTCTCGGCATCCTAGCTCTATTGTTTAACTCTAACCCTTACTTTCTCTCTAGCCGAAAAGAGAAAAAGTGTTGTTTGAAAGGTTTTAAATGACCCAAGAAACCACAAAATCTGTGGAAGATATTTCACTCGAAAATTTTGAAGCGCTTTTAGAAGAATCCTTTGGTGAATCTGCTACGCTTGAATCAAAAGTCCTAAAAGGTACCGTTGTAGAGATTGTCAAAGATATGGCAATTGTTGACGTTGGATTGAAGTCTGAAGGACGTATTCCCTTAAAAGAATTTGCGCTTCCTGGACAAGATGCTGAAATTAAAGTCGGCGATACTGTTGAAGTATTCCTTGAGCGTTATGAAAATCGTGAAGGTGAGATTGTTCTCAGTCATGAAAAAGCCCGTCGCGAAGCGGCTTGGACAGATCTGGAAGTTGCACATGATAAGAATGAGCGTGTAGATGGTGTGATCTTTAGCCGCGTTAAAGGTGGCTTTACCGTTGACCTTAAAGGAGCGATTGCTTTTCTCCCCGGAAGTCAAGTGGACATCCGCCCTGTGCGTGATGTAACGCCATTGATGGGGGTTGTTCAACCTTTCCAAATCTTAAAGATGGATCGGGCCCGTGGCAATATCGTTGTGTCCCGTCGAGCCGTTATGGAAGAGTCACGAGAGGAAGCTCGCAGTGAGCTAGTCTCCAAGTTGGAAGAAGGTCAAATCCTGGATGGTGTTGTTAAGAATATCACCGACTATGGTGCCTTTATTGATTTGGGCGGAGTGGACGGTCTGTTACACGTCACTGATATTTCCTGGAGCCGTGTGAACCATCCTTCAGAAGCTCTCAGTGTTGGTCAAACTATCAAGGTTCAAATCATCCGCTTCAACAACGAGACACAGCGTATCTCATTGGGCATGAAGCAGCTTGAGACTGATCCCTGGGAAGGCGTAGATCTTAAATACCCAATTGGTACTAAGTTTAAGGGCCGGGTTACGAATATTGCTGATTACGGTGCTTTCATTGAGCTAGAACCAGGAATTGAAGGACTTGTTCACGTTTCAGAAATGAGCTGGACCAAGAAAAATGTACCACCAAGCAAGCTGGTTTCTACGAGCCAGGAGATTGAGGTAATGGTGCTTGAGGTTGATCCAAGCAAACGCCGTATTTCTCTCGGTCTGAAACAATGTGTGAATAATCCTTGGGAAGCTCTCCAGGAGAAATATACAGTTGGTTCTGAAATTGAAGGTGAAGTGAAGAACATCACAGAGTTTGGGCTATTTGTTGGTTTGACAGATGATATTGATGGCATGGTCCACATGTCTGATATTTCTTGGGATAAGTCAGGCGAAGAAGCCATCCTTGACTATAAAAAGGGTGATAAAGTTCGCGCTAAGCTGTTGGATATTGATGCTGAAAAAGAGCGTATCTCCTTGGGTATCAAGCAACTCACTGATGATCCATTCAATGAAAGCCTTGAAGGCGTTAAGAAGGGATCGATTGTCACTTGTGAAGTGACAGGCGTTTTGGAGACAGGTATCGAAGTCGCTTTGGCTGGAGGCCTAACTGGATTCATTCGTAAAGTTGAGTTATCTCGTGATCGCAGTGAGCAACGGCCCGACCGTTTTGCTGTGGGAGAGAAGGTTGATGCCAAGGTTACGAACATTGATCGCTCTGCACGTAAGATCAATCTCTCAGTGAAAATGCGTGAGGCTGATGAGGAGCGTGCGGCTATGGCCGAGTACGGATCTTCTGATAGTGGCGCAAGCTTGGGTGATATCCTGGGCGAAGCGCTTGAGCAAGCGAAGGGGAAAGAAGAGAAATAAATAGCTCTTTCCTGATGTATTAAAGAAAGCCTCCCTTATTTTTAAGGGGGGTTTTTTCATGAAAGAGTTGACTTGCAGACTGGAATGCCCACATTGTCAGTTTGAATAGTAGCTTACTCTCAAAACTCAAGAGGCACGTCGTGAAAGGCCCAAAACAGATGCCACGTATGTGGGTTGTTAATATTATTCTGTCGGGATTAGCTGCCTTCGGGATTTTTTCTACATCAATTTACCTCCCATCTTTACCAATCCTTGTTCAAGACTTTCAGTCGGATCAGGCGTCGGTTCAGTTAACCCTTACTGCATTTTTCTTGGGAGCATCCATAGGCCAGTTATTTCTAGGACCGTTGGCAGATTACTTTGGTCGCTTGCAAGTAGCCTATTGGGGGATTGCCATTTTTATGTAGTTGAGTGGGATAGGGTTAACACCCTCGCCTTTAGGCGAACACTTTAGTATAGTGTTTTCTATGGAATATCGTCATGGATCTCATAGCCTGTATGACTTAAAATATCACGTCGTGTTTTGCACGAAGTACCG
>CAJQNC010000047.1 GCA_905479605.1 uncultured Alphaproteobacteria bacterium | reverse complement strand
CCAAACCCTCTAGCAATAATGAATAAAGCTTTAAACGATCCTCTGACTTCAGGTGGTGATACTTTCTCCGCGACATACTTTTCTCCTGTTATTTTTTTTCTAAATTTTAACAGAATGTCGCTCTTCAGTTTTGAATGTGCCCCGGGAGGATATTATGTCTATTAAAACCACACGACTGGCCACTGCGCTTGTTGCTCAGCTATCAATTTTTATGCCGCACTTTGCCATGGCTGGCCATACCAAACTCGATGATGACACTAAAGGGATTACCCACTTTAAGAAATCGGCGCAAAAAGCCCAAACTGGAGTTCCTTTGGTCATTCGCGCTAGCTCTAATTCTGCAACCTCAGCAGATGATAACAGTCGCTCCAGTGATGCCTATGGCCCCTACCATGACACATGGAATGATTTTGAAAAACGGGGTTACAAACATGCCGATCAAAACCACAATTACAAAACTCTCGCACCTGATGTAGACGTGCGAAGCTTTGCTGAAATGAATCCTGACCTCGTTTCAGAAAGTCGTATGCGCCTTATGAAGAAAAGAGCCTTTCAAGGTGTTGATGACTATTACGCTGAGCTCTTTATAGAACATGGCATCCCTAAGAAAAGTACATTTCTTACTCCACCACCTGAATTTGACACGTTGGACTACTGGAATCGCAACAAAGCTATCATCGCTCTGGAATATCCCTCTCTTCCTGACGTAGAAAGTGAGGACTGGCAAACGCCTTCCCCTGAAGTTATCCTTGGTTGGGACTGGGAAGATAAAGAAGATCGACGCCAGATTGAGATGGCAAGCCTTCGCCATGCTTATAATCTAGGTATATTTGACCATACACACCATGAGAACGGCGATCCTGACCTGGATGTTGTCCATGAACGTAGTGCTCTTGCCTGGATGCCTTTTCCTAAAGAATATAATTGGGATTGGCGCCAATTTATTAGCTTAAACCCCAGCCTTGAAGAACAAATGGGTTTTGAGATAGGGTTAGAAGCACTTGATCCTACTAAAGCTATCTGGACACAAATTTATGCTTTCAAGCATGGATTTGACAACAGTTTGCTTATCGAAGGACTTCCTGAAAAATTCTCATGGAGAACATATTACTATATCTTGGAAGGCCTTGATATACAGGAAAAGAAAACTCGGCGTCTTACAAGTACCGACAGCACTGAAATAGCGGATGAAACCACAATTTCTCAAAGCATAAATTATCGCTTTGATGAGCTACCAGCTTACCCTGCCGAGCAAGACATAGATTACAAGGAAACGCAAGCAGACATGTTTGCTTTGGCATTAGCCACTCAGAAACACTTTGTCGAGCATGCCGAGGAACTTGGCTTACTATATCCATTCCTACCAGGTAGCTTCGATGGGATAAAATACCTATCTGACACTGAAACAAACCGGCGCTTCAAGCACGTGGGTGATCACGCCACCTGGACTGACCAACGTAAACTGGGTTGGGCAGAGGCGGATTTCTGGTTGCAATTGGATGTAGCTGAGAGGCGAAAAGCAGCTCAAGAAATCGATGTAAAAGAGCCACATGGCTTCGTTCTCCCCAATGGATGGACCGTTGAGAATCACGTTGACCTCAACTGGGGAGCCGATGATGAACTTCAAGAACAGTTTGCACATGACCCCCACAAGGGAGTTAAAGTCACTGCATGGATGCAAGAAGCAGTTGCCAGCAGCATGGCAGTCAGAGCATCTTATGAAGAAGAAGAAGAAGAAGAGATCGGTGAATCCTCTTCAACTTTCGCAAGCGCGCCAAATCTGGTTCCCATTGCTGAAGATGAAGACCAAGGAATCACTCGCTTTGCGGAAGTTCCAAACTGGTTTGATGCAGATTTATATCTAGATGTAAATCCAGAAGCACAAGAGACGATCGCTAAAGATTTGAAAAGTGAATGGCCCAACTTTGACAATCTGTCTCTAGGCGAGCAAAAGCTGCTTAAAACAGCTGCCGCACAAGTGCACTTTGTGAAGAATAAAGGTCGTCATCACCTTGTTCCTAACAGCTTTATGGGTAAAGCCAGGGAATACTTCAAGCTCAACCGAGGAAAGATCAAGATTCCTTCTTATATCCGCACGAATGAGGACAGAGAAATGTATCTCGAGCATCATTATGCAACAGTTGGCATGACTGAAGGTCTTTTATACACCCATATTCGACCTGACCTCCAACTTCCTGAATGGGCAGATGAAGAATTCTACTTCTCACAAGCTAGGGATTTACGGCAAATGGCTCATAAGGTTCGGAACCCTGAGGCTCGGTCTGCACTTATGAGACAGCACTATTTCTCAGAGGGGATCAAGCAAGGCCTATCCTTGATAAATGCTCCTCTGATGTCAAGCATTATGAGCGAATCAGATGCTGATGAATACCTGGCACAAGCCCCTGACTTGAAGGACATGGTTGAAAAAGCTGGAGGTGTGAATGGCAAAGCTAAGATTCACTTAGCATCCCAGCATCATGTAAGTGTCGGACAAACACGAGGGCTAAAACTTCATAATGTTCAAGTGATCCAAGCCTCGGAGATGACTCCTGATAAGGGTGGCATCGGATTCATCGAAGCATCTGGGGTCGTTCACGTATACTCTGACTCAGAGGGTGGAATCATTACAAGCAGCCCTAAAGTTAAATTGGAAAAAGGGAATTACCAAATTGAACTCATTATCGAAAGCCCAGAAAACAAAGGCACCACGATTGGCAACTGGAATATAGGTTTTGATGGACAATCTGCCCCCTTAGCAACACAAGAACTATACGCCAATAGTGGTAAGGTCATGAAGTATCCAACAATTATCAGTGTGACAGGTGAAGAGCCCCCCTTAGTCGTGGATAACTATGGGGAAGGTGGAAAGGAACTTTATATCCATGCCATCCGAATCCGTCCTCTACCAAAAGAGTAACTATTAACAGCATATGATATCTCCCCGGATATCAGCGGGCCCTCCCCCACACAGCGGAGAGGGCCCTTTTTTCGGGCTAAAACCAAACATCTAATTCATGGGAGTATTATCGACCACTCCTTAAGAATGAGTGTCCGTACATAAAACTAATGATTGTCAAGCGCCATCATCTTTGCTAGATAAGGTGCAGAATATTATATTTATGAAAATGGAGCTCAATCCTATGAAGTTAATTTTGCTACAACGCGTTGAAAAACTCGGAAGAATTGGCGATATCGTCACTGTCAAGCGCGGCTATGGTGTCAACTTTTTGCTACCCAAAGGCGTTGCCATGCGGGCTACTAAAGAAAACATCAAGAAATTTGAAACTGAGAAGACTAGCCTTGAATCCCTAGATCTCAAGCACAAAGAAGAAGCCGAGATTCTTTGCAAGAGAATTAATAACAAAGAAATTGTCCTCATTCGTCAAGCGGGAGAAAGTGGTCAGCTGTTTGGTTCAGTATCAGCCCGCGACATTGCCGATCAAGTCAATGATGAGCACGTAAAGAAGAACCAAATTCGCATTGAGCACCCTATCAAAGAAATTGGTATACACCCTGTGCGAGTACAACTTCACCCCGATGTAAGTGCCACAGTCTTGATTAACGTTGCCAAATCTGAAGATGAGGCTAAGGCTCAATCTGAAAGTGTAAAAGAAACCATTGCCGATTCTGCAGCTCAACCTGTAGAATAAGGACCTTTGTACCGGCCTAACTTAACATTTAATAGAATTTAAACCTCAGAGGTTTATAGTTACTCATCAAACCTCTGGGGAACAATTCCACTTCAGAGAAGGATCTAGTCTTGACCACAGCAGTTGAAAAGAACGAAAGTCTCTCTAAGACTGCTGCAGACTTCGGTACTCGCCCCCCACCTCATAGCCTTGAAGCAGAACAAGCTCTTTTAGGGTCTCTTCTCCATAACAATTTAGCTCATGAAAAAGTTTCAGAGTTCCTACTACCGGAGCATTTTGCCGATGAAGCTCACGGCCGGATTTATGACGCTATCACCCGGCTCATAAACCGTGGCCATGTGGCCGACCCTATTACCCTTAAGGATTATTTTGAGAACGATGATAGTCTTCAGGACGTAGGTGGTAGCCGGTATTTAGCTGAACTTGCTGCCTCCACGGTCACTGTGATTAACGTGGCACATTATGGCAAACAAATCTTCGACCTGTCCCTTCGGCGCCAGCTTATTGATGTGGGGGAAGACATTGTAAATGAAGCCCACAGTTATGACTTGGATGTATCGGCCACTGACCAGTTAGAGCTCGCCGAGAAGAAGCTCTTTGATTTAGCCACAACAGGTCAAACCGACAAGGGATTTACATCCATCGACTCAGCCTTGGTGGAAGCCATCCAAACCGCTGAAATTGCTTATAAATCTGATTCTAAGATCGTGGGCATTTCTACGGGTTTTGCTGACTTAGATCAGAAGCTTGGTGGCCTTCACCCCTCTGATTTGCTCATCGTTGCCGCGCGGCCCTCTATGGGTAAAACAGCGTTTGTGACTAATATCGCTTACAGCGCAGCTCTCTCAGGTATGAATACTGAGAAAGACAGTACAGTCGCCTTCTTCTCTCTTGAAATGTCCGCTGAACAGCTAGCCTGTCGTCTTCTTGGCCAGGAATCAGGTATTTCTTCTGATAAGATTCGTCGAGGAGAAATCAACAAAGATAGCTTTGGCAAATTCGACCAAGTCAGCCGTCGATTGACAAAACTCCCTCTTTATATTGACGACACCCCTGCTTTGTCTGTGAGTGCCTTGCGCACACGTTGTCGCCGGTTGAAACGGCAGCAAGGGCTGGGGCTTATTATTATCGATTACCTCCAATTGTTAGGTCCCGCAGGTGGTAGTCGCGGTGCTGAGAACCGTGTACAAGAACTCTCTGAAATCACCCGGACCCTCAAAGCTATTGCAAAAGAACTGAACGTGCCAGTTATTGCCTGCTCTCAGCTTTCCCGCGCCGTCGAGCAACGGGAAGATAAACGTCCTCAGCTGTCTGACCTCCGTGAGTCGGGCTCTATCGAGCAAGATGCTGACGTGGTTATGTTCCTATTTCGTGAAGAATACTACGAGGGCCGTCTGCAACCCGCCCAATCAGAGACAGAAAAATATTTGAAATGGCAAGCAAAAATGGCTGAAATTCACAATCTGGCCGAGGTCATCCTCGGTAAGCAACGGCACGGCCCCATCGGAACAGTCAAGCTTCACTTTAAAGGAGAACTCACTAAATTCTCTGATTATGTCGAACCCTCACAAGTTCCAGCCAACTATGCATAAAATTCAGCTTCCCTTTAAGCCACTCTCTCCATCTGCAATTGTCGTGGATTTTGATGCTTTGGCCCACAACTATAACTATCTTAAATCACTGCTCGCTCCCCACACTATTTGCTCAGCTGTGGTCAAGTGCGATGGCTATGGCATAGGGCTGACCATGACCTCCAGTACATTACAGGATGCAGGGTGTGAACACTTCTTCGTAGCTAGCATCGATGAAGCTTTAGACTTGCGTTCGACCTTAGGTCCCGAACCAGATATTTTTGTTCTCTCTGGTATACGAGAAGGGGACGAAGATCACTATATCACACAAAATATTACGCCTGTTCTCAACGCGTTACCACAAGTACAATTGTGGAATGAGACAGCTAAAATCAAACAACGCCCCCTTCCCGCCATCTTACACTTTGATACGGGGATGATGCGCACTGGCCTAAAGCCTGATGAATTTGGCCAGTTAGGGCTTACCCATGTGTCCAACTTAGAACTCAAATTTATGATGAGTCACTTGGCGTGTGCATATGAGTCTCACAACGCCATGAACCAGCAGCAACTTGAATTATTTGACAACTGGCGTCGCTCCTATCCTATCGCTCCCGCTTCTTTGTCAAATAGTGGCGGTATCTTTTTGGGGGAACGCTACCACATGGACATGGTGCGCCCGGGTCTATGCCTGTATGGCTCTGCGTTACCCACAGAAGCTGAACGGGTTAATCTTAAGCCAGTAGTTAAAGTCTATGCCCAAGTTCTACAAGTTGGGCCACTGATGAAGGGACATTCTGTGGGTTATGACGGCACCTACGTGGCTCATCGACCGTCTCGTATAGCAACTCTGGGTATTGGCTATGGGGATGGCTATCTCCGCAACCTCAGTAATAAAGGACAAATTTATCTGGGGGGTCATCGAGTTCCTGTCATTGGCCGCGTATCCATGGATTTGCTGACGGTGGATATTACCGATTTGCCAGAAGATGCATGCCATATTGGCGACTGGGCTGAAGTTATGGGGGATCACATCCACATTGATGATGTTGCCAAAATGGCAGATACAGCGCCATGGGAACTTCTTACTTCCCTTAGCACGCGATCTCACCGATACTATAACTCCTATGAATTAAATAAGACCAAAAGGGAAGCTTCATGATTCTTGTAACCCAAGTGGGACGTGTATTCCTCAAGTTCTTGGAAACCACAGGACGCCTTAGCTTGTTTCTTAAAAGAGCCATTCTACAAGGGCTTCGTCCTCCATATTATTTCAAACAACTCCTGCGCCAATTCTTAGATATTGGTTACCTTTCCTTACCTGTTGTGGGCTTAACAGCACTTTTTACCGGTATGGTGCTGGCTCTGCAAAGCTATACTGGTTTTTCTCGCTTTAATGCAGAAGGCGCCATTGCCAACGTCGTCGTGCTCTCTATCACTCGCGAACTGGGCCCTGTGCTAGCTGGCCTCATGGTAGCTGGCCGCATTGGAGCAGCCATGGCAGCTGAAATTGGCACCATGCGTGTTACAGAACAAGTGGATGCCCTCACCACCCTGTCCACTAATCCCATGAAATATTTAATAGCCCCTCGTATTTTTGCAGGGATTCTCATGCTTCCTCTCTTGGTAATCGTGGCTGACATCGTCGGTGTTTTTGGCGGTTACTTAGTATCCACCTATCGCCTGGGCTTTAACCCAGCAACCTATATCAAGCAGACCACTGAATTTCTTGAGGCACAGGATGTCTATTCAGGCCTTATCAAGGCTGGAGTCTTTGGATTTATTATCTCATCCATGGGATGCTACCATGGTTATAATTCTAAAGGAGGTGCTCAAGGAGTTGGGCAAGCCACCACCAAAGCCGTGGTTTCAGCCTCTATCTTGATTCTTGTGACTAACTATATCCTCACAGCTCTTCTTTTCGAAAGGTAAGGCCATGGAACCCAAGCTATCCGTTTCAAACCTTTATAAAAGTTTCGGCGAAAAACAGGTCCTCAGTAACCTTTCCATCGATGTAATGCCTGGCGAATCTATGGTCATTATAGGAGGATCGGGTACAGGGAAGTCAGTTCTTATCAAATGTATATTAGGTCTTATCACACCAGACTCAGGCAGTATTAAGATTGATGGTCACGAACTGGTCGGCCAGCCTATGGCAAAACGGCAGAAATTTTTAAAAAATATTGGTATGGTCTTCCAAGGATCAGCATTATTTGACAGCTTAACAGTATGGGAAAATGTGGCTTTTGGTCTCATGTATGAGAAGAAAATGGCGCGTGAGCAGGCCAAAGAAAAAGCCCTGACTCTACTTGCCACAGTGGGATTAGATAAACGAGTTGGCGAACTTTTCCCTAGCGAAATCTCTGGAGGCATGAAGCGGCGAGTCGCATTGGCTCGTGCTATCTCCACCGAACCAAACCTGCTCTTCTTTGATGAACCTACGGCTGGGCTGGATCCAATTTTCTGTGGAGTAATCAATACCTTAATACGTGATTGCGTGAAGAAACTGGGGGCTACAGCTGTCACGATCACCCATGACATGCATAGTGCTCGTACGGTTGGTGATGAGGTGGCCATGATTCATGATGGCCATATCATCTGGAAGGGCAAGGCTAGCAAAGTTGATTCTTGTAAAAACCCTTACGTCCAACAATTCATCAACGGCCATGCTGATGGCCCTATTAAGCTGGAAACCACCGCTGAAGAGGTGGCTTAATGGCCAAAAAAACGGTCGAATATATATGCCAAGGGTGTGGGGCTTGTTACTCCAAGTGGGCTGGAAAATGCGAATCCTGCCAGGCATGGAATACCATCACAGAGGAACAATCTCCTGATCTCTTGCCTAAAAGTCTCAATTCGCGCACAGGTCGACAAATTTCCTTCGTAAACTTGACCGATAAGTCAACGGACACCCCTCCTTCCCGCATGGTCACTGAGATTTCTGAGTTTGACCGGGTGTGCGGTGGCGGCCTTGTTCCAGGTTCAGTGCTGCTGGTAGGAGGTGATCCAGGCATTGGCAAATCCACCCTGCTTTTACAAGTGGCTGCAGCTATTTCTAAAACAGGTAAATGTGCCTATATTTCTGGCGAAGAAGCTATCGACCAAGTTCGCCTGCGAGCCAAACGCCTTGGTGTCAATGATGCGTCAGTGGATTTAGCCGCTTCAACCAACGTTCGTGATATTCTAGCCAGCTTAGATCACAATGATGGCCCTGATGTAGCTATCATTGATTCAATCCAAACGATGTATGTTGATACTATGGAGTCAACCCCAGGTACTGTTTCCCAGGTCCGTGCCAGCGCTCAAGAGTTGATACGTGTGGCCAAACGCCGCGGCATCAGCATCATCATTGTGGGCCATGTAACGAAAGATGGAACCCTCGCTGGACCACGTGTTCTGGAACATATGGTCGACACAGTTTTGTATTTTGAAGGTGAAAGAGGCCACCAATTCCGTATCTTGCGCTCCGTCAAGAATCGCTTTGGCGCCACCGATGAAATTGGTGTTTTTGAAATGACCGACAAAGGGTTGCAGGAAGTTCTCAACCCTTCCGCCCTATTCCTAGCCAACCGCCAAGGTAATGTGAGCGGGGCTTGTGTATTTGCAGGAGTCGAGGGCACTCGCCCACTGTTGGTAGAAATTCAAGCCCTCGTTGCCCCATCAAATCTTGCCACACCTCGTCGCGCCATTGTTGGGTGGGACCATAATCGGCTTTCTATGGTTCTAGCTGTACTCGAAGCCCGATGTGGCATTAATTTCGCTGGTCGAGATGTTTATCTAAATGTAGCCGGTGGCCTTAAAATTCACGAACCAGCCGCTGACCTCGCTGTAGCTGCAGCACTTCTCTCATCAATGAGTAATACACCCATTCCTCATGATACAGTTTTCTTTGGTGAAATTGGTTTATCCGGAGAAGTGCGCAACGTCAGCCAGCAAGACGCTCGCTTAAAGGAATCCCACAAACTAGGATTTCGCCAAGTCTTTATGCCACCACGTACGGGAACTAAATCCAATGCTCTTAATGAGTTTGATTGTGTCGAAGTGGAACATGTGCACAATATAGTAGAGAAATTCCAATCTAATGACAGAGAGAAACTAACCGCATGATCGCCGAAGCTACAGCCCTTAATACTGTTGATTTCATTGCCTTGGGCATCATTGGTTTTTCAATCTTTGTGGGTGTTATCCGTGGATTTACCCATGACTTCATCGGTACCGCAGCTCTCATCATTGCTCTCATCGCGACTGTCTATGGTGAACCCTACTATGGTCCTTTTTTAGAAGAGACCTTGGGCAGCACTCCCCTCGTCGCCTTGGGCTCTGGGCTCACCATATTTTTGGTCGTTTCGGCTGCCCTATCCTTTATCGGCAATCGCTTAGGGGATGCCATTAAGGGCACGGCCATCGGCAGCCTGGATCGCGCACTTGGTCTAGCATTTGGCCTTGCACGTGGGGCTTTTGTCGTTTCATTTTTATACTTTATAGTGGGTGTTATTACCCCTAACCTCCCAGAGAACATGATCACAGCTCGCTTTGCTCCCTGGTATTTAGAAGGAGCCCATTTCATCAGTGAGTCTATTCCAGAAGGCACCTTTGGACTTAAAAGTAACATCCCTATTGCCAACTTCAAGCCTACTGAAGTTTATAAAACCATTGAGTCTCTTGATGATGCCGTAGAAGATATGTCGACCTTAAAACCCAAAACTCCAGAGAAAAAAAATGCCCCAAAGACTGTCTGGTAAACTTGCCCTTGTTACAGGAGCCTCCCGCGGAATTGGTGCTGCGGTCGCCAAACGCTATGCACAAGAAGGTGCCCAGCTCATCCTTGTAGCCCGCTCAACCAAAGGCCTGGAAGCAACTGATGACGCCATACGTCAATTCGGTGGAGAGGAACCACTTCTTGTACCTTGTGACTTGATTGACTATCCCAAAATCGATGAAATGGCTAAGGCTATCAACGATAAATATGGCAAACTTGATATCCTTGTGGGCAATGCGGGCATGTTGGGTTCTCTCATGCCCTTGCAACAGTTTCCTGTCAAAATGTGGCATGAGACCATTGGTCTCAATTTAAACACTAATTGGCACCTGATACGCGCTTTTGACCCTCTCTTACGGCTCAGTGACAATGGTCGCGCTGTCTTCGTCACCACCGGAGCTACCCACACACCCCCCGCCTACTGGGGAGCTTATGCCACCAGTAAGGCTGCACTTGAAGCTATGGTGAGGGTATATGCCGAAGAGGTCAAGAACACGACCAACCTCAAAGTTAACCTGATCAACCCTGGAGCAACCAATACAGATATGCTGGACAAGGCATTTCCCGGTAAAGATCTCACCGAACACCCCTCCCCTGAAGATATCACCGAGGCCTTCGTACAACTGGCCGAAACCAACTGCTCCCTCCATGGAGGAATCATCGAAGCCCAAGCCCCTGAGTATATGGCAATCAGGTCATAGGCTATTTGGCCATTTCCTCATAATTTCTAAATCTAATGAATCACGTAAATGGCACGAGATACAGGTGCTGACTTTTGTTAATTGAACAATCTCGGACAAACACACAAACTGGCATGACGGGCTATGTGTAGATATAGCAGATTATCTTAACATTTACACATATCCGTAAAATGGTATTCCAGGTTATCAATGAATGACTTTGCATTATCAGAGTAAGATTTCAGTCTTTGTTTAATATTGGCCCACATGG
>CAJQNC010000046.1 GCA_905479605.1 uncultured Alphaproteobacteria bacterium | reverse complement strand
GGTAACGGGACTTCCAATTCATAAACATTAATGAGAGCAGCGTATCCAGCAAGGATAGCTTCTTCAGGTAGTTTCTTCTCCTGAAAAAGGCTAACTTTTTGTGAAAAACGATTATAAATAGACTCCATTATGAATAGCAATCATGTTTGTGAATTTTAATTATAATATCACCTTATCATGAAAAACAGTAATTTAAATATTTATTCTTGAATTTAGTTAATTTGCAAATGAAATCAATTAGATAAAAAAGGTGAATTGGCCTTACAGGTGTATCAGTATCAGGAGCTTACCAAATCCCCTTCAATGCACCGCCAATTTTGCTGATTTTAGATGTAGATCCACGCTCAGTGGTAACAATGGGTTTTTCCATGCAGCCCAGTTGGACTGATTCAAGGAGGCCAGCACACACGGCAAATCCAGGATCAGAGACCAGTTCGTCATTGCCCAGGGTGTGAGGGCGTCCAAGTCGAACGTTCTTGTCGAGAATAAGGGAAGCAAGTTCGCGTAGGCCCGCAATTTGGCTAGCACCTCCAGTTAAGACAACCCGCTTGCCGGCGCATACATCCATACGAGCGTCTTGGAGTTGGGTTTTTACCATCTCAAAGATTTCTTCAAGGCGTGGCTTTATGATTGAGACCAGCGCCATACGTGACATTTGATTAACACCATCACCACGGCCTTCGCCAACTTGGGGAACCATCATGATTTCCCGGGCTTCGCCAGAGGAAACAAGAGCTGTTCCATACATAGTCTTCAGCCGCTCGGCATGGTTCATGGGGGTAGAAAGGCCACGGGCAATGTCGCTAGTCACATGTTGGCCACCAAGAGGTATGCAGCCAGTATAAACCATCTGACCTTTGTGGAAGATAGAAAATGAAGTGGTACCTGCTCCCATGTCGATCAGAGTGACTCCCATATCCTGCTCATCTTCTACCAGAGTAGAAAGTCCGGAAGCATAAGGGGCATTCACTAGGCCTGCGATATCGAGGTGGCAACGCCCTACACAGGTTTGAAGCGTTTGAATTGGTGCAGATTTCCCGGAAACCACATGGACAATAACCTTGAGCTGATCACCGTACATACCTCGTGGGTCGCGAATCCCCTTGGTTTGATCAATAGAATAGGCGAGGGGCAGCACATGGATCGTTTGCCAGCCGGGTTCTACCATTGCAGCGGTACAAGCCTCTTGAAAGACACGCTTCACATCCGAATCATCCACAGAGTGTCCTGTAATGGGAACTTCGCCTCTATAACAATGGGATGAGAAGTTTACTCCATTAACGCTGATATAGGCCTCTTTAATGGTAAATCCAGCCTGTAATTCTGCCTGGTGAACGGCGTTGACGATGGATTCCTCTGCGGCAACCATATCTACTACAGTACCAGAGTGGATTCCGGAAGCCGCTTGTCGTCCTATTCCTAGAAGGTTAATTTGATCATCTGATCCAAGGTGAGCAATGGAGCAGGTTACTGTACTCGAGCCCGCATCAATGCAGGCAATAACGCCTTTCTTGTTCTTTTTACTACGATTACCCAATCCTAGCATGATTTTATGCGTCCCTCCCGGACATTTGACGGCGTTTGATAGCTTCTGGTGTTAGTCTAAGAATTAGCTTATCAGGAAAACGCATGTCAATGGTCATTATCTCGCCCTGAGAGAAATCGTACTCTTCGTCAAGTTCTTGTAATTTTTGTAAGGAACTAGCTAACCCATCTTCTGGTAATTTAATATCAATTTTGTCGTCAATCCTCATATCCCAGCGCTCACCATGTTGGTGGATAACGGCTGTAATACGCTTCCTTAATGCAGGAAAATCATCAAGAGAACGAATGAGGGCAGGGGCGTGACTAGCCGCACCCTTGCCAACAACATGAATAAGATCACTGAATTGTCGAGGATCCTGCTCTTCAATAATGTTTCCTTTTGTATCAATGAGCGTGTGCTTTCCTTGGTATTGCCAAAGAGCAACAGGCTTGGTTTCCTCAAGGTGGATGAAAATTGAATTCGGGAGGCGACGTTGTACATGAGCTGATTCCACCCAAGGGGTTTTCTCGAGATGTTCCTTAGCCTCCTGTGCATCGAAAGCATAAAGTGGATCAGAGTACTCTACCTGAATGATCTCGAGGATTTCATCCGCTGAGGTTCTATGACGCCCCACTACCACAACGTCTTTTAAGACAAACCCTGCCCGTTGAGTTTGATGGACAGCCCATTTTTGAAGGCTTGACAACATGGGTTCCCAATTGAGGTAGGTCCATAAAATTGTGATGAAAATCACAAAGCACCCCATGCCATAGAGGGGATATTGCCAATTCCAGCTGCTTGTGCGGCGAGCAGGTTGGCGGCGGACTTTGCGCTTCTTCTTATGTCCTATCTTGAACATGAAGCGTCCTCAATCATCCATTGTACAAGGTCGGTATAGGATTTCCCCTGGGAGGCTGCTATCTCTGGGACGAGAGAGAGAGGAGTCATGCCTGGTTGGGGGTTAAGTTCGAGAAAGTAAAGTTTACCCGGCTCACCCTGAGTATCATCGTAACGGAAGTCACTGCGGCTGATTCCTTTGCACTGCAGTACACGATGGGCCTTCTCTGCAGTACGCATTGCTTGTTCGTAAGCTTTGGGGTGAATGGGTGCAGGACAGATATGTTCTGCCTTATCGTCAGTATATTTTGCCGTATAGTCGTAAAAGTCGCCAAATGGACGAATTTCAACGGCACCCAGAGCTTTATCACCCATGACAGCCACATGAATCTCACGGCCTGGAATATACTCTTCAACAAGCACGTTGCTTCCATACTCCCAATTAGTAAAATCTGGCATATCTTCTGAAAGGCTATGAATGATGGTAACTCCCAAGCTAGAACCTTCACCTAGTGGCTTGATTACATAGGGCACAGGGAATGGATGATGACCACTTAATAGATCAGAAGCTGGAACAACCTTGCCTTTTGGGCAAATTATACCCTCTTCCTGGCAAATTTGGCGTGCTGTGCCTTTGTTCATGGATAATGATGACCCTAAAACCCCGGAGCTGCTGTATGGAATATGCATCAGTTCCAGTAGCCCTTGTATGCATCCGTCTTCACCCCAACGGCCGTGTAATATATTGATAGCCACGTCGGGCTTTGGGGTAAGATCTTGAATTAATTTGTTAATATCTCGTGTTACATCGATAGGAATAACTTCATATCCCAACTGTTTTACGGACTTTATAATACCTTTTGCACTCGAGAGTGAGACCTCTCGCTCTCCAGAAAAACCACCCATTAACACGGCAACACGCTTTTTTGTCATGCGACTTTCTTCTCAATAACTAACTGATTTGTTTCACCAATCTTCTCTATTTCCCATCGTAAATCAATACCAGATTTGGCCTTTACACGAGCCTTTACCTCATTGCCTAAATCTTCGAGGTCCTGAGCAGAGGCATCGCCGGTATTAATCATGAAGTTACAATGCATTTCTGACATTTGCGCACCACCCACTTTTAATCCACGGCAGCCGGCTTCATCGATAAGTTTCCAAGCACTATGTCCTTCTGGATTAGCAAAAGTACTGCCGCTTGTACGTGATCGAACTGGCTGAGTTTCTTCTCGAGCTGACAGGTATTCTTCGATGCGGGATCGGATTTTGTCAGCCTTTCCTTTACGTCCTTTAATCTTTGCCCCAATAAAGATCCAGTCGTTGGGGATTGAGCAATGACGGTAACTCAGGCCAAGTTCTTCTGGCTTAAGGTGATGAAGCTTGCCTCTGGGGTCCAAGACTAAAGCTTCTTCTAAGATTTGACTCATGTCAGAACCATAGGCGCCAGCATTCATACGTAAGGCTCCGCCCATGGTTCCAGGGATACCGCAGAGGAACTCAAACCCTTCGATTTCAGCATCAATGGAAGCCATGGCAACATTACGGTCCATCGCTGCGGCTCCAAGGTGCATGGTAATTCCATCGGTATATATATTTGTAAAGCCACTGCCTAAACGAATAACAACACCTCGAATGCCTCCATCCCTTACAAGCAGATTTGAGCCTACACCAATGATATGGATAAGTATATCTCGGGGTCTTGCCTTGAGAAAGAACTGTAGGTCCTCTAGGTCTGCGGGCTTATAAGTGATTTGTGCAGGACCACCCACCTGAAACCACGTGCTGCGGGACAGTGGCACCTCTTCCTGATACCGGCCGCGAACATGGGGTAATTGATGAATGAGTGAATAGGGCATATAGTTAGGCACACTCTTTGATTATAGGTTGAAATGCAGCCAATTGTGCAGGAAGTTCACGTACAATGCTAGAGATACTTCCCGCTCCCATGCACACAACCATGTCTCCAGGGGCACAAACGTCACTTAAAATCCCCACTAATGTCTCATTATCTTCACAGATCTGGACTTGCCCGGATATTTTTCCCGCTAAGGAAGTGTGATCATAGCCAGGTATAGGGCTTTCGCCTGCGGGGTAAACGGGTAGAACAATGGTTCGGCTAGCGTGGCTGCAACAGGCTGCAAAGTCATCAAAGTGATGCTTGAGGCGGCTGAAGCGATGGGGTTGTAGTATAGCAATGACATTGCCTGAACATGCCTTCCTCGCTGAGTTTAGAGAAGCTTCAATTTCAACTGGATGGTGGGCATAGTCGTCAATAAAAGTTACATGATTCCATTCACCAACTGTCGTAAATCGCCTTTGTACTCCTTGAAAATTAGCAAGGGATTCCGCCATATTTTCAGGAGAAAATCCACAACTATATCCCGCAACGATAGAAGAGAGAGCATTCAGAACATTATGTTCCCCGAATGCTTTAAGGTGGACACTCTCCATATACATTTCACCGTTGATGATAACATCAAAAATCATACCGTCGGGGTGAGCTTGGAGGTTCTGTGCTCGGAATTGAGCATCATCACAAAAGCCGAAAGTGAGTACCTTAGAGTGCTTAATTCGGCTTTCTAGAATACGGACATGAGGATGGTCCAGTCCAAGAATGATAGTTCCTTCATGTGAGGTGTTTTCTGCAAATTTCTGAAAAGCTTGCATGAGGGATTCAAAGTCACCGTAATGATCCATGTGCTCAGCATCGATATTGGAGATAACAGCAATCGAGGGATTAAAACGGACAAAGCTACCATCGGACTCATCTGCTTCCACGATAAAGCAATCAGGGTCACCCATTTTGGTGTTTGTACCATAGGCATTCATAATGCCTCCATTGATCACCGTTGGATTTTTGTTAGCTCCTTCAAACAGGCAGGCCATCATGGTCGTGGTTGTGGTTTTTCCATGGGTACCGGCTAGGCAAATCCGTTCAGCCGCCGTATTCATTAAGTCAGCAAGCATCTCAGATCGGTGAAGAATTGTAAGTCCATGAGCTTTTGCTGCCTGGTACTCCAGGTTGTCCTCATTTACTGCTGTGGAGAGAACAACAGTTTTGGCGTCACGAAGGTTTCCTCCTTCATGGCCAATAAAGATAGGAACACCCATTTCTTTGAGACGCTGAACATTTTGGTTATTATTCAAATCACTGCCCGTAACTTTGACACCCTTCTCAACAAGTGCTTGTGCAATGGCGCTCATGCCAATGCCGCCGATTCCTATGAAGTGAATGGGTTCTGGTGTCATGCTGCAATATCCTTAATTTGATGGTTAACAAGTTCTTCTAAAGCGAGAGCAAGGTTCTTTTGTCCGTGAGGAACAACTACTTTACTGATTTTTTCCGCAGCTTGACTCAAAGCTGCTGGGTCATCGAGGAAATTCTCTAGAGTCTCTGCAAGCTGGTCTGCAGTTAGATCCTTTTGTTGAATAAGCAATGCTCCTCCTGTAGAGACAGCTTCCTGGGCATTGGCTGTTTGGTGATCATCAGCTGCGTAAGGGTAAGGAATGAAAAGGGCTGGTCGACCTACAGTTGCTGCTTCAAGGACACTTGAGGATCCTGAGCGAGAGATAATTAGATGGGCTTTCGCATAGCGGTCTTGCATATTTTTGAAAAATGATTGGAGTTCAAAATTACACTTTGTTTTCCCATATTGGGAACGGACCTCATCAAGGTATTCAGGACGGCATTGGTGAGCGATAACAAGACGTGCTTGGTGTTCGGGGGATAAACGGCTGACAGCCTGTGGCATTATATCACCAAAGAACTTCGCCCCTTGACTCCCACCCGTAATAAGAACATGCATTTTATCCTTGGGTTCTTTATAAGGCGCAGGCTTAATTTCTTTGCGAAGAGGTAAGCCAGTGACGACCGTTTTTGATTTCAGAGACTTATCCATGCGTTTGGTAAAGGGAAATGAAGTGGCAATACGGTTCATATACCGTGCCAGGATGCGATTGGCTTTACCCAAAAGAGCATCACTTTGGTGGATCATAGTAGGAATGGATCCAAAATGCGCAGCCATCATAGGTGTAAGAGTTGTATAGCCACCAAAGCCTACGACTGCTAAAGGCTTTAAATGGCGTAAAAGTTTACGGGCTTTGAAAAAACCAATAATGAGGTTGAAAATACCTTTTAACAGTTGGATAGGAGATTTACGTAGGTACATGGATGGAATTTCATGCAGATCAAACTTTGTATTCCAAGTATACTTTGCGCCGCGAGCATCGGTGAATACAGACACATTATAGCCGCGCGAAAGCAGTTCTTCTCCCAGGGCGCATGCAGGAAAGACGTGTCCTCCTGTGCCGCCGGCTACAAGTACAATACGGTTTTGTATCACTTCTCTCCAACCCTTCGCCGTGTTAACGCTAATACCATTCCCATGCCAAGCGCTAAGGCTAGTAGGGAAGAACCACCGTAACTAATAAACGGTAAAGTCATACCCTTGGTTGGCATTAAATTCAAGGTAGAAGCCATATTAATCAAAGCTTGAATGCCAAATTGAACGGTAAGCCCTGCCACAGCTAGAACGATGAACAAATTGTGTTCTGCTAAAATGCGGCTAAAAGCCCGCAAGACAATGAAGGTAAATATGGTAAGGATAACGAGGCATAAGATCATGCCAAACTCTTCACCAGCTACGGCAAAAATGAAGTCGGCGTGAGCGTCTGGTAGGTACTTCTTTACAGTACCTTCTCCTGGTCCCACGCCAAAAAATCCACCATTCATGAAGGCTTCTTGTGATTGACTTACCTGATAGCGGTCACCAAAACGGTCCCCAGAATCAGGGGCGAGGAATTGATCGACACGGCGGTGTACGTGGGGGAATATAAAATAGGCCCCAACGGCTCCACAAGTCCCAGCAACTCCAGCAGCAGTGATCCATATTATAGGAAGACCCGCTAGAAAGAATTGGGTCATCCACATGGCGCTTATCACTAAGACCATCCCCAAATCAGGTTGCAGCAACAAAAGAAACACCACAAGAGCGTACATGGCCATGGAGGCCCATTGGCCGGGAAATTGATCTTCATCGTGCTGGCGAGCAAAAAACCATGCACTCAGGATGGCAAATACGGGTTTGATAAATTCGCTGGGCTGAATGGAAATGATGCCAAAGTCCAGCCAACGACGGGCACCTTTGATCTCAATGCCTATGAACAGCGTGGCAATCAGAGCAACAATACCACCAATAAAGAGTACCAATGAAAGGTGGCGTAGGTGGGTGGGTGAAAGCAGGGATACTCCGATCATTACACACAAAGCTGGGGCTAGAAAGAGAAGATGTTTTTTTACAAAGTAAAACGAACTCCAGTTGTGCTGGTCGGCAACGGCTGTGCTGGCAGCTAAAACGAGGAACACACCCAAAGCCATCAATAAGATGACAGCCACCAAGATTAGGCGATCAACAGTCCACCACCAGCGTCCCACGAGGGTTGTATTGGTGCGGGCGATGGTGAGCATAGTGAAGCCCTTTACGTTGTTAGTTCGTTGATATAATTACAGAAAGCATCGCCCCGTTGCTCGAAGTCTTTGAATTGGTCAAAGCTGCTGCACGCGGGTGAAAGCATAACTACTGTCTCTTCTTTAGGATGGTTCTCGGCTTTTTTCAAGGCTAATTCAGTGGCCTCGCGTAAGTCCTTAGCGCGGGTATAAGGGACTTTTCCTTCTAAGGTAAGTGCAAATGAATCTTGGGCTTCCCCATAGATGAACGCATGCTGGACACCTGGAAAGTAAGATTCGAGGGCTGCGATTCCGCCTTCTTTCGGACGTCCACCTGCAAGCCAGTAGATATTTTCACCGCTATAGGCTGCGAGAGCTTGTGCAACAGCTTCTGCGTTGGTGGCTTTTGAGTCATTTACGAAACGGATTTGCTGCCAAGATTTCACGAGTTGTTGTCGGTGCGCCAGCCCTGGGAATGATTCTAACGCTTGTATAATCTCTGAATCATTTAAGCCGAGTGAGCGGCAAGCCGCAAAGGCAGCAGCTGTATTTTGCCAGTTATGCTGACCTTTTAGGCGCAGGAGAGGGGGTAGGTCAAAGATTGGAGAGTCAGTGATTCCATCGATAAGCTGGCTGTCTTTAACATATAGTCCATCAGTGATCTTTTTCTGAATGGAAATAGGAACCAGATTGACCTGAGGTGTGGCCTTTAAGCGCTCATAGATGACCAGACAGTGAGGATCATTAATGCCTATAATTAATGTGTCATCAGGATTAGAGTTGGCGTAGATGAGTTGTTTCGCTGCGATATATCCCTCTAATCCTCCATGTCGATCCAGGTGGTCAGGCGTGATATTCAGTAACACACTCACATCAAAATGGATCGAGGGGGTGATCTCCAACTGGTAGGAAGACATCTCCAGCACGTAAGTCCCACCTTTTTCCAATGATTCCAAATTCATAACAGGAACGCCAATGTTGCCCCCCACCTCACATTTGCGACCGGCAGTTTGAAGAATATGGCCGATGAGCGCAGTTGTCGTAGACTTACCATTCGTGCCGGTAATTCCGATGTAGGTGGCGTCAGGTTGTGTTTTGTAAAGGATTTCCATATCGCTAATCGGGCGCAGACCTGCAGTTTTTGCCAGAGCAACCACAGGATGGGGGGCAGGGTAATGGTGAGGAATTCCTGGGCTGAGCACCAGTTCATCAACGGTATCCCAGTCGATTGTTGTCAGGTCTTGAAGGTGAATGGCTTCATTCTCAACGGTATCACGAGCAGCAGGCGTATCATCCCAAGCCACTACATGAGCTTCCGCCTCTTGTAGAGCCAAGGCTGCTGTGCGTCCGGATCGACCAAGGCCGAGGACTGCTATGTTTTTTCCTTTAAAACCAATTGGCTGCATGTTTGTGTCTCTTCTTAACTCCAAAAAGCACTATGAGGAAAATTGCTCAGTTAAGCAAGGGGGAAGATGAATATTCGATAAGGTTAGTCCTGATCAAAAATGAGTTCAAGTTGCCAGTCTAGCTCGGACTCGGTCATTGGGAAGTTCTGACCATTAGAATAGAGAATTTTATCCGTTTCCGCGTTACCAATTTTATCCTGAAATTCAACGGAAAATTGAGCGGAAAGGCCAGTTTTCCAAATGATGGCCACCAAGCCGCGAAGATTTTGGGCGTTAATTTCGCGTATAACTAAATCATATGGGATGCATGATAGTACGGAAATAGATCCAATGACATAAGCACGTTCGCCAGTATCTTCCATTTTTTCAAGAAGGTGCTCTTCGGTTAATTTGCCCTTCAGAAAATCATCTTTTGCACGATCATAGGCCGAGCTAAAAGGTTCGGGAGGTTCTGCGAGTATGCCCAATACCTCAGCATCAAGCTCTCCTGAGTCGATACGTTTTTGGACAATTTCCAGAACGTCTTGAACTTGACTATCATCTAAATAGTTGTGTTCCAGCAATGTTTTGATAAGGGTATTTGAGATGAAGAAGGAGAGCTTTTTAATCACATCAAGAGATAGTCCTTCGCGGGTAACGAAGGCTTCTTGCCATTCCTCATGTTCCGAAGATTGTTCGGCTATAATGTTCAGAGTATGTTCACTCATGCGAGCAGTCTTGTTCGAGAGTAGATGCGTAACCGCTGGAGAGAAGTCGGTCTCAATGATGTTATCAGCTGTATGTTCCGAAACTTTATTACGACTCGCTACGGCTGAAATGACAGGGCCGCGCTGCTCACCAATAAGCTCATCTAAATCTTCTTCATCCAATATAGGAGAGGACTTAACCATAGCTTGCGCAACCTCGTCATCGGTATCGCGGGCCAGCTTCAGAACTAACTCTTTGGAAATAGTAGCGATGCGCTTAATGGCTTTCACCAATGCCCGACGAATACTGACCGATTGGTCTGTAGCCAAATGGTTAAGGATATCATTGATGAATTCGGTTTTCTTAGGATCAATCAGTCGACTTGTGTTCTTAGCTTGCTCAGAAATTTTCTCAATGAGAGATTCTTTGACAGCTTCATGCTTATCATCTGCAAGTAGAAGGTCTGCCTGATGAGGTGTGTCAGGATTTAGAGCGACGGCACCACGGATTTCAGGGGTCTCATCAGTGGCTAAATAATAAAGGATTTCAGGCGGGACATTACGACGTTGCACCAACTGAATTTTTTCAGAAGTTGAGCCCTTCTCAGCAATAGATTTGGCTTCTTCATAAAATGAATAGGCTTGGTCGGTCACGGTATAATCTCCCTGTTTGGTAGGTTATTGTACGAGATTTTTTTTAAAATTTCAAATTTTCACAAAAAAAGGGCAGGATATACCTGCCCTTAAAGTGTCTTAAATGAGAAGCGGCTTATGCTGGGGCTGCTTCCATGGTCTCGGCCTCTTTAGCGCGCATTATAAGCATAGACTCGTAACGTTTGCTGAGGACCTTCACAGCGATGAACCACAGAACCATGACTCCTGCAAAGACCGCAAGCGTGTAAGGTGCCATAAGAATAACGTCTTTACTAGCAAGCATGATAGCGAGAGTACTTTGGATAAACGCACCGCCAGCTTTACCTGCACGACCACCAATCACGTCCACAGCGGCTTTACCTTTGATCTTCAGTTCGTCATCTAATGGAATATAAGCCATTTCCTTGGTCGGATCAAAAAGGATGTATTTTACACCCTTGGAGGCGATCACAATACCTGCTCCCAGGAACACAGCAGCTGTTACTGGGCTTAGGGCCAGTGACAGCAATATGTTGCCCATCGAGTCTTTGGCTAAGATGAAAGCAAAGAACAATGCTCCACCGCCAGCAATGATGATTGGGGTGATGGATGCGTTAAAGAGCCATTTGAAGATTCGCAGAAGGCGCTGCCCCACAAGCACACCGAAGAAGATGGCAAAGACACCCGTCATAGTTGAGTAGTTGCCCATAAAGCCGTTGTAAGATCCGCGGTCTCCATCAAAGAAGATGCCGAGTTGGTTTTTCCATTGAACTTCAACCAGGTTAATGGTCACACCATATGCCATCACAAGAACGGCGATTAGGCCAAGCTCAGGGGAAGAGAAGATGATTTTGAAGCTCTCAACAAAACCTGGCTTTTCTTTCTTCTTGCGTGGATGCTCTTGTGTGGCTGGATCGTAGAAACGCTTGTCAGTCAATACGTTACGTTGCATCCAGTGATAGAGGTACATGGCTGCCAAGCCTGCGGCAACTACAGATCCCATGAGCAAATACAAGGAGAACTGCCAAATGGTTCCCGCGGACTCACCTGGGAAGAACCCCTTGATAGTGCTGGAGCAGAAAACAACAACCTGACCAGAAAGAATCAAGGCCACGTTTCCAAGGACGATGAACATTCCATAGAAACGTTTTGCTTCGTTAGTGCGCGTGATCTGGTTAGCAAACTGCCAGAACAGTAAAGAGATCATTGCAGACCCCCAAATTTCTGACATCACGTAGAATAGAGAGTAAGCCCAATATCCATAAATATCAATAAATCCACTTAAGCGAGGGTACGCTGCATGGATAGCGTCAAGAGATTCAATGGAGGGGTGAATCAAGTCGATGTTAGGGTAGATTAGGAATCCAAAAATACCAAAAAAGACAAGGAACGGTGCGACAGTAAACTGGAACAGTTTCTCTTTGCTGAGGAAGTCACTGGCGCGAGCATAAATTATAACGAACAAGATTGCCGCGGGAGTCACACAGTATAGCTTTAAGAATGAGATAGCGTTTGCACCTGCGGAGTTTACCACCAGAGTGTCCTTAGTATCTCGTAAGAGAGTATAGTTAAAAAGCAAGAAGAACATGATCATCGCCATGGGGATGAACTTCTTAATTTCGAAGTTGTGGATGGGCCACAACGTGGAGCGCCAGCCTTCAAATTCAGCGGGAGCGCTGCCTGATTTACCTTTTGTCGTAGACATTTATTATCCTCAATTCAATTTTTATGGTTTGTACCAACTATTAGTAGGAGCCCTGTGACGAAAATTTTCAAGAGTACCCAACGGTTCTTAAGGGTTCGAGCCTTTAAACCGCCGGACAATTAACATACCTTTAGACGCAATGTCAAATTCATTCTTGATTTTTAATGGCTCTATTTGTAAAGAATCGCATTACTGAAGGTGTCTAAAAGATTTCTATTTTCTGTTTAGTGCACTTTGTAGTAAAAATAATATTTGCGCATAAATTGTAACTTTGTGAGTTTTTTTCTTGACATCATTGCCCTAATTCGTATTTTAAGGTCACTTAATTCTTTATGTAGAAAAGGCTGAATAACATGGCTAAGTCTAAAACATCATTGACCGTTAAGATGTTGAGCTCCGCAGGAACTGGGTATTTTTACGTTAAGCAGAAAAACCCGCGTACGATGACGGAAAAGATGATTATGCGTAAGTATGACCCCGTGGTTCGTAAGCATGTTGAGTTCAAAGAGGCTAAGATTAAATAGTCTTCTCGGATCAATTTGATAATTAAAAAAGCGCCCCGAGGGGCGCTTTTTTGTTAGGAGGCCATTCGGGAGGGTAGCCTCTGTAGAAGGAGGGTTTGGTTAATCGTAGCCATAAACTTGTCTATAGAGATAGGTTTTGGGAGGTATGCATCCACACCTGTATCTAAAAAGCGGGCCTCGTCAGCTTTCATGGCAAAAGCAGTGACAGCAATTATTGGGGTGTGGCTCAGGTTTGAAGCACCGCGTATCCATCGTACGACTTCAGGGCCAGATATTTCAGGGATTTGCATATCTAAAATAATTAAATCGGGTGTCTCGTTGGCAGCAAGCTCGATGGCTTCAGGACCTGTTGAGGCTTCAATAACATCAAAGTTATGGACGTGGAGGATGTCCCGGAACAACTTGCGGTTCATATCATTATCTTCGACAATCAGAATCTTTTTCATAATCTATCCAAACAAAAGTGGGTTTCACAACAGCTGCAGAATGGAGGGGAAAGGTTAACAAAAAGTTTACAAAATGGAAGTGGTTCTTTAACGTGCTGTATTTAAAGAAAACTTTCGTATGTTTTTTGCAACATTTAATTTAAAGTTGAGAAAATGCAACTTTAATGCACCTAGGTGGTAAACTTTCCACGAAACCAAAAAGCCACACATCTTTGTTAGAGCCTAGTGTTTGTGCTATTTTGGGTGTTTCCATCAAGGCTCTAACGTTGTATATTCCAAAAAACTATAAGAAATAAAACAGGTGCTTAAGGATCTTGGAAGTCAGCCTTACCAACGAATTTCTTTCTCAATATTTTCCTATACTAATGTTTATGGGGGTAGCTGCTGGCCTTTCATTGCTACTTTTCTTGGTTTCTCTGGTGCGTGGCCCTTCTAAGCCTGACCCGGAAAAATTGTCTTCTTATGAGTGTGGTTTTGAAGCGTTCAGTGATGCGCGCCTTAAGTTCGATGTGCGTTTCTACCTGGTAGCCATCTTGTTCATTATTTTCGATTTGGAAATTGCCTTTCTTTTTCCTTGGGCCATTGCTCTGAAAGATATTGGTATGTTTGGTTTTTGGTCAATGATGCTATTCCTGCTTTTTTTAACCATAGGATTTATTTATGAGTGGCGGAAGGGTGCCTTGGAATGGGAGTAAGTTCATGACAGAGAATCCAAAAAATCAGAGCAGTCCTTTACCTCAAGGCTATGATCTTACTCCTGGTTTTGATCCCCATGATCAAGATTCTTTGTTGGATGCTTTTGGGCAAGAACTTAATGATAAAGGATTTGTCCTGACTCAAGTAAACAAGTTAGTGGGTTGGGCGCAAGCAGGATCTCTTTGGCCGATGACCTTTGGCTTGGCTTGCTGTGCTGTGGAGATGATGCAAGCAGCTGCTAGTCGTTATGACTTAGACCGGTTGGGGTTGGTGTATCGTCCTAGCCCCCGACAGGCAGACTTGATGATTGTAGCTGGTACGCTGTGTAATAAAATGGCCCCCGCTTTGCGTAAGGTTTATGACCAAATGGCTGAGCCTCGCTGGGTTATTTCTATGGGTTCATGCGCAAATGGGGGAGGGTACTATCATTATTCATATTCAGTTGTAAGGGGATGCGATCGCATTGTGCCTGTGGATGTATATGTCCCTGGTTGCCCGCCTACAGCAGAAGCACTGCTTTATGGCATCCTGCAGCTAAAGCGCAAAATCCGCCGTGAGCGGCTTTACAGGAGATAGTTTGTGAAACAAAGGCTGACCGAACTGGGAGAGCAAATTACAGTGGATATCGGTACTGATATTAAAAACTGTGCTGTGGAAAATAATGAACTCATTCTGGTGGCAGACTATTTGGCGATTGTGCGAGTACTATCCTATTTAAAAGCGAGTGACGGATTGCAATTTTCTCAGTTAATGGACGTATGTGGAGTTGACTATCTTGGGCGGACTCCAAGGTTTGACGTGGTCTATAACCTCTTAAGTTTAAAATATAATTGTCGTATCCGTGTAAAAGTGCAGGTGGATGAAGGAGTGCAGATTCCTTCTGCTACAGCTATCTATAGCTCAGCTGGGTGGTATGAAAGGGAAGTATTTGACTTGTATGGCATCCCCTTTGCGGATCATCCAGATTTACGACGTATTTTGACTGATTACGATTTTGAGGGCTATCCATTAAGGAAGGATTTCCCACTGACTGGGTACGGTGAGATGCGTTACGATGAATCGAAAAAGCGCGTTGTTTACGAGCCAGTTAAGCTTCCTCAGGCTTTTAGAAACTTTGATTTTGAAAGTCCATGGGAAGGAATGGTCAATGTAGCTCACGATTCACTTCTGCCCGGTGATGAGAAGGCAGAAACTCCAGAGGAGCTTTGTTCATGACCGGTGTTCGCCCCATCGATGAAAAGCTTAGTCACGAACGTGATCGGGCTCAAAATTTTACCCTCAACTTTGGGCCTCAGCACCCTGCGGCTCATGGTGTATTACGCCTAGTATTGGATTTAGATGGAGAAGTGGTCAGGCGGGCTGATCCCCATATTGGACTGTTGCACCGTGGAACAGAAAAATTGATTGAGTATAAAACCTATTTGCAAGCGGTCCCATATTTTGACCGATTAGACTATGTGGCTCCTATGAACCAAGAGCATGCCTTTGCTCTGGCTGTTGAGCGGTTGTTAAATATTGAGATTCCTTTGAGGGCTCAATATATTCGTGTTCTCTACTGTGAAATAGGGCGTTTATTGGGGCACCTTCTCAATGTGACCACAATGGCCTTGGATGTTGGGGCTATGACTCCTCTCTTGTGGGGCTTTGAAGAGCGTGAGATTCTCATGGGTTTCTATGAGAAAGCATCAGGATCCCGTATGCATGCAAATTATTTCCGTCCTGGTGGTGTGGCTCAGGATTTGCCGCCAAAGTTGTTAGAGGAAATAGCCGAGTTCTGTGAGCGTTTTCCTAAGGTCTTAGATGATATTGAAGGTTTGCTGACTGAGAACCGTATCTTTAAACAGCGTACAGTTGACATCGGAGTGGTATCAGCGAGCGAGGCGCAGGACTGGGGGTTTAGTGGGCCTATGCTGCGGGCGTCAGGTGTTCCTTGGGACCTTCGCCGCTCTCAGCCTTATGAAGTCTATGATCGTATGGATTTTAAGATTCCTGTGGGAAAGCATGGGGATTGTTATGATCGTTACTTGGTGCGTGTAGAAGAAATGCGTCAGAGTGTTCTCATAATGAAGCAATGCTTGGAGCAAATGCCTACAGGGCCCGTTAAGGTGCCTAGCTACAAAATTGCTCCGCCCCCTAGAGAAGAAATGAAAACTTCTATGGAGGCACTTATTCATCACTTTAAACTTTACACTGAGGGGTATCACGTGCCTGCAGGCGAAACTTATACAGCTGTTGAAGCACCCAAAGGTGAATTCGGTGTTTACCTTGTGTCTGACGGTAGTAACCGTCCTTATCGTTGTAAGATACGAGCACCTGGGTTCGCTTTCTTACAAGCGTTTGATTTTATGTCAAAGGGCCATATGTTGGCTGATGTGCCTAGCATCATTGGGTCCCTAGATATTGTTTTTGGGGAGATTGATCGATGAATACTCATGCGGCTGAAACAATGGAGAAGAAATTCGTGCAGGATGCACCTAACTCATTCGAATTTAATAACGAAAACCTCAAGAAGGTGAAAACCGTTTTAGCACGCTATCCGAAAGATCGGAAGGCCAGTGCCATTATGCCTCTTTTTGATTTAGCGCAACGTCAGTGTGGGGGGTGGTTACCTGAGGTGGCTATTGAATACGTTGCTGAGTATCTTGGGATGCCACACATCCGAGCCTATGAGGTTGCGAGTTTTTACACCATGTACAATACCACGCCTGTTGGGAAATATCACATTCAGGTGTGTGGGACGACGCCTTGTATGCTGAGTGGTTCAGATGACATTGTACGAGTCTGTGAAGATCAACTGGGAATTAACCTCGGAGAAACCACAGATGATGGTTTGTTTACATTGAGTGAGGTGGAATGTTTGGGAGTATGCGTTAATGCTCCCATGATTCAGGTTAATGATGAGTACTATACAGACTTGAATCCTGACATCATGAGCCAACTTATTAAAAAGCTGACCAATAATCAAGAGGTCGAACCTGAGTCCCAGATAGGGCGGAAAGGGTCTGCTCCTTTGACAGGTCCGACAACATTGACGAAAGGAAACTCATAATGCTGGCGGATAAAGATCGTATTTTTACCAATCTTTATGGTTATGAGAGCTGGGGTTTGAAGGCGGCTGAGAAGCGAGGTGATTGGGATAAAACTAAGGATCTGATTAAAAAGGGTCGTGAATGGATTATTCAAGAGGTCATTGATTCAGGTTTGCGAGGCCGCGGCGGTGCCGGGTTCTCTACAGGACGCAAGTGGTCCTTTTGTCCCAAACCCAATGATGATCAGCCTCATTATCTGGTGATCAATGCGGATGAGAGTGAGCCCGGTACGTGCAAAGATCGAGATATCATGCTTCATGATCCTCATAAGTTAATTGAGGGGGCGCTTATAGCTGGATTCGCGATTGGTGCGAAGGTTGGTTACATCTATATACGAGGTGAATATTTCCGCCCTGCAGAGGTCTTAGAGGCTGCTATTGCTGAAGCTTACGATAAAGGTCTGCTGGGTAAGAATGCTGGAAAATCTGGTTGGGACTTCGATCTTTACGTGCATCGAGGAGCGGGTGCTTATATTTGTGGAGAAGAATCGGCCCTACTGGAAAGCCTTGAGGGCCGGAAGGGTATGCCACGTTTAAAACCCCCATTCCCTGCCTTGGTAGGGTTGTATGGATGTCCCACTATCGTAAACAATGTAGAGTCAATCGCTGTGGTTCCTACAATTCTACGTCGTGGCGGCAAATGGTTCGCGGGCATTGGGAATCCAGACAATACGGGAACGAAGCTTTTCAGTATATCCGGTCATGTGAATACTCCCTGTAATGTGGAAGAAGAGTTGGGTATTCCCCTTAAAGATCTCATCGAGCGTCACGCGGGTGGTGTTCGCGGAGGGTGGGATAACCTCCTCGCTGTGATTCCTGGAGGATCCTCAGTTCCACTGCTGCCCAAGGCAATTTGCGACACGGTCGCCATGGACTTCACCTCATTAGCGAAGGTGAAAAGTGGCTTGGGAACAGCTGCGGTTATCGTAATGGATAAATCCACTGACATCGTTAGGGCCATTGCTCGTTTATCAAAGTTTTATATGCATGAAAGCTGTGGCCAATGTACTCCTTGTCG
>CAJQNC010000045.1 GCA_905479605.1 uncultured Alphaproteobacteria bacterium | reverse complement strand
AGTCCTCACTGGTGAGACCGGTGCGGGAAAGTCTATCCTTCTAGATTCACTTGGCCTCGCCTTGGGTGATCGTGCTGAAACCAGCCTCATCCGTAGCGGTGCTGGCAAAGCTCAAGTCACAGCAACGTTTCAGCTCTCCCCATCTCACCCAGCATACAAGGCCCTGCAAGAGCAGGATATCGAACTGGAAGACGACCAAATTATTGTCCGCCGTGTCCTTACCATAGAGGGCCGAAATAAATGCTTCATTAATGATCAGCCGGTTACCCAAAGCTTTTTAAAAGGGGTTGCACGGCAATTAGTTGAAATTCACGGACAATTCGATAATCTGCTGGATAGTAAATATCACCGCACTTGCCTAGACCTGTTTGGCAACATTGACCTGGCAGAGGTCAAGGCTGCTTACTCAACGTGGAACGAGGCCCAAACCTCCTATGACAAGGCTGTCATGACTTTGGAAAAAGCAAAAGAGCGTGAGGCATTTGTAAGGTTCTCTAAAGAGGAATTAGAGAAGTTGGTACCCCAACCTGACGAAGAAGAAATGCTGACGGAACAGCGTGCCCGAGTCGCCAACGGTGCCAAAATTGCAGAGGCTGGCCAACAAGCTGGGCAAATCCTGAATGCAGAAGGAATTGTATCCAGCCTTGTGAATGCGCAAAAGTCTTTACAAAAAGTCGAGGAATACCTGCCCGGAGTGGTTGCCCCATTAGTGGAGTCTCTTGAAAGAGCTGTGGTTGAAGTGGAAGAATCCGCTTCGGGTGTACGGAGTCTCTTGCAAGATGTTCAGGGGGATTCCTACTCTTTGGAAGCTTTGGATGATCGCCTCCATGACTTGCGGGCGATGGCGCGGAAACATAACGTGTCTATTGATGAACTCGCCCAACTCCTTGATGCCTTTACTGAAGAATTATCACAGATTGACCAAGGAGATGACTTGCTGGTGGATCTGGATAAAAAGCTGGACCTTGCTAAGGACGCTTACAAAGTCGAGGCAGCAAAGGTTACAGATAAGCGTCGCAAAGCGGGGGATAAATTACAGTCCCTCATGAATACTGAATTAAGTCCACTCAAATTGGAACAGGCCCGCTTTAGTGTGAATATCGAGGAGACCCGAGAAAATCAATGGGCAGCTCACGGTTGGGACGGCCTGGAGTTCCATGTGGCTACTAACCCTGGTTCGCCTTCAGGGCCTCTTCATAAAATTGCATCAGGTGGTGAACTGTCCCGTCTTATGCTTGCACTAAAGGTTATTCTTTCCCAGAACACACAAACGTCCAGCTTGATTTTCGATGAGATTGATTCAGGCACAGGCGGTGCAGTAGCGACAGCCATCGGTGGACGCTTGAAGGAGCTTTCGCAGCATATGCAAGTGTTGGTAATCACGCACTCGCCGCAAGTAGCGGCACTGGGAAACCAACATTTACAGGTTTTGAAAACCGTAGATAATGATCAAACCACCACTCATGTAAGTGAGTTGAATCATGATGAATGTCTTGAAGAAGTGGCCCGGATGCTCTCTGGCTCTGAAATTACCACTGAAGCCCGAGCGCAAGCCAAGCAGCTGATGGTGGCTTAATGGAGCGAACAGATACTATTTTTATTGAGTTATTAAACGAAGAACAAGCCAAGACTGAGCTTGAGCGCCTCGCCAAAGAAATCCACCGACATGACGAACTTTACTATGCCAACGATGCTCCTGAACTCAGTGATAGTGAGTATGACAAACTACGCCAACGCAACCTAGCTATTGAGGAACGGTTCCCTCACCTGGTCCGGGAGGATAGTCCTTCGACGCGAGTAGGCTTTGAGATTTCAACTCACTTTGAGAAAATTCAACATCGTACCCCGCTCTTATCCCTGGACAATGCGTTTACCGAAGAAGACGTTCATGACTTCATCACAAGGGCACGGCGATTTCTAGGACTATCTACTGATGAGCCAGTTGAGGTGGTTGCGGAGCCAAAGATTGACGGTCTGTCCGCTTCTCTCACTTATGAAAATGGGCGCTTTACTCAAGGGGCAACGCGGGGTGATGGGGCTGTAGGAGAAAACATCACGCCGAACCTGCGCACGATTAAGGACATTCCAGCTCAGTCGCATATAGAGCTGCCACCACTTGTCGAGATTCGCGGAGAGGTCTACATGCGTCATGATGATTTCATGGCTCTTAATAAGTCACGTGAAATAGCTAACGAGGCAATATTTGCCAATCCACGCAATGCGGCAGCGGGATCCGTTCGCCAGCTGGATTCTAACATTACCGCCCAACGGCCTCTAAAGTTCTTTGCTTATTCTAGTGATGAAATCGGCCAGTTTAATGTTAGCACTCACTGGGAATTCCTAGAACATTTGAAGCAAGCTGGCTTTCAGGTCAATCCTTACGCCCGCCTTTGCAAAAATGCTGAAGAGCTGTTGGCTTACTATCATGAACTAGAGGAAAAGCGGGCCTCGTTAGAGTATGACATCGATGGCATTGTTTATAAGCTCAACCGTATCGATTGGCAACAACGCATGGGCCATTCTGCACGAGCACCTCGCTGGGCCGTTGCTCATAAGTTTCCCGCTGAGAAAGCCACCACTCGTTTGAATAGCATCACCATTCAGGTGGGGCGCAGAGGAACACTCACCCCCGTAGCTGAGTTGGAACCTATCACGGTTGGTGGAGTGGTGGTATCTCGCGCGACCCTCCATAATGAAGACGAAATCCAGCGCAAGGATGTGCGTGTGGGTGATACCGTGCTAATTCAACGCGCAGGAGATGTGATTCCACAGGTACTTAAATCGATTCCAGAGAAGCGCCCAGCAGATTCCAAACCATTCGAATTTCCCACCACCTGCCCCGTGTGTGGGAGCCATGCTGTGCATCATAAGGACGAGGTGGCTCGCAAGTGTACGGGTGGCTTGATCTGTGAAGCACAGTCGGCTTTGCGACTTCGTCACTTTGTATCTCGTGATGCCTTCGACATTGAAGGCCTAGGCAATAAACATATCGAAGCTTTCTTCAAAGAAGGGCTAATTCAATCACCGGCTGACTTATTTACTCTTCAAGAACGAGACAAGACCAGCCTGACCCCCCTGCGAAATAAAGAAGGCTGGGGATCACAATCAGCCCAGAAGTTATTCGAGGCCATTGGGAAGCGCCGCAGTATCCCACTGTATCGCTTTATTTATGCCTTGGGCATTCCACAAGTCGGCATCGCGACATCAAAACTATTAGCAAACCGGTATGGAAATTATACCGATTGGTCAACGGCTATGAGGCGATCTCATGAGAGGGATAGCGAGGCCTATACTGATTTGATAGACATCGATGGTATCGGTGATAGTATGGCCGAAGATCTTGCTGATTTCTTTAATGAGCCACACAACGTTCAGGTTCTAAATGACTTACTCGCCCAAGTCACGGTTGAAGATGCAAAGAAAGTCCAAACCATAGATAGTCCTATTTCAGGCATGACTGTGGTTTTCACCGGCACCCTTCAGTCCATGTCACGGCAAGAGGCAAAAGTTCGTGCAGAGAAACTGGGTGCTAAGGTATCAGGGTCCGTATCCAAGAAAACCGATTATGTAATCGTTGGCGCTGATGCGGGATCTAAAGCTAAGAAAGCACAAGAGTTGGGTGTGAAGGTTATGCCTGAAGATGACTGGGTAGAGTTCAGCTCTTAGTCTCTGGAGCGTCAAGGGATAGGGAGACAGCGCGAAAGAGCCTCGAACTACAGCTGCCCCTAAGGTGTGAGTGGGGTATTTTGTTGTGGACGCGCAAGTAAATACATCAATCAATTAACCTTAAGAATCATCTGAATAAGTCCGCATTCGCGTAGTTTTTTCAGGTCAGAAGAGTTGCCCAGTCTTTAACTGTGAGTTTTATGAAGTACGAGCCCCCGATTTGG
>CAJQNC010000044.1 GCA_905479605.1 uncultured Alphaproteobacteria bacterium | reverse complement strand
GTTTAAAGTTTGAAATTGAGAGCATGCCGTCATTAAAACCATTGCATCAGCAGAATTTAAAGCCTCATAAACATCCTTAGAGAATTTAATATTTAGAAATAAAGATTGAGATCTTTCAGACACAAATGGATCATGCACAATCAGATTGGCTCCAAGTGCCTGTAAACCAGAAATCAAGTCTAGGCTCGGGCTTTCGCGCGTGTCGTCAGTTCTTTCTTTGAAAGCGAGCCCGAGAATTGCTATCTTTTTACCTTCAACTCTCCCTCCGCAATAGGAAACAACTTTTTCTGCTAAAGATTTTTTTCTTTTTTGATTAGAAAGCACCACTGATTTGATCACAGACATGTCTAGCCCATAATTTAAACCCGAAGAAACGAGAGAAGAAGAATCTTTATGAAGGCATGACCCTCCAAAACCGGGCCCTGGGGAAAGATAATCAGCTCCGATACGTGGGTCTTTTTTTAATCCTTCGGTGACATCTTGGAGATTAGCCCCTGTCACCTCGCAAAAATCTGACAATTCATTAATGAAAGATAATTTTGTTGCAAGAAAAGCATTGGAAGCTTGCTTTATAATCTCAGCAGACTCTGGGGTGGTTTCAATTAAAGGAGTTCCTTCATTTACCCATGGCTCGTAAAGTTGTCTCATAACTTTTCTGGAATGAGCCCCCTCAGAGCCAAGGACAATTCTATCAGAGTGCATAAAGTCATTGACTGCAGATCCTGCACGTAGAAATTCAGGGTTAGAAACAGCTTCAAACTTAGAGTGAGGGGCAATGTTCTGAATGAAAGTTGAAATTTTACGAGCTGTCCCAACAGGAACAGTGGATTTTATAACGACGACCTGATGCCTATTTAAAAAGGGTGAAAGTTGTTCTGAAACTTGAAAAAGGGACGAGAGGTTGAGTTCCCCCTGTTCACTAAGAGGGGTTCCAACGGCAATAAAAATAACATCAGATTTAGCCATGGCTTCTTCATATAAAGATGTAAAAACAATACGCTCTTGTGAGATGCTATCTTCAACAATTTCCTGTAGTCCTGGCTCATAAAAAGGCACCGCCCCTCTTTGCAAGAGATTTATTTTTTCTGGGTCATGGTCAAGGCAAGTTACATGATGCCCTTTACTTGCTAAGCATCCGGCTGTCACAAGCCCCACATACCCTGTCCCAATAACTGTGATATACATTCGTATTCCGTCCCTAATTTTTATTATGGACAGAAAAACGTAAAACAACCCTTCTGTAGAGAAAAATCTTCTTGCCAAAATGGCATGCAAAGCCAGGGAGTTTTCCTATAGACAGCCTTCTTTCTTTTTGTCTAAATACACTTAGAAATAGGGAGAATAAAATTGCCGACTATCCTCGTTACAGGCTCAAAAGGGCTAATTGGGTCTCATTTAAAACAGATCCTTCAAAATACTGAATATAAAATCATTGAATTTGATAACGCCTATGAAACATCTGACAGCAGATACGGTTGTATTCTTGATAAAGATAGCCTTACTAAAAAGATTGTAGAATGCGACGGGGTCGTACATCTTGCTGCTGTTTCTCGGGTCATTTGGGGAGAGCAAAACCCTGAACTGTGCGAGAGAACAAACCATATGGCTACAAAAGATATTGTTGAAGCCGTTATGAACAGCCCCAAGAAGCCTTGGTTTATCTATGCAAGTAGCCGAGAAGTATACGGTGAACAATCAACGCTGCCTGTTTCTGAAGACTCTCAACTGCAACCTATGAATGTGTATGCCCACACGAAGGTCCATTCAGAAAATCTTGTTTCTGAGGCTATACAAGCAGGACTTATTTCTTGCACGGTTCGATTTTCTAATGTTTTTGGGGGAGTAGAAGATCATGTTGACCATGTGATTCCTGCTTTCTGTCGTGGGGCTCTGGGAAATAAAGATCTAAAAGTTGAAGGGCGAAATCATATTTTTGATTTCACTTTTATCGATGACGTTGTGCGAGGTCTTGCATCTGTTATCAGCCATCTTGAAAAACAGAAAACACACCTCCCCCCCATTCACTTTACAACAGGAAAAGGGACGACCCTTGGTGAGGCTGCAGATCTGATTGTACAGAAAGCAAATTCGTCTTCCCAATTGTTTGAAAAACCTCCGAGAAACTTTGATGTTTCACGTTTCTATGGTTCCCCCACGCGTGCAAAAGAAATCCTAAATTGGGAAGCACAGTATACCTTTGAACAGGGCGTTGACGAATACATCTCCCGTTTGAAGTCTCATATAGACCTCCATGGACTGGCTGCATGAGGATTTTAAAAGTCATTCATGGCTATCCCCCTCTCTACAGCGCGGGTTCCGAAGTCTATAGTCAAAACCTGTGCCATGGGCTTGCTGAAAATCATGAGGTACATGTTTTTACGCGAGAAGAAAATACTTTCGAACCTGATTTTTCAATGAGGCAGGTACCCGATACGTTAAACCCTAACATACAACGCCATCTCATTAATATCCCTTTGATGCGCCAAAGGTATAAATAAGCCCACCCTCAGGTCGATCAAAGGTTCGCTGAACTTCTAGATGAACTCAACCCAGATGTGGTGCACTTTGGTCATTTAAATCACCTTTCAACCGGTTTAATTGATGAAGCAAAAAGAAGAGGCATTCCCACTGTATATACGCTTCATGACTTCTGGCTTATATGTGCCCGAGGCCAATTTCTCCACCGCAATCATGAAGATAATGGAGAGCTATTGGAGCTGTGTTCTGGTCAGGATAATAAAAAGTGTGCACAGCGCTGCTATTCTGGTTATTTTTCTGGGGTTGAGGATCGCAAACAGGCAGACCTACACTATTGGACAGACTGGTTTGCCACACGCATGAAACACATCAGAGAGGTTGTGAATAGTATTGATCTCTTTCTTGCCCCTGCCCACCATCTCCTTGAGAGATATCGCAAGTTCTTTCAGTTGCCTGAGGAAAAGCTCATTTATCTTGACTATGGCTTTAATCATAACCGCTTGCAAAATAGGCAACGACAACCGGACAAAGATTTTGTCTTTGGATATATCGGAACTCATACCCCACAAAAAGGCATCCACCACCTTTTAGAAGCCTTTGCTAAAACGAAAGCTCCCTGTAAATTGAAAATATGGGGCCAACAGAATGGGGAAATAACCCGTTCATTACATTCAATCACCCAACACATCCCACTTGAAAAACAGAATGATATCATCTGGATGGGACCCTATCGAAATGAAGATATTGTTGAGGATGTTTTTAATCATGTTGACGCCATTGTCGTTCCTTCGATTTGGGAAGAAAATTCCCCTCTGGTGATTCATGAAGCTCAGCAAGTGCGCCTCCCCGTCATTACGGCTGACGTTGGTGGAATGGCCGAATATGTCCACCATAATGTGAATGGCCTTTTGTTTGAACACCGCAACATTCAGGACCTTGTACTGCAGATGGAAACCCTTGCCCAAGACCCGGTGCTATCTCAGACACTAGGAGAACGGGGCTATTTGTATACAGAAAACGGTGACATCCCGGAGATATCTGAACATATCCGTGAGATTGAAAAACACTATCTAAATCTTATAAAAACAATAAACAGGAGGATTTATGCAGACCAAACCCGGACCATGGCGAATCACTTTTGATACAAACCCTGATGATTGTAACCTCCGTTGCATTATGTGCGAGGGGTTTTCACCTCACAGCGAAGTCAAGAATAAGCGTGTGGCTGAAGGCCGACCGAAAAGGCGGATGGATATTGGGCTAATCCGAAAAATTCTTGAAGAATCTAGAGATACGCCTTTACGTGAGATTATACCCTCTACCATGGGTGAACCTCTGGTTTATAAAAACTTTGATGATATTCTTGCCATGTGCAATGAATTTGGTGTTAAGCTGAACCTTACGACGAATGGTACATTTCCCATCAAAGGTGCTGAAGAGTGGGCTAAGCTAATCGTTCCTGTGACCTCAGATGTCAAAGTGTCTTGGAACGCAGCATCGAAAGAGACTCAAGAAAAGATCATGTTGGGCACGAACTGGGATAAGGTTCTCAATAACCTCAAAACCTTTATACATGTACGAGATCAACATGCCGATGCGGGAGGGCATAGGTGTCGAGTGACTCTTCAACTAACGTTTCTTCAAACAAATGTCCATGAGCTCGTCGATGTGGTTAAGCTTGGCGTTTCCTTAGGAGTTGACCGTATTAAGGGACACCACCTCTGGGCTCACTTTAAAGAGATAAAAGATCTTTCCATGCGCAGGAATAAAGAGTCTATTGCGGAGTGGAATCAAGCGGCAATTGCTGCACAAGATTTTGCACAGAATAATCTTCTTCCTAACGGAGAACAAATCATCCTGGAAAATATTTACCCTCTTGAAGAAAATGCTCATGAAAATCTGCTGCCTGAAGGTGTTTGCCCTTTTCTTGGGCAAGAAGCTTGGGTGAATACTGAAGGGCGATTTAGCCCTTGTTGTGCACCAGATGAACAACGTAAAGCTTTGGGTGATTTCGGAAATCTCAACAAGTCTACAATGGGTGACATCTGGGAAAGTGACTCTTACCAGACTCTTCAAAAAAACTATCAAGATCATCCTTTGTGTATTGGGTGCAATATGAAGAAAGCCCCCGATGAGATGAAAAAGGTCGCCTAAGAGATGCTATCAAAATTCAAGGTTTCTTCATGTGGAACGCACCATATCAACGATGATGTTCCTCTCTATGACAAGCGTTTTAGTGAGGTTCTGAAATTTCACCCTCCAGGGTTAGCACCTGTTAAGGATCAAAGTGGAGCCTATCATATCGATGCCTCTGGAAAGCCAGCTTATCAAAGCCGTTTCAACAGAACTTTTGGTTTCTACGAAGAGCTCGCTGCCGTTGAAAATGAGGAAGGCGCATTTCATATTTACCCAGATGGGGCCTCTGTATACACAGAAAGGTATACATGGTGCGGAAATTTCCAAGAGGGATTATGCCCTGTACGAAATTTAAAAGGATCCTATTTTCACATTACGGTGACAGGTGCTCCTCTTTATGGAGCAAAATATTATTATGCAGGTGATTTCAAAGATGGGGTCGCTGTCGTATGTAATAATCAGGGCTTAAGTACCCACATTAACAACCAAGGCCATATTATCCATGATCAGTGGTTTGAACAACTGGATATTTTTCACAAAGGTTTTGCAAGGGCAAAAGATAAAAGCGGGTGGTTCCACGTTGATATGAAGGGAGAAGAGATCTATCAAAGGCGATTTGAGGACTTGGAGCCTTTTTATAATGGTGTGGCCCATGCCAGAGACCAGACAGGAAGCCTTCTTTTGATTAACGAAAAAGGCGAGACTCTTCAAAATATATCCCACAAGAGTGTTGATGACATGGGAGCCTTATCCAGTGATATGGTGGGATTTTGGAAATCATTTACAATCTATACCGCTCTACAACTCAAAGTTTTAGACTTTCTACCCAATTCAACCGAGGAGATTGCAAAAGGGAGTTCTTTATCTGCTCCCTCTGTGCAGAGAATATTGAAAGCCCTGTGGGAGCTTGACATTGTGGATATGAAGACAGGAGATTACTGGGAATTAACAAGCAAGGGAAGGCTGATGACACCGTCGGATAAAGCCCCCATGGCCTTTGCAGGCCAAATGTGGATAGAGAATAATCTGGAAATATGGAAGACACTCCCTGATATTCTACGTGATCCGGGTCAAGAAGTTCCTGACTATTTCCTGGATATTCAGAAAACGCCAAGCCAGCAATTAAAATACTACAAGGCCCTGGAGGGCTATGCTTTGAATGATTATAAAGATCTGCCCTCTAAAATTGACTGGTCTCAACACAAAAATATTCTTGACGTTGGTGGAGGGTTGGGAAGTTTGCTTTTCCATATCCTAAACTCACATTCTCATTTAGAGGGAACATTGCTAGATCTTCCCTCTGTCACTCGTTTAGTTCAGATTCCTCAGGAATTGCAAAAGAGATGCCATCTATTAGGCTCTAACTTTTTTGAAGATTGGGGACAGACATTCGATGCTCTGATCATGTGCAGAATTTTGCATGATTGGAAAGATTCAGAAGCGCTTAAACTTTTAAAGCAGGCTTCAAAATCACTAAACTCCAACGGCCGGCTCTATATCATTGAAATGGTCACAGATGAGAAAACCCCAATGGGAGGTTTGTTAGATCTTAATATGCTTGCCACCACAGGAGGAAAAGAAAGATCTTTACCTGAATGGAAATGTTTGCTGGAAGAGGCCAAGCTTTCTCTCAAAAAAGTGACTCCCCTTTCTAACATTTCTTCCTTCTTAGAAGTTGGTTTTAAATGATTTTAAATCAATATATTGAGTCACAAGAGTGCCTTTACACCCTCTATCCTGATCTTCCAAAAGATAAACCTGTTGCGATGTTAATGAGGCATTCAGAGAGAGGAGAAATCGAACTTGGTACACCTGGGAACGAGATTCCTTTGACTCCTAATGGTAGAGTCACAGCTGAAAAACTCGCTAAATGTTTAGGAAATAATATTATTTCCGTCGAAACAAGCCCCATTCCGCGCTGCCTTGAAACCGCGCATTTTTTTGCAAATGACTCTCTTTCAAAATCCATTAAAGAAAGCCCATTACTCGGTGATCCTGGTGTATTTATTCATGATCCGGAATTGGCTTGGGAATCCTTTTTGAAACATGATGTCGTCGAAATTTCGAAAAAATTATTTTCTCTTGAGAAGATGGATGGCTTTTACCCTGCTGACCAAGCTTGCTTAACACTTCTCTCCTATTGCTTGGGGAGTTTGCAACAAAACCCGGGTTTTTACCCCTTCATTTCCCATGACTATATTGTGGCTGTTTTTGCGGGGAGGTTTATGGGAATTGCCCCAAATCAAAAGTGTTGGCCTCACTTTCTGGAAAGTGTTTTTTTCTGGGAGGAGAAAGGTAATATTTTTTTCTTCTATAAAAAAGAGTTAAAAAGCATAAAACGCCCCGCGGCAAAAGAATCATCAAAACAATGATGTTTAAAATCATTTGCAGATACCGCAACTCTAATAAAAACAGACTCGCAGGCCGTTTAAATGCATAGGTACGTTGAGAAAAAGCCCTCTCCTCTCTCCCTACCTCAGAATTTATGGGTGTTTTTTTGGTCAAATATGAAAGTGCAAAAATTGCTTTTCGGGGTCATTTTTTTGACTTCTATCATATGGCCTTTGTCAGAGTCACTTGGTCCTTACATTGTAAAACTTATCATTGACACCCTTGAAGGAAGTTCGAACCATCAAGCTGTTTTTCATACAATCGGAGGGCTTGCCTTCTTATATATAGGGCTGGTTATTGTGGTTGAGCTTGTTTCGGTTCTTACAAATATCTTAAGGTTATATTTCTTACCTCCGGTAAAAACTGAAATGCGTAAAAATCTGTTTGAATATGTGGAAGGACACTCATACGACTTCTTCCAGAGAAATCAATCCGGGCATATTGCTAGTCAAATTAATAGTATCGTGGATAATTTTGACAGAATCTTTAAAGCCTCCCTCGATGGGCTCATCCCTGTAACCATTTCCTTCATCATTACGTTTTGTCTTTCTCTTCAAATCAGCCTGTATTTTTCTCTTGTTTTCCTGATTTGGTACCTATTATTCGTCGGATTAACATTAATTCTTTCTATCAGAAAATTTTCTGTGGCTGAGCATCATGCAATAAAAAAACATTCTATTGTTAAAAGCCTCACGGATCTCTTTGGGAACATCACTCTTCTAAAGCTATTCAAGGAGGTACGGTCTCGCTTTTACACCTCCCTTTCAGAAGAGTTTTCTGCTCTGAGGCATCTTAAGAAAAGCATCATTTCCATTCACTTTATAAAAGCGACACTCTCATTGAGTATGCTTGTGCTGATGTTTGTGGGATTAATTTATGGTTGGTCCAAGAATTGGGTTACCCTGGGAGACTTTGCATTTATTACAGCTTCTTCACTTGCCATGAGACGACTTGCATGGTGGGCTTCAGACGAGCTTGTGATTATGTACAAAGAGCTAGGAGAAGCACAACAAGCTTACTCTCTCCTTTCTCCTCCCCATGAGATTTTAGACGCTCCTCATTGCAAAAAATTAATCCTTACAAAAGGAGACATTCTTTTAGATTCCCTCTCATTCTCCTACCCAGGGCATCCTCTCTTATTTAAGAATTTATCATTACATATTCAGGGGGGAGAAAAGATAGGAATTGTTGGATATTCTGGAGCCGGAAAAACCTCTTTTATCAAGCTTCTACTAAGGTTTTATGACCTTCAAAGTGGTCGTATTCAAATAGACGGTCAGGATATTAAAAATGTTGGACAGGAGTCATTACGAGATCAGATGATATACCTCTCTCAAGATTCAGGCCTTCTCAATCAAACCATAAGAGAAAATATTTTGCATGCGAAACCAAAAGCCACCCATGATGAGATTTTGAATGTCGCCAAGAAAGCTCTTTCTCATGATTTTATCAAGGAGTTTCCAGATCAATATGAGACATTAATTGGTGAGAAGGGGGCGAACATTTCTTTTGGGCAAAGACAAAAAATCGCAATGACCCGTGCTTTGCTGAAAGAAGCTCCTATTTTAATTCTTGATGAACCCACGTCAGCTTTGGATTCACTCTCTGAGGATTCGATTTTTACAACTTTGAAGCCATTTATGGAAGGAAAAACAACCCTTATCATCGCTCACCGTCTCTCGACTCTGTTGAAAATGGATCGTATTTTGGTTTTTGAAGACGGAGCGATCGTCGAAGAAGGTAAACACCAGGATTTACTCGAACGCCGTGGACTTTATACAAGATTATGGAATGCGCAAGTTAATGGTTTTTTCCCGGATACGCCAGAAATTCAAATAGGATCTTACCCTTCTTAAAACCAAGTACTAAACAATGAAATTCAAACGGTCTTCCCCCTTCGCCAACTGACAAACCCGACAAACCTGTAAATTTGGAGTGGGGTTTGTTAGTTGGCGAAGGGGGAACCTATATTTTTTACTCCATAACCTTGGGATTGAGTTGGTATAGCATTTAAGTTTACTAATTACGCTTTATATGTTGTACCTTTTAGTATGGCTTATGGATACTCAATAGAGCTACGAGCTCGTGCGATGTCTTTCCTGGATTCTGGAAAGTCTCGCAAAGACGTGTGTGAAGCTTTTAAGATTTCACCGAAGACCTTATTTAACTGGATCAAGCTCCGCAAGGAAACAGGTGGGCTTGAGATCAAGGAGCGTCCGAAGGTTCGTTCGACACGGAAACTCACAAAGGACGGTCTTCTTGCCTACCTGAATGAACATCCTGATCACTATCTGAAAGAGATTGGAGCTTCTTTCGGTGTGACAGCAGCCTCTGTTTTTAGCGCTCTGCGTAAGTTTGGGATAACCCGTAAAAAAAACCACCCTTTACAAAGAGCGAGACGAGAACAAAAGGCAGGAATTCTTAGCAGAAATCTAAGGGCTCGATCCTGAGGATTTAGTCTCTCTAGATGAGAGTGGCATTGATCATTCTCAATATAGAGAATACGCTAGAGGCCCCAGAAACGCAAGGGTTTATGGGGAAATATCCGGTAAATATGTCTCAAGAACAACACTCATAGCTGGATATGTCAGGGGTGGATTTATCGCTCCATTTCACTTTAAAGGATATACGAATACAGACGTTTTTAATCCCTGGGTAGAGCGATGTTTGGTTCCAGATCTAAAGCCAGGTCAAGTTGTCATTCTTGACAGTGCAAGTTTCCATAAATCTAAGCGTACCATAGAGATTATTGAAGCTGCAGGGTGCAGAGTCCTTTTCCAACCGCCCTACTCTCCGGGCTTGAATAAAATAGAACCCATGTGGGCTAATATTAAACAAAGGCTGAAGTCTTATTATGACGAGGCTAAGTCATTCATCGAAAACCTCGATCACCACTTTGTGGATATGTGTAAATATTAAACTGATCTGCTATATAATCTTGTGAGAGCCACAAACATCAGAAAAGATCTCAATCTTCAGCCGACCTAGATAGGAGAGGTGCGCCCAAAACAAGGTAACAATCGAAAAATATCCCTCAAAAGAGTGAATAGAGGCCTGTCCAAGGCTAAATTATGGATGGTTTTGCGAATTTACTGCTCTCCGCACTTATTTAGAATCTCAATAACGATTTACGCATCGGTCTCCTCACTACCGTAGGATTTTTCTATGCCAGAACAGATATGCTCGCTGACTCTGCAGGAGCCATTAACTGCGAGCTACAGAAGGCTGTGCAGAAATACAACTCATACAGGCCACATGCGAACTTGAATATGAAGACGCCTTTCGAGTATATTAATGACTTCTATCGAGAGGCCCCATGAGTCTCATATGTATTGAACCTATACAGGAATCGAAATTAACTTGACGGTGCCCGTTACATCATTTAGTGTTTGGGGATCATGCTTCGATCAACTCTCTTCAATATTTGTTTTTATATCTGGGCCCTCTTGGTCAGCGTTCTGATGTCACCTGCCTTGCTGATCTCGCGAAAAGCGACATACATCACCACTCAGATATGGATTAAAGGTATGTTTTGGTTGATGCATCATGTGCTGGGGCTTCGTATTCAGCTTAAAGGAGAAGAGAATCACCGCCCTGCGCGTGTAATTTTTGCTTCCAAACATCAATCCGCTCTCGAAACTATGGCTTTTACCTATCTTCTCAATGACCCCGCGATTGTGTTGAAGAAGGAATTGATGTGGATTCCGTTCTTTGGCTGGTACTTTAAAAGGTTGGGTATGATCCCTATCTCCAGGGATAAAACTAACGGGAGCAAGGGCTTGAAGTTGATGTTGAAAGCGTGTCGCGCTGCCATCGATAATCAACAACCGATCGTTATATTTCCCGAAGGGACACGCATGGCTCCTGGAGAGGCGGGAACCTATCACTCTGGGGTTGCAAGTATTTACAAGAACCTGGGAATCCCTGTGGTTCCCTTGGCACTAAATTCAGGCTATTTTTGGCCCCGGCAGAGCTTTCTAAAAAAGCCAGGTATGGTGACGTTTGAATTTCTAGAAGCCATCCCCCCAGGTCTTCCAAGACATGAGTTTATGTCTGTGTTAGAATCCCGCTTAGAGGCAGCTTCAAATTCACTGGCTATAAGAGATTGATATGGTGTGGCAATCACTTTGTTTGTCAGGAGCTTTAGAAATACGATTTCTAAGATTATGAGGGCTCCTTTCATGGCCTCTCTCCTGGATGTGTTGGGCCTGAATCGTTCTTTCCTTTGAGGGAGCATGAGCAACATCAAACTCTTTTGCAGCAGGTGGAGACGCGTAGTCAATTACATAGAGCTTTGTTTTAAAATCCTCATTTTCAAGAGATGTAGAGCCTTCATATACTGTCTTCTTTTCAACATCCTTATCAAGCCGGGTGAGTAAGAATTTCTACTCGGCCAAGGAAACTATAGTAAAATAACTTTTATTAGGAGCTGTCGACATTTATTTTAACCAAATACAAATAGCAGCAAGATGTACAAAGCTCATGAATGAAAATGCAGTTTTATCATGGCACATTCAAAACTGAAGAGCGACATTCTGTTAAAATTTAGAAAAAAAATAACAGGAGAAAAGTATGTCGCGGAGAAAGTATCACCACCTGAAGTCAGAGGATCGTTTAAAGCTTTATTCATTATTGCTAGAGGGT
>CAJQNC010000043.1 GCA_905479605.1 uncultured Alphaproteobacteria bacterium | reverse complement strand
TATGAAGGTGTTAGAGTTTATGACACCCAAAGAAGCCTTCTTGAAAGAGGCACTAAAAAGGGGTAGCCTCTAAATCGGAATTCGCACTTCACCCTTGAAATTGCCCTTAAACCGTGTCGCACTTGCAGCTTGAACGTGGCGAATCATCTCTTTTATCAGATATAATACTACCAAAACACCACCGAAACGCCTTTCCAATACCCTGCCCAATATTTTTCAGTTTTCCGGAGTCATTATATATTTCGTCGAAAGCCCATATATAGCTCTCTAAAATGTAAGCCCATGCACTATTTTCAAGAAAATGCCTCATCGGAGCCGTACTCCACCCATGGGCTATAGCTTTTTCTTCAAAAGTAAGCTCAGCATCAAACAGTAGAAAGCCAGACAGGGCTGCTGCACCTACAGCAAAAACCCCACAAATAAAAACTTTTCCACACCACCTAACGCGACTTATGGCTTTGGTAAACTCTCCTTGAGAAGGAGAAACGGCTTTGGTAATGATGCCATTCATTTTAGGCATATTACTTAAAATTGACCAAGTCATCACCCAAGATACAAAGAATTCCTGACCCATAGGTGTCTCGAGTTTATTAGCTAAATGTAGACGGTCATAAAAGAAATCATTAGTAGACACCAAAAGCACAGGAACAGCTCCTAAAGACGCCCACACACCTATAGTCGTTGCCGGAACAACAGTGAGCCACTGCACAAAAGACCAACGGTTTTCGAAAACTTCACGATTCATAAACCGGAACATTGCTCTACTTCCTGAATCAAGGTCTAGAGTTTCTATATCAAAGTCAGCCATACCTTCTTCGAGGGCACGAACACTTATGGATCTTAAGAGAGGTGATACCTCATTGACTAGAGCCCGATCAACCTCTCTACTATCTTCCTGAATACTTCCAATTTCCCCATCACTTTTACAACAACCACTAAATAGTCTCCTGATAAATAAGGATATATCACTATGCAAGTAGTGAAGCTTATCCATGGAGCATGGACTTAAGCCTTCAGTATCAGGGTAAAGTTGGGCAAGCTGGTGCAACGAGATATTCACATTCTTACTCAAGACCCGCTCGATTACATCCATGTCCCCGTCAGAAAATTCATAGCCACCATATTTCCAAGATGGACCACAAGGGTGGAGGGAAGGGCATCCAAGTCTTATCCGCCACTTCGCACGCTTGAGCAGAGACATCCTAAGCTTAGGAGAAACTGATAGAACTACAACATCCAATTCGGAAGGAGACTTACCAAGATCCTCCTCATCAGTATCGTATCGCCTGTCATGGGAAAAGACACCTGACCCCATAGGGCCCCACATACCTTCCTCGAGGAGTAAAGATCTGCTTGAAGGATCTCTTTGTTTTAAAACAAGTTCCGCACTATCCCTTTTCTGACTCTCTTGGTCTAGATGGTTAGCGGTCAAGCTCAGTAAGACAGGTTCCCCTCGCTGTTCCTCAAGAACATCACTTGGTTGTACAAGAGTCCCCACGACCATTGGCACCATACGAAAGCCACCACTTTGAGGACTGGACATGGAATCAAAACGTGAAGGGCTCTTCGCTGAAGACACCAGCGGGTCATCGCTAGAATCAAGTGGGGAAGATTGAGAGCCAACAATCTCTTCCGAGTGTGGTGAGGAAGATTGCGTACCTAAAGACGAAGAATGGGTCGTTAATGAACCTACATCATGCTTTTCTGGGGATTGAGAGCGTGGGTCTCTTTTTTCTTCTTCAGGGGTTCCATCACTGGAAGAGAGGGAGCTTTTCGTCTCAGTTTTCTCTACTAGAGGATCCATTTCTAAATGAAAAACGACCCCTTCTTCAACAGAAGGGAGGCCGGTGAGTCCATTATCAGACTTCTTCTTAGAGTCATGGGTATCAAGCCTTGGTGATGTTCGGGGAGAGGTTTTTGGGGATCCACTTAAAGATCCATTTGACGAGCTAGAATCTGATTTTTTCTTAACAACTACGGTCTTTTTTGTGACAGCTGCAGACCCGCCACCACCTTGCTCATCATCGCTCGTATGACCATGACGACCTGCAAAGGCAACACTGCTGTGCGCAATACAGAAGATAAGGCTCAGCGAAATTAGTTGTTTTAAAAATCCCATAACTCGGTTCCTATATGCTTCTAATACCAACACTTAACTATTAGTAATATTTTTAAAGAATTTGCAAGCATTAAATGATTGATAGTCTGTGTAACCTACTGAAAATTATAACTAGATACCACAAAGTGAATGAGAGCTCCCTCAACTTTCATCCAATCAATACGTTTCCCGGAAGCCATGTGAGCTTGCGAGCGCAGTCAGCATTTGGCGAATAGGGTATCGGGGATCCATCTCGAATCCTGAAGGATCAAAGTTTTGAGGCACCAAGGACCCCGGGTACTAAGGTTCGCGACACTCGCTCCACTCGTACTCACCTCAGCCCCGGGGAACGTAGTTAGAACTACTCTGATAATGTAAAGATCTCACACCCATCGGCTGTCACACCCAGGCTGTGTTCAAATTGCGCTGAGAGGGAACGATCTCGTGTAACAGCTGTCCAGCCATCATTCAGGATTTTCACATCATAACGACCAATGTTAATCATTGGTTCAATGGTAAAAAACATCCCTTCTTCAAGAACAGGTCCTGTACCAGGAACGCCATAGTGTAAAATTGTGGGGGCTGTATGAAAAACTTTCCCTAAACCATGGCCACAGAAATCTCGCACGACCGAATAGCCTTTGGGCTCAACATAGCTTTGGATTGCATGCCCAATATCCCCTGTGGTAGTGCCAGGCTTGACCACATCAATGCCTCGCATCATTGCCTCATAGGTGACATCTATCAGTTTCTGCGCCTTGATAGGCGGCTTACCCACGGTGAACATGCGACTGGTGTCACCATGCCAGCCATCAACGATGACCGTCACATCGATATTGAGAACATCTCCTTTAGTCAATTTCTTAGGGCCTGGAATACCATGACAAACCACATGATTCACAGACGTACATATTGACTTAGGAAATCCACGATAGTTGAGGGGCGCTGGAATCGTCCCGTGCTCAAGAATAAACTCATGACAGAGTCGGTCCAACTCTTCAGTCGTCACACCGTCTGTCACATGGGGCGTGATAAAGTCCAGGGTTTGGGCTGCAAGCTTTCCGGCCTTGCGCATACCTTCAAACCCTTCATCATCATGAAGAGGGATAGCGCGATCGTCTTCTTCGTAGTCAGTTGTATTCATTAGTCTCTAGCGTTTCATGAGTAAAGGATTCTTGAGTGTAATCGAATTTAGGGTCATATCGCAAGCATACACGTAAGGCTCAACACCTTTTTCAAAGGCCTGATGGCACGCCTCTGCATAGGTAGGGTCAATATCCCCAGCCACTTGGAAGGCTTCACAGTCACCCCGCTGCACCACATAAACAATTACCGCACGATGACCGGCGTCAACCATATCCGACAGTTCACGCATATGCTTCGCACCCCGAGCTGTTACAGAATCAGGGAAAAAGGCTGTGTTCTCACGTTTCAAGTGAACATTCTTCACCTCAACGTAACATACTCCAGGATTACCCAGCAGGATATCAATGCGTGAGTTCTGGCCGTACTTGACTTCGCGTTTGAGGTGCTCATAGCCTTGTAACTCCTTGATCACTCCATTACGGATCGCTTCTTCCACCAAAGCATTGGGGTGGCCGGTATTGGCTCCCACCAGCGTGTCCCCTTCCTGCACAAGCTCCCAGGTATACTTAAGCTTACGGTTGGGGTTATCGGCACGGGACACCCACACCCGCATACCAGGATCCTTAATACCCAGCATTGCCCCTGAGTTAGGGCAGTGAGCAGTAATCTCCTCTCCTGAATCCAGGAGGATATCCGCCATAAATCGCTTGTATCGCTGAATCAGCTTGCCTTCTAGAAGGGGTTCTTTAAATTGCATATTCTCAAGATCTTTGAACTCGTATATGAATAGGTTAGAACAAATGAAACGAGGTCGAGTCAATGGCTAATCAGCAAAGAACTGCATGTTTAATCCTGGCAATTTCAAGGGTGAAGTGCGAATTCCGATTTAGAGGCTACCCCTTTTTAGTGCCTCTTTCAAGAAGGCTTCTTTGGGTGTCATAAACTCTAACACCTTCATAGGCCTGTTGTTCAAATTATCTACGATCTCATCAA
>CAJQNC010000042.1 GCA_905479605.1 uncultured Alphaproteobacteria bacterium | reverse complement strand
TTTTTGCCCTGTGTTTCTTGGGAGGCCTTTATATCGTGCCACTCTATGCTTTGATTCAGGTGCGGAGTCAGATCAAACAACGAGCTCAGATTTTTGCAGCCAATAATGTCATCAACGCTGCTGCCATGGTGATAGCCTCAGGGATTGCAGCAGTCCTCCTTAGCCTAGGAACATCTGTGCCGACTCTGTTCTTCCTCTTAGGATTAGGGCAGATTGTGGTGACACTCTATATTTTCCGCATATTACCAGATGACACCATGCGTTGGATTCTATTGGGTTTGCTGAAGTTCTTTTTCCGCCTCGAGGTTCAAGGCCTCGAAAATTATAAGAAGGCTGGCAAACGGGTGATGATAATCGCTAACCATACCTCCTTTCTTGATGCGTTAATTATCACGGCTGTACTTCCTGAAAAGCCGCTGTTTGCTATTAATACTCTTATGGCTGAGAAATGGTGGTTGCAGCCACTACTGGTGCTTGTAGATATATTTCCGATGTCACCGGCGAACCCCATGGCACTGCGTGGCTTAATCGATGAAGCACGTAAAGATCAGAAGATTCTTATTTTCCCTGAAGGACGCTTGACCTTGACGGGTTCACTGATGAAGGTATATCAGGGGCCGGGGATGGTGGCTGATAAGGCTGAGAGTACCGTCTTACCGATCTGCATCGAAGGAGCGGACAAAACTTATTTCAGCCGATCTAAGGCTATCCGTAAACTCTTCCCTCGGATTCGCATGACGGTGATGCCTCCCCAAAAGATTAGTGTGTCCCAAGATTTGATGGGGCGTCAGCGGCGGGAAGCGCAGGGTAGGGCGCTATATCAAATTATGGCAGATATGGTATTCGAGACGTCATATAGGAAGAAAATTCTATTTAAATCTCTCATCGAAGCAGCACAACTGTACGGTCGGCGCCATATTATCAGTGAAGATGTTCAGCGCAAGCCCATGTCTTATGGCCAGCTTTTGCTGAAGTCCTTTACCCTGGGAAGCTATTTTAAATCCATCCCCAATCCCAATGTGGGGCTGCTGTTACCCAATACCCATGCCATGATCGTCAGCTTTTGGGCCTGTCAGGCCAGTGGCAAGATTCCAGCTCTTCTCAATTTTTCTACGGGCTTAAAGAACGCAGTTTCCTGCTGCAAAACAGCATCTCTCACCCATATCGTGACCTCACGACAATTTATTGCAAAAGGCAAACTGGAGGATATGGTGAAGGCTTTCGAGAAGGAGGGGCTAGAACTTATATATCTGGAAGATCTTAAAGGTCAAATTTCTATAAGGGATAAGGCTCTTGGACTGCTGGGCTATATCTGGCCTCGTCGGGCATTGCGTATATTGAATGCTGATCAAATTCCAAGCGAGCGGTCGGTGATTCTTTTTACCTCCGGCTCCGAAGGTGTACCTAAGGGGGTGGTTCTCAGCCACCTCAATCTGCAAGCCAACCGAGCTCAACTGGATGCGGTGGTAGACTTTAATGCCAAAGACATCGTCTTCAATGCACTTCCATTGTTCCATTCCTTCGGCTTGTCTGCAGGTATGATTCTTCCCATGCTCACAGGGATTCGCACATTCTTTTATGTATCACCCCTCCATTACCGCATTGTTGCTGAGCTGGTGTATGACACCAATGCCACAATTATGTTTGGAACTGATACATTCCTCAACGGCTATGCTCGCGTCGCCCATGCCTATGATTTTCATTCTTTACGTTACGTGTTTGCCGGGGCTGAAAAGCTCAAGCTCTCAACCCGTGAGCAGTGGAGCGAGAAGTTCGGTGCCCGCATTTTTGAGGGCTATGGCGCTACTGAGACTTCCCCTGTGTTGGCCGTAAACACACCGATGGATAACAAGTCTGGTACCGTGGGCCACTTCTTGCCGGGTATTGAATATCGCCTTGAACCTATGCCTGGTATAGAGCGGGGTGGAAGGTTATTCGTGAAAGGCTCTAACATCATGCTGGGTTATCTCTTTGCCGATAACCCCGGTAAAGTGGTTCCGCCTGAGAAGGGGTGGTATGATACAGGTGATATTGTCAGTGTCGATGAAGAAGGTCGGGTAAGAATTGAGGGACGAGCCAAGCGCTTCGCCAAAGTGGCAGGTGAGATGGTCTCACTCACAGCTGTTGAAGATTTCGTCACTCAATTATATCCAGAGCACCTGAACGCGATCGTTGCTCGCTCTGATCCCCGTAAGGGAGAGCAGCTGATTTTGTATACGGATGCTAAGGGAGTGACGCGCCCTGAGTTGGCGAAAGCTGCCAAAGCCCATGGTTTATCAGAATTGTTCATACCACGGGATATTGTTACCCTTGATAAGTTACCTCTCCTAGGGACTGGCAAAGTAGATTACATGACCTTGAAGGAAATGTAATATCTAGACGCTAGAAATCACGCTCCTAAAAATAGAATCTAATCTCTAATCCTTATTTACTACTCTTACTCGCCGCCTTTTTCTTCTTTGGCTTGGTATCTCGATTACCTTCGTCATAAACGATCAGCGGCTCTGACTTTTCTCTGACCACTTCTTCATTAATGACAACCTCAGTAGCGTTTTCCAGTGAAGGTAAGTCGAACATGGTATCAAGGAGGATATTTTCTAGGATAGACCTTAGGCCACGTGCCCCTGTTTTTCGCACAATGGCAAGGTCAGCGACGGCCTTGAGTGCATCCTCGGTAAAGGTCAGCTCAACACCCTCCATGCGGAAGAGTTGTTGGTATTGTTTGACAAATGCATTCTTCGGTTCTGTCAAAATTTCAATCAAGGCGACCTGGTCCAGGTCAGTGAGGGTTGCGACCACCGGTAAGCGTCCCACAAATTCAGGAATCAAGCCAAACTTGAGAAGGTCATCGGTTTCCATTTCTTTAAGAACATCCCCCATCCTGCGATGTTCTTCCTGGCGTACATCCGCACCAAACCCAATAGAGCTTCCTTTGCCACGGGCGGAAATAATTTTATCAATGCCAGCAAATGCGCCACCACAAATGAAGAGAATGTTCGTTGTATCCACTTGCAAGAACTCTTGCTGAGGGTGTTTACGTCCTCCTTGAGGTGGCACGGAAGCAACAGTACCCTCCATAATCTTCAATAGGGCCTGTTGCACACCTTCACCAGATACGTCTCGGGTGATGGAAGGGTTGTCAGATTTGCGCGAGATTTTATCAACCTCGTCAATGTAAACGATACCTCTCTGGGCTTTCTCTACATTATAGTCAGCCGCTTGCAAAAGCTTGAGAATAATATTTTCTACGTCTTCACCCACGTAACCCGCTTCGGTGAGTGTGGTGGCATCGGCCATGGTGAAAGGCACATCGATAATGCGTGCTAGAGTCTGAGCCAGTAGCGTTTTACCACAACCGGTTGGGCCAACTAATAGAATATTAGATTTGGTAAGCTCTACGTCTGTTGTTTTCGATCCATGCTCGAGACGCTTATAGTGGTTGTGCACAGCTACAGACAGAACACGTTTAGCGGCTTCTTGGCCAATGACGTATTCATTTAATACGTTAAAGATTTCTTTTGGAGTGGGAACGCCGTCCTTAGACTGCATTAAGGGTCCCTTGCTTTCTTCGCGGATGATATCAGTACAAAGATCTACACATTCATCGCAAATGAAAACTGAAGGTCCAGCTATGAGTTTGCGGACTTCATGCTGACTTTTACCGCAGAACGAACAATAGAGTGTTCCTCTGGAATCTTCACCTTCATCTTTTGCCATGTCGTGCTCCTTCTAGTTCTGGAGGCAATTGTACGAATTGCACTATTATAAGACTTATTCTTGTTCACGGAAGACCTAACTTTCTATTTTTTAAGATAATTGTTCTTCCATGGTTTAATTATCCCATCAAACCCCAAACAAAACGTTAACAGCAAGAGTAGAATTTAGAGATGATTCAATTTCAAGAAGAAATGCTGTAATGGTTGTATTTTGGGCCCCTTTTAAATTCATTGAAGTGTGACTCTAAGTCAATGGTATTATGGTTTATTAACACATTTGTGGCCTCATCGGCAGGCATAGGGCTGCCGAAATAAAATCCTTGGGCATAGTCGCAATTCATGTCCCGAAGAATCCCAAACTGTTGTAAAGTTTCAACGCCTTCTGCAACAGTTTTTAAATCCATGTCCTCAGCCAGACCAATTATTGTCGAAATCAGGCGTTCAGCTTTTTTGTCGATCCCAATCCGGCTGACAAAGGATTGATCTATTTTAAGTGTATCAAATGGTAAATTGTGTAGATAGCTGAGTGAAGAGTAACCTGTGCCAAAATCATCAATGCTGAGGCCTATTCCCATATCTTTGAACTCTTTGAATTTATTAATAATGCGATCAGGATCTGCCATAATGACACTTTCTGTCACTTCTAGTTCTAAGAGGCGAATAGGCACACGGGCACTTTTGAGGATATACTGCACATTCTGGCGATGCTTTTCATCAAGAATTTGATTCACAGAAAAATTAACGCCAATACGAGGACAATTCTTTTTTCCAACAAGAGACACCCACTTAGGCACATTCAAAACTGAAGAGCGACATTCTGTTAAAATTTAGAAAAAAAATAACAGGAGAAAAGTATGTCGCGGAGAAAGTATCACCACCTGAAGTCAGAGGATCGTTTAAAGCTTTA
>CAJQNC010000041.1 GCA_905479605.1 uncultured Alphaproteobacteria bacterium | reverse complement strand
CCTGACCTGAACAAAATTGAACCCATGTGGGCCAATATTAAACAAAGACTGAAATCTTACTCTGATAATGCAAAGTCATTCATTGATAACCTGGAATACCATTTTACGGATATGTGTAAATGTTAAGATAATCTGCTATATTATGTTAAAAAATAGTGTTCTTTTCATGAGTGCCATCGTTGTGGGTTTGGGTTTAGTTTCGACAGCTGATGCTATAAAAACACAACAAAAGCTTGATACATATTTTGGTATCAAAAATACTAGTCTCAATACAAAAGCCATTAAGGCCCCCATTTATAAGAAGTACAAAGCTAAAAAGCCATACAATCACCCTGATCGCAAACAAGTACGGATGAATCGTGCTTATTTGACGAAGATCTAATCTTCTCATTCAGTTTTGATATCATTAAACCCCGGCACAGGCTGGGGTTTTTTATTATAAAAATCTGTTGTTTACCTTCGACACTTACCACCCAACAAAATTGATGATCTCAGATTCCTTATAGCACTCCTGTCATGATATTTCTACGTTGAGGCAGGGACTTCGCTTTATAATCTTTATAAGAGCAGTCAATGACGACTCCCCGCACTTGATGCAGTAATGGCCGGTTTAAAATCCTTCTAAAACTCAAGAAAATGTTCACCGGAACATAGACGAGCCCAGGCTTTGGCGGGGTAGTGAGTCTTGTATCTGGGGTCCAACTCGCCTCAAAGGGGGTATCCCCCAGATGTCCAGATGGGCCCCGGCTCGGGGGCCGGGGAACGTAGTCTATTGAATATAAATATTTTTTTAAACCGGCCAGTAGTGCATCAAGTGCGGAAAAGGTAATTGACTGAGCTAAAGCATCTCCCCATTTTTCCAGAGATAGGGTAAAAATTACTAAAAGACTGTATTTAAAATTGACGGGTAAAAAGTGTACTAATCATGTAGTTCTTTGAAGGCCCTTGTATGAGATAAAAGGTTGAGAACTGATCAACTGTTGAAATATCTAGAATCAATTTATAGAGATCCTCTTGGCAACGATGAGTATGTTTCAAAATTATGGGGTAGTGCTGATCATGGACAAAGTCAAATTCGTGAAGACATTGCTTATCTTCTTTTAATATAGATAAACGTGATGGGCTCCAACGATATATTCTTTTTTGGAAGCAATCCCGGCTCACACCATTTAATTGATAATAACCTCTTTCAGTATAAAGGGTATTTTCAAAAGACATCGGTTCAAAGTATGCATGCCCTTCAATGGTCAGTTGGGGTAATGAAACTTGCCGGCGGAAGACGTATGACCCTGAAAATATTTCGGAGAACAGCTGGCTCATAACTGATGTCTTCTGGGGAGACTAAGCGTTAAGTCGTGTGTTATTCTTTTGCATACAACGGCTTCAGCTCTTTCAGCAACCCACCATGGAGCTTGCTGTTGGAAGCCAGGATGGTACCTTTTTCCAGCACTTTATCTCCGCCTTGAAGATCGGTCACATAACCTCCGGCCTCTTTCACAATCAACAGACCTGCGGCCACATCCCACGGTTGAAGAGCTGATTCCCAGTAAGCATCATACCGACCTGCAGCAACATAAGCCAAATCAAGAGAGGCGGCACCGAAACGGCGAATACCGGCGACTTTCGGCATCATGACGTTGATGGACCTTTGAAAGGTTTCCATCTCTTTTTTGGAATGCATCGCAAAAGGGATACCTGTTGCCAAAAGAGTCTGGGTGATATCTTTACGCCCAGATACCCGAATACGGCGATCATTACAATAGGCACCAAAGCCTTTTTCAGCTATGAACATTTCATCTTTGATGGGATCAAAAATCACGCCCGCGATTACCTCGCCATTTTTCTCAAGGGCAATTGAGATAGCAAAATGAGGGATACCGTGCAGGAAGTTGGTGGTTCCGTCGAGGGGATCGATAATAAAACGAAACCCAGAATCAGATTTTTCTTCCTCGCTTTCTTCCATGAGAAAACCATTGTTAGAACGAGCTTTCTTGAGCTCCTTGTAGATAACTTGCTCGGCTTTTTTATCGGCTGAGGACACAAAGTCACCGGGTCCTTTCCGTGAAACTTGCAGGTTTTCCACCTCGCCAAAGTCTCGGATCAAACCGCGGGCAGCCTTAAAGGCTGCATTGCACATTACTGTTAAATTGGCAGAAGAGGCAAAAACCCCAGTTTGTCGCATCATCATGGACATATCCTATTCTCTTTAAAATCGGTTTAAAAAAATATTTAGTCTTTGGCCTTCTCAACATAGGTACCTTCAGAGGTATCAACCACCACCCGAGTCCCAGATTCAATGTGTGGAGGCACCATAATACGTTCGCCATTCTCAAGCTTAGCGGGCTTATAAGAAGACGATGCCGTTTGACCTTTGACCACACCATCAGCTTCGACGACTTCCATAGTCACCGTGTCGGGAAGATTCACTGCGATAATATCACCTTCGTAAGATACGACCGTCAAATCCATACCATCCTGGATGAAAGCAACGGGCTCACCTACCAGGTCTTTAGAAACTACGATTTGTTCAAAAGAGTCATTGTCCATCAGCGTGATCATGTCTCCTTCTTCGAAGAGGTATTGGTAGACTTTTGCATCCAAGCGGACTTTCTCAACAGCCTCAGAAGACCGGAATCGTTCATTCAGCTTGGTGCCATCACGAATATCTTTTAGCTCAACTTGCAAATAAGCCCCGCCTTTACCAGGCTGGGTATGCTGAGTCTTGGTGGCCACCCACAAGCGGTTCTTATGTTGGATGAGGTTGCCAACTTTAATGGCATTGCCGTTAATACGCATGGAAATCTCCTTTTACATCTTTCCTTGGTAAATCTGAATCAGATTATCAATCATTGTCATAGCCTCTTCACGGGGACGGCGGAAAGCGTTGCGGCCGATGATCGATCCATTGCCACCTCCATCGCGAATCGCACGAGCGTCATCATATACGTCTTCTAAACTCTTGGCTGCCCCTCCTGAGAACACCACCATACGGCGTCCTGCAAAACAGGCCTCAACCACATGACGCACCCGATCAGTAGTAGTTTTACGAGCCACGTTATGTGCGATGTATTCGGACTTGGCCTCGGGTTGTTCCAGATGATCCGTTGGCAACTTAACCTTGATGATATGAGCCCCAGTGAGAGCCGCCATGTGAGCCCCATAAGCAATGGTATCCAAACCCGTTTCGCCATCCTTGGACATATTACCACGAGCATAGGACCACACAACGACCGCAAGGCCTACTGCTTTCGCTTCTTCCGTAAGGGCTTGCAAATCCTCAATCATCATATGGGTTGCATTTGAGCCAGGGTAGAGGGTATAGCCGATAGCGGAACACCCCAACCGTAGGGCATCTGACACAGAACCGGTAATCGCTTGAGTGGCATCATCTCCTGCAGGGGTCAGGCTATTGGAGCTATTAATTTTCAGGATGGTGGGGATAGAGCCTGCAAAGGTATCGGCTCCCGCCTCTAGCATGCCCAGGGGGGCGGCATAAGCATTAAAGCCTGCATCCACGGCCATTTGATAATGATAGAGGGGGTCATAGGCTGCAGGATTGATAGCGAAACTCCGGCCTGGTCCGTGCTCAAACCCTTGATCTACGGGCAAAATAATCATCTTGCCTGTACCAGCCAGTTTGCCATGCATGAGAATCCGAGCCAGGTTGGCTTTCGTGCCGGGACAGTCACTTTCATAATTCGCCAGGATCTTGCGAACCTTCTGTGTCACCTTCATGGTTATCTCCAGGTGTTAATAATTTTTTAAGCAATGCTTTTGTATATACTCAATATTAAAGTTTTTTGCAATGAGTGGACGCAGTCCTTGTTTCAAAACAGAAAAAAAGATATAATCGGGAATAATATGAGTATACAGGGAGATAAATTACAATGACAAAATCTGAATTAGTTCAAAAAATGGCACGCCAATTTCCACAAATGACACTGAAAGAAGTGGAAAATGCTGTCGACTTGGTTTTTGATGAGATTACGACATCACTGGCAACTGGCAACCGCGTAGAGCTTCGTGGCTTTGGCGCATTCTCTGTGCGCTACCGTGATCAGCGTGTTGGCCGCAACCCACGCACTGGCGAAAGTGTTCAGGTTGAAGGGAAGTATGTTCCCTTCTTCAAGGCTGGCAAAGGCTTACGTGAGCGCCTAAATAAGGACGTGGCGTAAGAATATTTACCTCTTCCCCTATGGGAGAAGTTGGGTTTTTACCTCAACCCTTGTCAATTTGCACCATATCTGGTAGGAATCCTGGCAGTGTTTCATTGCCACGATTTTTCTTGATAAGGAGCCGCAGATGAAATGGTTTACTGACTATGTTCGACCCAAACTTGATGCCCTGGTAGGCAAAAAGGAAGTTCCTGATAACCTATGGGTGAAGTGCTCTAGTTGTGAGCAAATGCTTTTTAATAAGGACCTCGAGGCCAATCTCTATGTGTGTCGCCACTGTGACCATCACCTAAAATTCCCTGTGCGGGTGCGCCTTGCTGATATGTTTGACGATGGTGAGTTCAATGAGCTTACGATTCCCAAAGTACAAATGGATCCCCTGAAGTTCAAAGATTCTAAAAAGTACCCTGATCGCTTAAAAGCCGCCCGTCAGAAAACAGGCAATGACGACGCCATTGTTGTTGCAGAAGGCCATATCGGGGGCCACTTAGTCGTAATAGCAGCGTTTGACTTTGATTTCATCGGTGGCTCGATGGGCATGGCTGTGGGCGAAGGTTTGGTCACAGGCGCTGAGCATGCTGCTCGTAAAAAGGCAGCCTTCATTACGATTCCAGCCTCAGGTGGAGCCCGCATGCAGGAAGGGATTCTGTCCCTGATGCAAATGCCGCGCTCTATTTTTGCGATTGAGCAAGTGAAAGATGCGGGACTGCCTTACCTGGTACTACTCACCCACCCCACTACAGGGGGAGTATCGGCGTGCCTTGCCATGATTGGAGATGTCCACCTGGCTGAACCAGGGGCTGTCATTGGCTTTACTGGTGCTCGGGTAATTCAAGAAACCATCCGTACTACTCTCCCTGAAGGCTTCCAGAGCGCTGAGTTCCAACAAAAACACGGTATGGTGGATCTTGTGGTACACCGTAAGGATGTGCGCGAAAAAGTCACTACGATTCTGGATACGCTACTCGCAAACTTTCATTAGTTAGCACGAGCGGCGCTGGTTGAAACCCTCAACCTCAAACTGTTTGGATGGTGCAAGAGTGTGCAATACCACAGAACTGCCATAGCATATGAAACGAACGGAGCATGCCATAGGTTAGGCTCTGAATCAAAGGGAATTTTTAGTAGGAAATTATTTACAGAGTAGTCCAGCCTGTCCTTTATGAAACCCTTTTATATAATACCAAACTGTAGGTTGAACCCAAGAGTCTATGATTTTTGATTCCCATGCCCCCTTCCCATCATCATAAGTGAAAAGAGTAGCTTGAATGGTATTATTATTCACACAAGTTAACTGAACGTAGGAATGTTTGTTTGAATCACAATGACTTTCTTGAGGAGAGACCTGAAAGACCCATTCTTTCGAATGCTTAAAAGAGACGGATATATTTACTTCTTCTGTGCTGTAGGTGCAGAGATATGCTTTATGCCCTAATTTCTTCGATTCATGCTGCTCTTGGGACTTTATTTTTACATTCATGTCGTATGACTTTTGGCCACTTGGCATTTCTTGGACGTATGTATCCTGAATATCATTGATTACACACAGGCAATGGTTATTGGGCGCACTTCTCGCATCATTAATAAAGAAGAAAAAAGCCAGTAGAATAGTAGCCTGAAGGGTAGTACTTATCCGAATGAGATAAAGCTGAGATAGGCATTGAGGAAGCTGAATAGATTTTTGTGACAAGTATTTCATTTTCCCCTCTATATATTTGATTACATATAAATAATATACACTGTTTTCATTAATCAAATCTTAAGCACTTGAGACCATTGCAAAAAGCGTTGTGTCCAACACTGAGTTCCTGCATGAGCACGGGATGGTGGATCTTGTGGTGCACAGGCTGAACATCCGCGAAAAAGTCACCACGATTCTGGATACACTGCTTGCGAACTTTCATTAGTAAGCATGAGCAGGGCTCAGTTAAATCTCTGACTTCCTAATATGCGTTGTTTGCAGGAAGTGACGTTTCCAGCGTGGGAACTCTCTTGAGACCGTTTTTGAAAAAACTCTTCCCCAAGGGTATGTCGAATCCACGTAGGGTATCAGCAACAAGTACGGTGTTAATTCCCTCTGCAGTTCTAACGGTTAAGCTTCCTTGAGCAGGCAAGGTGGGAACAAGCGTTTTCAGCCCTTCAAGATACAATCTCTTGTAATCTTCTCTTCCTTTGTTCACCATACCTAGCGCCATGATAGAGTTTAGATATTGAGCATAGGTCCAACTAAATCCACCACCTTGAAGTTTGGCTTGTAACATTTCTGCTGCAATCTTGAGCTGCTCTTGAGGGTTTCGCTCATCAACAGGGACGATGCCATAGAAACTATTTAAGGACCTTATAAACCAATAATGAGTTGCCATTTCTTCACGCACACCATCGAGGCTTTTGTCATTCAAAACTTTTGCTGCAACTTCATAAGGGAAGTCGGCGAGACGCAAGGAAACCTCAAAGCTGTAGGGCCGAGTTTGCCACTTACGGGCTCGTGCTATTTCCTTGGGGTTATCTGTTTTTGTATTATGCTTTATATAGTTATCGAAGTTTGATAAGGCGCGATCAAGTTTTGGTTTTTCCACCTCAAGGTAATCAGCAAGAATATCAGGTCGATCTAATAGATCCAATAAACGCTCAAGCTCGGATTGAAGAACCTTACCGAGAGCATGAAAGGGTTCCACCCTATACTTTGTTAAGAGTTTAGGACCTTTAGAAATCCCCGGATATTCTTTCAGAAGCCCAATTTTCCACATTTCATTGAAATCACTAACAAGAAGATTGAGGGTTTTCAAAACCGGGCCCATGCCAGTCCGTAGGGGGGAGGCTTCGTGGCCAAATGAAACAGCAGGGTTCGCCAGAAACTCGGAGAATAGCTCAGAACGCCCCATATCCGCACCCTGCAGCATTGCCCGATCTAAAAGACTTTCACAACCTTCAGGGGCACTTTCTAATCTTATACGCATACCTGGTGTATGTTCATCAAGAAAACGATTGGTTGCTTCTGAAACATCATCACTATAGCTGATAACTTTTAATTCCCCCGCATCAACCTCAGGCGTTGACAAAGATTCAGGGACCATAAGCACAGCACCGGGAATGGTTTTAAGATCTAAAGTTCTACGCCAAACAGCAGTATCAGAAGGATACAAATTGACTACATCAGGCAGAAGCTCTGCGGTGGGAATAAAGACCACGGAATTATAGCTGGATAAGTCCAGCCCGGCGTGATTTTCAACGAGGCAATTAAGAGTGAAATACAAACATGGGCGGAATTGATCTGGGTTCGGTAAGTAAGTGGTTCGGACTCCCATAGATAAAGCACTAGATAGTAATTCTTGATCCTCTGAGGTGAGTCGACCGCCAATTAATGAGCGCATACGCTCAGCCATACCACCAAAATTAGCTGTCATCGGCAGCATAGATCCAGCAGTTAATGTGAGATCGTAATCGAAAGGGTTTTGTCGTACGGCGTGGACAAAGTACCCCTCTGTCAGAAGCTGTCTTGCTAGTTCTTTAGGGCTGGCTTGCTCAGCGGAAGCTTTCGAGGAAGTTGAGCTTACTGCAGAAGAGCCAGACTTGTTGTCTTGCTCTTCACCATTGAACATCGCAAATGCTGAGGCGTGTGTTAAAGTGAGGAGGGAAACGAGAGAAATTCGACTAAAATATGTATTCATTAATATACCTTTACTACTGTACCCGTTAAGAACCAATTTTAATCAGTATATCTTTATTCATAAAATTTCAAATTTTTTTTAAATACACTAATATTTATTATTATATTACTACCAACGAATGGTGCCATCGGCGAGGATCGAACTCACGACCTCACCCTTACCAAGGGTGCGCTCTACCACTGAGCTACGATGGCATGTAGAATGCACGGAACATGCCATAGGATACCCTCATGATCAAGATTTTTCTGCTCATTCAACACCTACACAAACTCTTGAGTTTATTAAAACAATATGCTTATGTAAGCCCGCTGATTTGATTTTTCTTAGGAATCTCTATTCTATGATTGGTTATTTAAATTTCTTTTTTATATTTGCATTTACAACACTACCACTTTATGGACATCCTCCGACGATAGATATATTTTTTGATGACGCGGGTGAAACACCAGCTGTTGTTGTTCAAGCAACCGGAGAGAACGTAATCCTCGAGTCCGCTGATACCATCGCAGAGAAAACTACTTTTGAAAAAACTCTTGCCAACCAACCTCCTAGAGCTCTTCCTCACTGCTCGGACTTGGACACATGGCTGGAGGTTCGTGATAACCGCCGCCGGAATTTATCCCTCTAACATCTTTATAAAGTTACCTCCTCTAAAGATGGTTCCCTTTTAGGGTATATTGATTTAGCTCGTATGCCTACAGGATGCCGCTAGGATGGAACACCCTACATAAAAGATGAACACAGAGATATATTACAGCTGTGGCAAGATTTGTCTGCGCATGACTCAGACGACAAGCCTATAGAAGGTCGAGGACTGGCCGCAATCTTTCCTCTTTTTAAAAAGGATGTGATATGCCCCCTCATGGCCGAAGCTCTAAATCTAGCTTATGATTTAGTGAACACTCTATCAGACCATTTTACACTTCCTGAAAATGAACATACCACACCACTAAAAACATTACCTGATAACTGGCAAATTGTGCTTGCGAATATTCATTTTGAAACCCAACGAAAACGGGCTGAAAGCTTTCATAGTGAGCTGCTTCCTTCTGACATACTGCTCAGACTTCGTGCAGCCGAAGACAATTTCACGCGACTCTGCTGCGAGGCGTTTGGTAATGATGCAGGTTCCGTATCTACCATCATGAGTACTGAAACTAAAAATCATGCTCACCAGATCGTTGCCGTTATTTCTCATGACTCTCCACTGAAAAAAGCTTTTCTGGCGGCAGAGTTCACTCCTCGCAACAAAGACGCTTTCGATAGTATTTATGACGCTCCGCGGATGGTGTTTTATAAGCCCTTAAGTAATTGGTAGGCTCAGAAAAAGATCGCATTAATAAAATGTTTATCTTTTTTTCTTAATGTCAATATATGACTTTTTAGAGCCACAGGAAAAACATTATGAAGAATTCTCGCCTTATCATTGCAGCCACTCCTAGCATGTGGATTCAACAACCCCTCAAATGCTCATATGTCATGTGACAACCTTGCTGAACCATACAAAAACGTTACTACTGAAGAAGCATGTAAGAAAGAGTACAGTCCCTGTCGGTATGATGGAAAATGCTACGATGTGGACCCTTCAGGGTGCAATTGTCTCAAGGCCGGAGGCCGGTTTTGTTCAATGAACATCGGTGGCGGGAATCAAACAGAGTATTGCCTCTGGAGTGATAAAGCTTGTGATTCTTGGCGTTTAGTACGTGGACAGTGTAAAAAGCCAGGGGTTACACTCACCAAGTACCCTCCAAATCAAGAAGATTACTGCCATCTCGAAGGAGGGGAAGTCCAAGGTGAAAAATGTGTAGGCTGGAGCAATAATGCTGGGGAATTGCAGCCTCCATGTCTCCTGGAGGATTTATGGAAACTTCAGTGTCCTTCTCCTCATCGTAGATAGTAAGGGTTATCTACCTCATTCATCAAACGCTTACCACCCTACACTTTTAAATACAGTCTATTCATAGCGTTCACTCTATCTATGGAAACAAGGGAGAAAACTTAAAACACACCATTAATTCAATTAGTTACGTTTCCCGCACTTGATGCGGGATCCAATGTGCCACCAAAGGGACATTCATAATGCTTCTAGATGGACCCCGCATCAAGTGCGGGGAGACGTAATTCGTTATTTTTATAGGAAATAATAAGACTAAGACTGCATCTCAAGGTAGAAAACTAATGATATTAGTGGCATAAAAAATCTGAGCGAATCAATTTTGTCGGGTGGTAAGGTAGTTAGTCCATAAAGTATTGACAGAACAAGATTTACATGGCTAATGTTAACGTATTGTTAAATAAGGTTGGCTGACCTTAAGAGGAGTAAATAAATGTTTAATTTATCACAACGACGCCTATTTGCACGAGCAACATCTTGGTTTATTTTTTCAACGTCATGCTTGGCGCTAAATACCATAAATGACGCTCAAGCAACTCGTCCGGAAATTTCTGAACACCAAGGATCTACGAAAAGTTTTTCCAAAGACGTTTCGTGGCGCAACCTTCCAGCTGCACTTATAGCGCAGCAAGCAATACCTTCAGAATCTGAAGTTGACTTTCCATTGAGCGACTATGAACTAATCTCAAAAAGCACGCAAGGAGCCTTCCAAGCTGTTGCATATAGAGGTCCCCAAGGAGATATTTATTTTGGATTTGGTGGACAGCACGCAAGAGATGACAAAAATACGCTTGCTTTATTGGAGTGCTTAAGACATTTGAAAGAAGAGCAGACTCCTCCAGCTGAGCACCAGCTATTTTACGAACATGAGGTGGTACGTTACTGGGCCAGAAACAATGCTACCAACCCAGCAGCGTTGATACTAGAATTTGATAGGCTAAAACATTACTACGTTAATCTCATGTGCTATGACCTGGAGCGCAAGAAACATGATGAGCTTAACGAGTCTAGAAAGAGTGATCAGAAAGTTGCATGGCGCCAAAAAGAGCCACAATTTTCTGACGGTTGGCCGAAATCCAGAGATTTCTCGACGAGTTGGGAGGATCTAGTCAGCAAATTAAAAGAGAGACGAAAACGGTGGTTTCATAATTTCATAGCACAGGGTGAAACACTGGAAGATGGATTCGACGACAGTTCCAATGTCTCATTTCTCTCTTTACGAGACTTTACCCAGGGCTGTAAGAAGGATGAAGCATTAAGTCTTCCAGACTTTGACTACGACACATATCCAGTATTAAATGGAATGACCAAAGAATTGGAAGAGGCAATGCGCTTGCTCTCTAAAATCAACGCATTAAAAAAGCATGAGCAATTCCCAATACAAAATGACACAATGTTTGCCAGACGCTTTGTTGATCGTGCCATAAAGGATCATAATCCGACCTACGTATATTATACTGGGGATTCCTATGGCGGAGTTGTTGCATCCCACCTTCTTCACACCACACCAAATGATGGACACCAAGCCATCATTTTCAACTCTCCCCTTCTGACTAGACCCCCTGCTCCTCAAGCGAATATTGTTCGTTTAATGCGCTCTAACTCACCACTGCGCCACATGGGCGAAGCCAAGGAAGAACATGCCTTACCTTCTCATGACAAGTCTGCTTTGAACTTTGTGCAGAAAGATATTAATAGATTGACCGACATTCAAAGGCTCGTCTCTCAAAAAAACCTTAGTGTAATCCTACAGAAACACCAAGACAATGCTCGCAAGTTAGAAGACGCCTATGGACACTGGGTTCGGCTTACAAATGAAGTTACAGAATTAGCAAATGCAGCACGTCCGCCGGCCAGCACATTTAGTTGGGGGAACAGTAGTCCAGTGGAAGAGTTTAAGATAACGCGTGAGGAAACCGCTAATAAGCATTGGTTCCAAGAAGATACTTTTAGCACACTCATGAGAAGTCATGGACATCTTGTTCCTAAGGGAATGTACCCTGACCTAACAATGCCTGATGCAGGTGATATGAATGAGACGGAACCAAATGTAGATAAAGAGGGGGAAGAGACACCTCCAAGCATGGGTTCTGAAGAAGGTTCATACCCTCTTTTACTTCCCCAAAACACCGCTGATCACGAGGCAGAATCTGAGTTTTCCATGGAAAAGCTCTTAACTCGCCCAATGCCTAGGAACCCCCAACATGATCTCGGTTTACTAGTTGATGATCTAATGTATTGGTCACAAGAGGGCCGTTCGCTAGCACAACAGAGAGCGGTTAAGGTACGACATTCTATAAAAGAAGAACTTCAATTGAAAGGAGTGTTGTCTACCGCTTATGGTGAGTATAGGAGTTTCATGTGTCTTGAGAATTTCTGTGAATATATACCGGAATATATGGAGAAAGCCAAAGGCAATGTGAAGGAACGCCTAGAGTATTTTTATGGGAATTGGCCTAAGGGCAGGTATTCATCTGCGAAGGCTCTGCGAGACCAAATCGAGGAAATACATGATTCAACTGAAAAAGCTACAACTGAGACCAAAGCGCTACAAAGCCAATTGCAACAACATGGTGAGCTTGCCCAATTAGAGGCAAGGCTTAAGTTTATTAAAGCTAACTTTCCAGGCTTGCACCGAGCCATCGAAGAGTACAATCGCCAGAGTTACTTCATTAACCACCTAGAAATCCCAACAGAGCCCACACAGAGCGTTGAGGATACTTTAAACGACCTTCTGCTTGCTTATAGTTTCCTTACTGATCCAACTTCCAGCACTCACCCTTCAAAGAGAATGCTAACTTTGTTGCAAGAACTCGCTCTTTCGGGGGAAGGGAAAAAAACGTTAACTAAGATCATGCAAGAATATGTATCTGAACTAGGCAACGTGAAAAATACCTATGAAACAGAAAATAATTCAGCTCGCCACACGCTTAACCTGTGGAAGGAATGGAACGATAGGTGTCATGCGGTTTTACCCACACTGAGAAAGATATCTTCTAAATCCAGAAGCGATTGGATGATGCTTTTAAACACATCCTTTCTGACGACTGAGCAAATTGATCAAGAAGCTGAAAAGGCAGGGATCAATAGACCATTTGAAACCAGTCTCTTAGGAAGAACTTCAATGAATAACCCTAAAACCGGAGACGTTGAATATATAGATACGTTTCTAGAGTCTCAAAAACTTGAGGTTAAGAGACTGAATGATAGACTTGAAGAAGTTAATTCGTTACTTCAAGCGGAATCTAGTTGGTATAATCCATTAACTCAAAAGTCTTATGATTGTGATAGCTTGAATAAAGCCTTGGAGAAGTGTTTGAATCATCAGCAAATTCTCGAATCTACACAGGACGAAGAACTTAAAGCAAAACTTGAGCTTCAATTCATGAAGGAACGGTTGCACTTACAGCAAGAAGTTAAAGAACATGAAGCTCGCTTTCAAACTGTACGTGTGGCTAATGCTAGCAATTCTTAAACGACGTTGATGAATTAGCAGGTATCCTGGTCTGTGTGTGGATCCGTTCGCGGATCGACACACACCAAGACTGGGACGAAGGTGATGTACTGTTTTTCAAAGAAGATCGCCATCCCGGAACGTAGACGAGCCCAGGATTCTCCTGGGTTGCCCGTCTTGTATCCGAGATCTAGTACCGCAATCTAATTTTTGGAAATATTATTAGTAGTTTTAATTTTATTTAAATAATTATATATACAATTATTTATAAATAGATAAAATTGATTCTTTTCTTGTAAAAAATAAAATACATTAAATACAATAACTTAGTCCCGTTTTTTTCATTAAACCGTAAAAGTTTACCTTTTCTTAAAGTATTTTAGCGAAACTGTTGGAGTGAAGATGTATCGATTACATCTTTTTGGTTTAACAACAATAACGGGGATGTAATATGAGCGAAAGCACCCAACATATCTTAGATCGCGTACGCCCACCACGGGTCCAAATCACATACGACGTGGAAATTGGTAACGCAATCGAAGTCAAGGAACTTCCATACGTTGTAGGTATTTTGGCAGACTTGGCAGGTAAACCTGCTGTGCCACTCACACCACTTAAGCAACGGAAGTTCGTTGAGATAGACGTAGACAACTTTAATGATGTCTTTGAATCATTGAATGCCACAGTGCCACTCCAAGTGAAAAACACTATGGGCGGTGATCTTCCTGAGCACAACATTCTGTTGAGCATGAAGAGCATGGATGATTTCAATCCACTAAACATCGTGCAACAAGTTGACTTTATGAATGAAGTTTATGAAAAGCGTACGGCACTGTCCGACATTCTGTCCAAACTGGATGGTAATGACGCGCTTGATGCTTTGTTCCGTAGCGTCATTGCAGATCCAGCTAAGCTGGCTCAGCTGCAAAAAGAACTTGGCTCTGCATAGAAAAGATAAGGAGTAAGAACAATGGCAACAGCAAAAACACCAGCAAAGGGCGGTTCAGGCGGAGGAAATACTCCATCAGCAGGAACTCTCACCCAACAATTCTTTACACAAGGAAAATTAGCTCGTGATCCTTCACAGGTTGAAGCAGCGAAAGCGATGCTCACAGAGTTCTGCAACCAGGTTGCAGCAGCTTCTAAGGGCTCAATTCCTGACGATGTGTATACATTTATCGTAACCCGTATCACGGATATCGATAAGCAACTCTCAGCCCAAATGGATGAGATTCTTCACAACCCTGACTTCCAAGGCTTTGAAGGTTCATGGCGTGGTCTGCACCGCTTGGTAAGCAAGACCGAGACAGGTGAAATGTTGAAACTCAAGCTATTGGTTGTAACCAAAGATGAGCTCACCAAAGACCTCGAAAAGGCTGTCGAATTCGACCAAAGTGCTCTCTTCAAGAAAGTTTATGAAGAGCAATACGGCACATACGGTGGAGTTCCCTTCTCCTGCTTAGTTGGTGACTTTGAATTTGGTCGTCTACCACAGGACGTTGAACTCGCTACTCTGCTTTCAGGTGTAGCCGCAGCGGCTCATGCACCATTCATTGGCGCAGCATCACCTGAGTTGTTCAACTTCGATAGCTTCTCAGAAATGAGTGCACCTCGTGACCTGTCTAAGCTGTTTGATGGAACAGATGCGATTAAGTGGCTTTCATTCCGTGCATCGGAAGATTCACGTTACTTCACATTAACGCTACCACACGTACTGATGCGTCTACCATACGGTCAGAACACAGTTCCTGTAGACGGCTTTGATTATGAAGAAACCGTTGACGGCACTAACAATTCTCAGTTCTGTTGGGGGAGTTCTTCCTATGCGATGGCTGAAAACATCACTCGTGCGTTTGCTCACTACGGTTGGGTAGCTGCGATTCGCGGCACTGAAGGTGGTGGTATGGTTGCTGACCTGCCAGCGTATACTTTCAAGACTGCAAGTGGTGACTTGGCCGTGAAGGTACCAACTGAGGTTATCGTCACAGACCGTCGTGAAAAAGAACTGAGTGACCTTGGTTTTGTGGCTCTCTGCTATTGCAAAGACACAGACTACGCTACGTTCTTTGGTGGTCAGACAGTACAGAAACCAAAGATGTACAACTTGGACGAAGCCAATGCCAATGCGAGGTTGTCAGCTCGACTTCCTTACATGTTGAACTGTTCACGTTTTGCCCACTACATCAAGGTCATGATGCGCGATAAGATCGGTAGTTTCATGTCCCGTGATAACGTGGCGTCTTATCTGAACACATGGTTGGCCCAGTACATCTTGTTGTCTGACATCGCTCCACAAGATGTGAAAGCCTCATTCCCACTGCGTGAAGGTCGTGTGGATGTGTTTGATGAGCCCGGCAAGCCCGGATGTTATAAGGCTGTGGTCTATCTACGACCCTTCTTCCAACTGGAAGAATTGACAGCTTCATTGCGTCTCGTGGCCGCATTACCAAAACCAGCTGCATAATAAGCAGATAAAAAGGAAAGGTTAAAAAAAATGTCAAACGATATAAAGGTAAGAGAATTACGCCCACTCAAGGGAACAGCTCTACCAAACCTGATGGTCGACATCAACGGTCAAACGAAGTCGACGTTGACCAACGCCAATATCGCCGCTCCGCTGAAGACAGCAGAAGAAATTCTGTCCTTCAACGAAGGGCTCACACGGAACGTCAACGCTGCTTCCGCGAATAGCCTCTATGCTTCTGGTGAGTTAGAAGCTGCCCACGTCATTCTTGAAATGATGCGGACAGATGTCATCACTTATCTGGAGCAGATGATGGCAGGCGGTACATCGATCGCAAAAATTACTGTTTACCGTATCGAGATCATCGGCGGCAAGATGGTAATCACCGATCAGTACCTCTATGAGAACTGCTTTGTAACTTCCATGGACTCCAAAATGGGGAATACAGGAGATACAAATCAAACATCATTCAAAGATTCTGCATTCTTTGGATTCCGTTATCTCAAGCGGACTCACACTATCAACATCTATGATGAAACTGGTGCAAGCCAGGGTAGTAAAGTGTCCACAATTGACTTCCAAGCTGGCGAGCTTGGTGGAGCTTCTTAAGCACAAAGATAAAAATTATAAGAAGCACATTGAACTGGGGAGGCTTTCGAGCCTCCCTTTTTTCATTGAAGTTTGGATTCAGGCACCATATCGGGAATAGGCAGTCTCACACGAGGAGCAGGTTTTCGATGAAAGGTTCCATCGGATAGTGCACTTGCAAGTGCTTTATCTCCGAGAAGTTGCTCAGAGCTTTTCTGCCAGGTGTCATTTTGTTCACGCAGTGCCACAACATCTTCGTAGAGTTTTAGCAAATCCGGTGCCTGTTGGATCATAGCTTGAGCCTGTTCAGTTCCAAACATTTTAGTCGCAACACTCTCCATCTCTAGAAATTTGACTTCGATTTGCTTGACAGCCATCATCAGGAGCATACGTGTGCTGGTGGTCAAGATACCTTTGTCACTCAGTATCTTCATATGCTGATGCCTAGTACCTTGAGGTGAGTTGGAACTACCCTCAGATGCACGTTGAGCCAAGATGGTGTCCTGAATATTGCTCTCAAGTGACTCCATTGCTCCATAGGCTTTCGCTCTGATGATATCAAATTCACTGACTGGAGATGTTTCCTCTGATGGGAGAAATTTCTTAACTTCAGGCTTAGACAGTTCTTCTCTACTAGAAGCATCCTTTTTAAATTGGCCAATTGATTTGAATGCCAGCATACTTTCCAAGGCTTCTATAGCAAGCTCGTCAGCATATGGAAAGTGGGGGTTTTTGCGCAGTGCTTGATAGCCCTCGATAGCCCCAATAGCCCCTTTAATAAGTTCAAATGTCATGCCGAGAGCTTTGTGGATGGCTATATCGCTGTGGATGGAAAGGTAACCCTGTCTTTTCTTCGGGGAATCCTCAGACTTCAAGGAAACAAACTGACGTTTCCCTATAGGTCTTCTGGTTTGTTTTCTCCTGTTGGTAAAAGTTGAAGATTTCAGAGCAGTACTCTTGAATTTTCTATACTCACGAACTTGATCTAGTACAGGATCGCGCCCGACCTCATCAAATTTCGAACCATGGGAATCAGCAGTAGGTAACCTCGATTCACTGGTTTTAGGTTGTATGTAAACGAGCTCAACCTTTTCAATAGAGTCAACATAGGAGTGAACAATGACCCAGTCTTGGGTAAAGCGAGCTTTGAATATTTCTATGGAGGGATCAAAACTTTTTTTATCTATTACCCGACTACGGTCTAAGAATTGATTCCAGTGTTCTTGAAGTGATCTATTCCGATTGAAAGTAGCACGCCAATCAAGGTTTTGAGGGGAACCAAATACCCAACTTATCCCTGGTTTTTTTTCATTGCCAATGGACTTCAAGACCTTTGCTGCAATCCAGTCATCATCTATATGAGCTGCTGCTTCAAATGACCGATCCTGGCGGAGCAAGAGTGCAAGATCTTCAGTGAGCTCAGCTTTCTTTTCCGGATGCTTGTTAAAATATCGTTCAACAATAAGGGGGTTACACCTCACAACACTTTCTATGCTGTATCCCATAAGGTAAGTAATGTTAGGGCCAGCAAAAAGGGGAAGGGGAAGACTCAATGCAGCTATGAAAGAGAAGTTTAGCAGTGGTGACATATTCAAACGCTTTAGGACAGGCATCTATTTAAGTTCCTATTAACAATAACAATTCTTTTATTATACATATGCAGTATTTGGCGAAGATGCAATGTTTATGCAGTAGTTATTTTTTAAAAACGAAAATTACATGCTCTGGGGCATCGGTGAACAGTGTTCAAACAAGGAAAGAGGTGAACTCTTTCCTCATTCCTTCATTATATATCTAAGTCTCTTCCCCTGTAATCTTATGCGTACGGATCGAGAAGAACAGCAGCAAGGGGGCGGCGACAAAGATGGAAGAAAACGTACCGGCAGCAATACCAACAAGAATGGGAAGGCTGAAGGATGCAATCACAGGCCCGCCAAAGAAATAGAGGGCCAAAATGGCCATCAACGTGGTCGCCGCAGTGAGAACCGTCCGGGATAGGGTATCATTTAGACTATGGTTAATGATCTCAGGAAATGACATGCGCTTAAATTTACGTAAGTTCTCTCGAACACGATCATATACGACGACAGTGTCGTTAATAGAATAAGTAGCCGTAAGCAAAATCGCAATTATAGCGACTTCGTTGAACTCCAAGTTAAAAACGGAGAACAATCCCAAAATAGCGATACAATCATGGATAAGAGCTGCTAAGGCGCAAACTCCGAACTGCCATTCAAACCGGAACCAAATATAAGCCAACATGGCGACCAGAGAACAAATAACTGCCCACAAACCGTTGTTAAGAAGGTCCTCACTTACCTTGGGGCCCACCGATTCGATACGTCGATACTCCACATTTTCACCGATCACATTCTTAATATTTTCCAGGGCAACCAGCTGGCCTTGATCCCCGCCTGGTTGCTGTTCGACACGAATTAGCACATCGCTAGGAGATCCAAATTCTTGCACAGAGGCCTCTCCTTCAACCACGTCGGAAACTTGCATGCGGAGGCCAGCGAGATCTGCCGGTCCGTTTGTGCGGATCTCCATAACCAGACCACCTTTAAAATCGACACCATAATTAAGACCATCATGAAACCATAATTCAAAGAAGGTTCCAAAGATGATGAACAGGGATATGCCGAAAGATATAAAACGCTTTCCAACAAAATCAATTTTTGTATTGTGGGGAATAAAGTTAATGGCAGCCATAAGATTCCTCGCTTAAATAGGCAATGTTTTCGGCTTACGCCAGTTGTAATACCACACCACAATCAGCTTAGTTAAAGAGATCGCAGTGAACATGGAGATGATGATACCGAAGGAAAGGGTGACAGCAAGTCCACGGATAGGCCCTGTACCAAAGTGATACAACAGTGCACCACCAATCAGAGTCGTGAGATTCGAGTCGATGATTGTGGCCATAGCCCGATTATAACCTGCATCAATAGCAGCCATGACACGACGGCCATTGCGCAGCTCTTCTTTAATACGCTCATAAATGAGAACGTTCGCATCCACAGCCATACCAATTGTAAGGGCAATACCGGCAATACCTGGAAGGGTGAGAGTTGCACCGATAGCCGACATCACTCCAAACAATAGGATGATGTTAAAGGCAAGGGCTATGTTGGCTACAATTCCAAAAAGGTAGTAGGCCAGAATCATGAACAGAGCCACAATCACAATAGCGATAACAGTGGCTTCTTCACCGGCGGCGATAGAGTCAGCGCCCAACCCTGGGCCAACTGTTCGCTCTTCCAATATGTTAAGAGGCGCAGGCAGAGCACCAGAACGCATAAGCAAAGCCAAATCTTGGGCTGATTGCACGGTGAAGTTTCCTTCGATAAATCCAGCACCACCGAGAATGGGTTGCTTAATATAGGGGGCGCTGAGAACTTTCCCATCCAAAACAATGGCAAACAACTGGCCAACATTCGCCTTAGTCGCATCACCAAAACGCTTTGCGCCCAAAGAATCAAACTGGAAGTTGAGGATAGGCTGACCATTTTCGGGGTGGAATCCCGGTTGAGCATTGACGAGATTTTCGCCACTCACGACAACACGCTTCTCAACCACAAATGTTCTCTGAGAGGCTTCACCCTCTTCCACAAATTCATTTAACACTTCAGAACCGGGACGGGCTTTGCCATCGCTCGCTTTGGGATCCACCATACGGAATTGCAGCTTCGCTGTTTTACCCAAAAGTTCTTTCACACGGGTGGGATCATCTAGACCAGGCAGCTGAATGAGGATCCGATCATCGCCTTGGCGCATAATCAGAGGTTCGGCTGTACCCGTTTCATCTACACGCCGACGGACGATCTCGATGGATTGAGCCACGGCACGAGCTTTGCGCTGTTTAATGGCATCTTCAGTCATTTGCAGGCTGATGGAACCTTCATCATTAGCCGTCACAGTAAAATCGCGGTTGTAGTCCATCTCGCGTAAAAGCTGTAAAGCTTTACTCTTATCATCAAGATTACGCAGCTGGAAATTTACAGTATCCCCCCGAGAGGTCAGCTTCGTATAACCCACTCGATCTTTGCGCAAAGTTGTACGTACTGCATCAGCAGTCAGTGCCATTTGCTCTTTGATCACAGCATTTACATCCACTTCCAGCAGGAGGTGTGCACCACCCTGAAGATCCAACCCTAGAACAATCTGATCCTTGGGCATGAAACCAGGCAAGGATTCTATGGCATCTTTGGAAAGTATGTTTGGTAGGGCAAAGAGTAAACCGAGAGCACATACGGCCAAGGTAACTATTTTCTTCCAGGTAGGTATGTGAATCATGTTCAGACCTTATTCTTATTTAACTTTGATCAGATGCCCATGCTTATGTACAGAGGAGCTGACTTCATTCTTCTCGCTCTTTTCTACACTTAAAGCGTCATCTTGGGAAGGGGTATCCGCATCCGTCGTAGCGGCAATTTTTTGAATACTTTCATTCTTTTTTTTCTTAGCACGAAGAGCACGCTTACGACGCTTTCTTAAACTGGCCTTTTTCTTCGCAGGTTTCTTGGCTTCTGCACACAAAAACCCTTCACCCACTGCAGCAAGTGCCGTAGCACTCAGCTCTTCAAAAGGTAAAAAAGAAAAGAGGGATATAGCAATCACCCCCACTTTCAATAAGTAGGGGTGATTTTTTTTAACAAGCAATGAAGTCATCATCAAATGGGCTTAGCGTGAAGCCGCCCTTGATTTTGCCTTCGTTGTCTTTGATGCTGTCTTTTTAGCCGTAGACGTTTTTTTAGCTGTTGTCTTCTTTGCAGCAGTGGCTGTTTTCTTCGCTGCAGGCTTCTTCGCAGGAGACTTCGTCGTATTTGATACGGCAGTCAATGCTGGCTTCGTGGCAGTCGTTGTTGATGTTCCAGCAGCAGCTGATGCAGGCACAACAGAACCAATCATGGATGTCGCAACGCGCACCTTCACACCATCAGCAATTTCCAAAGACACCTGTTCTGGACTAATAACTTTAGCCACCTGACCGAAGATTCCACCGTTAGTGAGAATATGGTCACCCTTTTGCAAGCTCTGTTGCATCCGTCGTGTTTCCTGACCCTTCTTTTGTTGGGGACGAATCAGTAAGAAATACATGACGACGAATACCAAGACCAAAGGCAACAAGCCCATAAAATCAAATCCGGCGATACCGGCTGTATCTGCTTGTGCAGCTGTAAATAAAAAATCCATTTTAATCTCCTTTGTTTTGAGTTGAGTGATTATGACCCAAGTTTAGGCATGGGATCAATAGGCTGTGTACCTTTTCTGAGTTCGAAGTGAAGTTGTGGAGTCTTTACATCACCCGTACTTCCTGACTCAGCTATTTTTTGGCCTTGGGTGACTTTGTCTCCTTTCTTCACCAGCAGTTTAGAGTTGTGACCATAAGCCGACATATAACCATCGCTATGTTTAACCAAAACTAAATTACCAAAACCCTTGAGCGCATCGCCGGAATACACCACTTCGCCCGCAGCAGCGGATTGAACTGGTGAACCGGCGGGGAGAGCGATATTCACTCCGTCATTCTTTGCGCCATTAATTGTTTGTCCGAATTTCGCCACTACATTACCCTTCGCCGGCCAAATGTAGGCTGATCGTGGAGCGGCCACTGCCGGCACAGGCTTTGCTGCTGCAGGCGCTGGTGTATTTGTAGGAACCACTTTCGCTAGCACTGTGGGCTTAGCAATTGGGCTAGGAACAGCTGAGGGTGTGCTGCTTGCCGTTTTGGATAGAGCTCCTACAGCAACTGTAGCTACCGCAGCTGTCCCAGCTGCCACAGCCTTAACAGGCGGGACTGGAACCGTATTGTTTGAGTCATCATCTTTGGTTTCACTCGTAGCTTGGATCGCCTTTGCTGAAGCTTCTGGAGCAGAAACAGGTGTCACCGCTGGTGTTTCATCGGATTGATGTTCACCTTGCAATTCTCGCTGTAGCTCTGATTTAATATCCATTTTTCCCAAACGTTCACGACTAATTTCAGCTGCCACATCAAATTCAGGTTTTGAACCCGCATCTTGTTGAGGCTGTACACCCGCCATATTCAGAGGAGCCAAGCTTGAGGAGGCTATGGGAGTAGACTGAATAGTGGATCCAAAATCTTCCTGTGCGTTGGCAACCGTATCCTTTGTAGGAATGATCAAGCGATCGCCTGGTTGGACTTTGAAGTCTTCACCTAAACGATTTTCCCGAGCCAGCACTTTCAAATCTACACCGTAAAAAGCAGCAACACCTTGAGCATCTTCTCCCTCGATCACAACGTGCTCTTGAGGAGATGGCAGCTCGAGCTCTTGGCCTGCGAGAAGTGTATAGGGTGGCTTTAGATTATTGGCAGCGATGATGCTGCGTGACGTCAGACCATATTTATACGCCAATGCGTACACCGTATCCCCTTTTTGAACGGCAACGCGAGTCGGGCGGGTTTCAGCCTGATCCAAAGTAAACTTTGGTTTCGAAGATGTGGCGGTACTGGGCACACCCTGGCGGCTTGCACAAGCTGCGAGGGATAAGCTTAAACACGTTGCAGTCAAAACAAGAGATTTCATCATAGGTACTACTCCTTAGCTATTCTTTCTTGGCCGCCCATATATGAGCGTAAAACGTCGGGAATGGCAATAGTGCCGTCGGCTTGTTGATAATTTTCTATGAGAGCAATCAACGTACGTCCCACAGCTAGGCCGGATCCATTGAGGGTGTGAACGAACTGGGTTTTCTTTTTACCCCCCTCTTCTACGCGCATACGAGCCCCCATACGGCGGGCTTGATATTCGCCACAATTGGAACAACTCGAAATCTCGCGATAGGCATTTTGGCCCGGCAACCATACTTCGATGTCGTAGGTTTTCTGAGCCGCTGCGCCCATATCACCGGTACATAAGAGTAATGTACGATAAGGGATATTCAGCTTCTCTAAAATAGATTGAGCACAGGACAACATGCGTTGATGTTCATCCTCAGAATCTTCTGGAGCGGTAACACTGACCAGCTCGACCTTGCTGAATTGGTGCAAGCGAATCATGCCACGAGTATCTTTACCTGCTGCACCCGCCTCTGATCGGAAGCAGGGCGTATAGGCGACATAGCGGTGGGGTAACCCTTCAACAATGGCATCTGCCACAATGTTAGTCAGAGGAATTTCGGCAGTAGGCACAAGCCAATAATCATTGGTGGTACAAAAGGCTTCATCTCCAAATTTTGGTAATTGTCCCGTATTGTACATGGCTTGCGGACGCACTAAATAGGGTGGGGATATCTCAGTGTAACCATATTCTTCGATATGAACATCGAGCATAAAATTAGCCAAAGCTCGCTCGAGTCGTGCAAAACCTTTTTTCAACATCACGAAACGCGAGCCAGACATTTTAGCTGCGGTTTCAAAGTCCATCATGCCGAGATCTTCACCTAACTCAAAATGCTGTTTCGGTTCAAATTCAAGCACATGGGGCTCACCCCACTTGCGGACCTCCACGTTATCATTTTCATCCACACCTTGAGGAACATCTGGCGCAGGACGGTTAGGGTAATGGGCCAGAACATCATTGAGTTTGTCTGATAATTCACGTTCCTGATCTTCCAACTGCGGTAAGTCTTCCCGAATCTTAGCCGCTTGTTCCATCAGGTCATCCGCAGACTCACCCTTGGATTTTTTCATACCAATTTCTTTCGAAATGGTATTGCGCTGGTTTTGCAATTCTTGCATCGCCTGAATCACTTCACGACGGTCGTCATCCAATTTAATGAGAGGTGCCGATGCCGCCTCGCCGCCACGCAGCTGCAATGCTTTATCAAATTCCTCAGGGTTTTCGCGAATCCAACGGATATCAAACACGAGCTTGTTCCTCTTGTAATGATTTTTTCTCTACCCCTTTTACCAAAACCAGAGAAATTTCATAGAGGGCATATAAAGGAATTATCAAACTTATTGGGCTGATGATGTCTGGAGGCGTAATAATCGCTGCCACAACAACAATGGCGAGGAAAGCATATTTACGTTTCGAAGCCAGCTGTTCCGCTGTTAAAATACCACTCTTTGCCAACAGCACCAATACGACCGGTAGCTGAAAACTGAGGCCGAAAGCGAAAATCAATTTCAACACAAGCGAAAGATATTCACTGACGCGAGCCTCTAATTGTAGGGGTAAACTCGCTACTGTTGCGGGTGTTTCAAAGCTGAGGAAGAATTCCCACGCCATAGGACATACAATGTAGTACGCCATGGCCGCACCCAGTAGAAACAACACGGGTGTCGCCATGAAGAAAGGGGCAAATGCCGCCCTCTCCTGCTTATATAAACCTGGGGAAATGAATCGCCAAACCTGCCATAAAATCATCGGAAGGGTGACAAACAGGGCTGCGAAAAAGGCGACACTCAGATAGGTGAGAAAAGCCTCCGTCAAACCGGTATAGATCAGACGACGTCCTTCTTGTCCTTGAATTAAATCAGCGAGAGGTTGTACCAAAAATTGAAATATATTAGGAGCAAAATGATAAGCCACTAGGAAGGCAACAAAGAAAGCTCCCAGGCAGTAAATTAGCCGCTGGCGTAGCTCAATCAGGTGTTCGAGTAGTGGTTTTTGCATTCTCTTCTTTTCGGGTTTTGCTAAGCTCTTCTACTTCAGCAAAGTTTTGAATTTGTTCAAATTCAGCGAGGAATCCTTGGGCGGTTTTCTTCATCATTTGATAAAAGCGGCCACAAGCAAATAAGACTTTCGGCAAATCCTTAGGTCCTATGATCACCAGTGCCAAAACGCCGATGAGGAATATTTCTATCCCACCAGCAAAGCTCATTTTTGCTCGTCTGATTTATCGGACAAAAAGGTTTTATCCGCAGAGTCTTCTTCATTCATACCGCTTTTAAAAGCCTTGAGCCCTTTGCCAAAATCCGCCATAACTTTTGGCAACTTACCCGCGCCGAAAACGACGAGGACCACGAGCAGGACTAAAAGAATGTGACTAAAACTAAACCCCATTTGGTTCTCCAATTTGCATAAATGAGTAAAAGAAATTCTCTTACTTAATAAACTGTTACTCTTTTTAATGCATTTATTCAATAAAATCCAGAGAATAGTGCGATTTACAACTGACCGACAGAAAGAGACCATTGATATGACTCAAAAGAGAGAAAACTGGGTTTATTCTTCTGATGAGCATGAAATTTAATTTCTATGGTATGATGATAATAGAGCTTTAACATAAAAAATGAGATATCCATGAGTTCTGAGAATTTTAACATCTGTAACTTATCTGTACCTCCCGGGGGCCGCATGCGCCAAGAGGTACCGGTAGCACAACTTTTCGACCAAACAAAAATGACTATCCCTCTCGAAGTGATGCGTGGGAAGGAGGATGGTCCGGTCTTATTGGTTTCAGCAGCTATGCACGGAGATGAAATAAATGGATGTGAGGCAATCAAACGCATCCTCAACCACCCGCGCCTTATATCCAAGTTGAAAGGGACTCTTGTTACAGTCCCCATAATCAATGTTTTTGGATACAACCGGAACTCGCGCTATCTGCCCGACCGCAGAGATTTAAACCGCTCTTTCCCTGGCTCACCTCAAGGTTCTTTAGCCGCTCGTTTAGCGCATATATTACTCAACGAAGTTGCCTTGAAATGCACTCATGTTATTGATTTGCATACGGGAGCAATCAACCGATGTAATTATCCTCAGGTCAGAGCTACATTAGATCAACCTCATGTTGAGGATTTAGCGCTATCCTTTAATGTTCCGTTAGTATTGAACTCTTCTCTCAGACCCAATTCATTTCGCATGGAACTGAATCGGAACAATATTCCAAATATTGTATTCGAAGGAGGAGAAGCCCTTCGCTTCGAAGAGCCCGTCATTCAATCTGCTATTAATGGCATATTTAATGCCATGGTGTCTTTGGGAATGCTCAATAGCGATATCCAAGTGATTAAACTCAAAGAACCACCATATATTGCTCATTCTTCTGTATGGATGCGTGCTCCCAAAGGAGGCAGCTTGAGGTTAATGTATAATCTCGGTGATCACGTACAAAAAAATGATATTGTCGGTATTGTATCTGATGCTTACGGACGAAATAAAGCCTACATTCGATCTCTTCACGAAGGTGTGATCATTGGTATCTCGAGACTTCCCCTGGTCATGGATGGCGACGCAGTCGTTCACCTCGCCATGTTCGAGAAACCATCCGAGATTGCGAGAGAAATGGAGCTTCTCGACGAGGAAATCGATATTTACAATATGTAGTCAAAAAAAATAACGAAAAAACACACTCAACATATAATAATTATAGTGGAATAACTTGAGTTTTCCAACAAATTTAAGTCATAACTACAGGTCACCATCTCAGAGGCGGTAGCACAATTTTGAGAATACGCTGATGAATGAAGTATTTGCCGGATCGCGATGGGTAGAGAGGACAGGTTTATATAAAAACCTTCCTCATACTAGCCTTCAAAGGCATTATACTCTTAGTACTTAGCGTAGCGATGAGTCACCTCTTTAGAGTCGATAGCACAGTTCCAATCACTACAATTGCGCTTGTTCATACATATGCTCGGGTTGCTTTCATCAAGACAAGGGGCTATCACACACACTTTGGCAGCATGCTTTGTCATTCTTGCAGTTCCTATCATGCGCATTCGCAGAGTAAGTGAATAAACATGCCAAAAAGATGAATGATGTTGCGTTAAGTAGATATTTTATAGCCATTATAAATTTCCTTTCTCAGTTGTGGACAATAATGCTTTTCAGGAGGCATTCTCCTCTTAACATCACCATATATAAAAGAGATTAACGAGGCTTTAATTCTCTAGGGCGACTAAAATTCCCTACCCCACCCCTGTCAAAGCAGCGATGAGGTTAACGATAAAGTAGACTGGTGGCCCAATGACCGTACCTAGGAAACTGAAGTTCAATCCCAGCAGAGAGGGTAAGAACAACAATCCAATGAGGATAAAAAATCCATAAGGTTCAAGCTTCGCCAGTGGGATGGCAATAAAGTTCGGTAGCAATCCAACCGCGACACGGCCTCCATCGAGGGGTGGTAAGGGCAGCATGTTGAATACAGCTAAAACGACGTTGATGAGTACAGACATCTTTAGTATTTCGATCATCACTTGCGCGATGGAGGTGGGGAAAAATCCTGTGAGGTGAAGCAGCAAGGCTGATGCCACTGCCAGAAGAATATTCACCCCAGGTCCAGCAGCAGCCACCAAAACCATGTCGCGACGGGGGTTATTCAGCCGGGCAAAATTCACCGGAACAGGCTTGGCATAACCAAACAGAATTGGCGCTCCACTGAGAAGAAGTAACCCAGGAAGCAGAACTGTACCAATGGGATCGATATGCTTAAGAGGATTGAAAGTCACCCGTCCCATGCGCAACGCTGTATCATCCCCATATCGCAGAGCCACATAGCCATGAGCCGCCTCATGGGTGGTGATGGCTATGATAATGGGCAAACCGAAAACGATGATCTTGTAGATAATACTGGTGTCCATTTCCATTAGCTGGCCTTTCTTAAGTCCATCAGAGAATTATATTCAGCGAGGGTTTCTTGAGAGTCAATGCTTTGGAGCCTCACCTGCTGGTAACCTCTATCCAATCGCGCTTGTGCTTTTGCTGAAAGTGGACTTACTCCCTCGATCACCTGTCGCATTTCTTCCATATTTCCTGAGCAATGCAACACACAGTCACAACCTGCCTCCAGTGCAAATTGTGCACGCTCAGCCCAGGATTCACTGAGAGCCTTCATACCGAGATCATCGCTGATCAAAAAGCCATCGAAACCAATAACATCACGGATAATCACCTGGATCACTTTTGACGAATAGGTTCCTGGTAGATCAGGATCGATAGCCGAATAAACAATATGCGCAGTCATGGCCCAAGGCGCTGTGCGATGGGCATGAAAAACTTCAAAATGAGAGTGCAATTGTTCTAGAGACCAATCGACAACAGGCATCTCCAGGTGGCTATCCGCTTCGGCTGGTCCATGGGTCGGGATATGCTTTATCACAGACAATACTCCACCCTTGTGCAGACCTGCGATCACTCCCCGCCCCAGCTCTATGACTACATTGGGATCTGTTGAGAAGGCTCGATCACCGATGATCTCATCAGCCGTTTCTACACGAGTATCCAGTAGAGGGGCACAGTCCACATCAATCCCAAGCTCATGAAGGTCATGAGCTATCAAACGATAGTTGAGATACATCGCCCGGAGTGCTTTCTGTGGAGAGGTTTTGTAGAGCTCTCCAAATACCGCACCGGCAGGAGGTTTGCGCCAATGGCTCTCGGGCAAGCGAGTCACCCGTCCACCCTCTTGATCAATGAGAACCGGCGCAGGGCTATGACCCACACAAGACCTGAGGTCTTCGACTAAAGCCTTGGTTTGATCCGGGCTTTCGATATTACGGGCAAACAGGATAAACCCCAGAGGTTGGTGTTCCGTAAAGAACTGGCGCTCTATTTCGGTAAGAGCGGTTCCCTCACACCCTAAGATAATTGCTTTAGGGGATGACAATGCAACCTACCTTCCGCGCCTTTAACTCTTTGGCAGCCTCTTGAGCGCTCGCCAGCTTGTCATAGGGACCAACTCGAAGACGATAATGAATTCCTCTTTCACCGAGATCCACTTGCTCAATCAGGGGCTGGTCTTGAGAGAGAATATCCTTGTGCTTACGCTTAAGACGCTTCCATTCTTGCTGCGCCTGGCCCTCTGAGTCCAGGGTTCCCAACTGAACAAAGGGTCCGGAAGGTTGTGCTAACCCTTCTTGACTGATCAGTGAGGCAATGGAATCAAGTCCTGATTCTATCTCAACAGCTTCAACAATTACTGGCTGAGAAGTAGCTTCAACCTTCGGGGTGGGAGCTTCTGCAACAGGCACTTCAGGAGCTGTCTTTTCTTCGGCGGGCAAGCCCTCAATAATGACTTGCACCTCCGAAGGTGTCTCAGATGCCTCAACAATGACTGGAGCCTCAGGAGAGGGCAGAATATGTTCAACCCGCGGCACGTCGTCACCTTTGTGAATACGGCTATAAACCAGCTTATCTTGATGACGCACGGAGAGAATTTCTTGCTCGTCCACTTTTATTTTGTAGGGCTCTTCATCAGGTAAAACCGTTTGGAGTGATGACTGAGGAACCGGCTCAGAACCCTCCTCAATCAGAAACCACAAACCTGTGATAATCGACACAACAATGACAATAAAGGCAATATAGCGAAAGGGAGTACTCCACCGGGTCCAACCTTCTTGGCGGGCTTGCTGTTGTTGAATGATGCGTTCACGATCACGAGCTTGCAATGACATCAGTGCATTTCCTCCACAGGTTCTACTCCAAAAATTGTAAGACCTGAAGCAATCACGGCTTGAACGCCTTTAATCATCGCCAAACGGGCCCGGGTCAATTCTCGGTCATCGGGTAAAATAAATCTCAGGATAGCCTCATCCTTACCTTTATTCCAGAGCATATGGAACTGGCCGGCCACTTCATAGAGATAATAACACAAACGATGAGGCTCATGGGCTTGCGCTGCGATCTCGACTTGTCGCGGCCAACCGGCCAATAATTTAAGCAAGCGAATCTCGTCCTCATCACGCAAACGTTTGAGGGGAGCATCACTAAGCTGTGTCGGATCTATATCAGGAAATTCTTGCTTGGCCATGCGCATAACTGAATGGCTGCGGGCGTGGGCGTAGTTCACATAGAATACGGGGTTATCTTTGGTTTGTTCCATGACTTTTTTGAAGTCAAAATCTAAGTGCGCATCGGACTTACGGCTGACCATCATAAAGCGGAACACATCTTTGCCCACCTTCTCGATTACGTCCCTTACAGTCACAAAAGTGCCAGCCCGCTTGGACATCTTTACAGCTACACCATTGTCAAAGAAGTTGACCATTTGCGAAAGAATAACATCCAGGCGGCCATCACCGCGGGTAATGGCATTCACAGCAGAAACGATCCGCTTGACATAGCCACCATGATCCGCACCCCAGACGTTGATCATCTGCTTAAAGCCCCGTTGGAATTTATCGTAGTGATAGGCTATATCACCGGTGAAATAAGTCCAGGTTCCATCGGATTTTTTCAAGGGACGATCCACGTCGTCACCAAACTCTGTCGCTTTGAACAACAGTTGCGGACGAGGCTCCCAATCTTCAACGACTTTCCCCTTGGGTGGTTCAAGTACACCTGTATATAAAAGACCCTGCTCTTCCAAATCAGCGACAGCACGATCCACCGCGCCGGAACGTTGTAGGTCCATCTCGGAGGTGAAGACTTCATGGGTAATTCCCATGAGTTTTAGGTCTTCTCGGATAGCACTCATCATCGCATTCACGGCAAATTCACGGAAGGGATCCAGCCATTCTTCTTCATCCAAGCTCAGCCATTTATCACCATCGCGATCAGCGATAGCTTGGCCAACATCCTTCAGGTAAGGACCTGGGTAGTAGCCTTCGGGAATCTCACCGATATCTTCCCCAAGCGCTTCTCGATAACGGAGGTAAGAGGAGCAAGCGAGTTTCTTCGCCTGCCCTCCGGCGTCGTTGATATAGTACTCACGAGTGACCGCGTAACCCACTTTCTCAAGCAAGTTCGCCAGCACATCAGCCACTACAGCCACACGACCGTGCCCCGCATGGATGGGACCTGTGGGATTGGCAGAGACATATTCAAGATTGATTTTCTCGCCGAGGCCTAGATTGGACTTGCCATAATCAGCACCGGCTTCAAGAATGGTCAGGAGTTGCTGGTCCCAGAATTCATCGACCATGCGGATGTTTACAAACCCAGGACCCGCCACACTGACCTCAGCTATCAGACCGATATTCTGCAGCTTTGCGACAAGTTTCTCAGCCAACTCACGGGGGTTCTTTCCAGCAGGCTTTGCCAGCACCATGGCCGCATTGGTAGATATATCACCGTGGCTCTCATCTCGTGGGGGCTCAGCCGTTACCCTTGAGGCATCGGTTCCCTCGGGCAGGTCTCCATCTGCAACCAGAGCCTGGATGGCAGCTAGGATATGCTTTCGAATTTCATGGAAAAAGTTCATCGTCTACTCATTATCAAAATCATTATCCCACGCTTTTACCATGAGCGGAGCATGGGGACAATGGGGGACTCTGTTTTCTTGGCTTGTATGTGGGTAGCAGTGTCGGGGAAAGGTATGGTTGAGAGTAGTGAAAGTTGCTACTTTAGACCAATTGATACATTCCCCGGAAATCTATGAGCTCTGCTCATGGATTATCCGGGGTCCATGGTGCCACAAAGGCAGTGACTTTTTTGATTCAAGTTGGGCCCCCGGGGAACGATTATAGGAGGGAATGAATAAACCTAACTCCCTTGAGAAAACTTTTATGTATTCTGCACTCTGTTCTAGAAAGAAGCTTCTCGTTCCCAAACATTAGTGCCCACAAGGGGAGGTTCATTATTTGACAATCCCCTGTGTTATGAGTAAGGATAACAGTGTATTAACAAAACATATAGAAAACCATGGCACAGTTGACACTCACCGAGGCAGCGGCCTCACAGATTCAGCATCTTATGGCGGAGGAAAAGAAGCCTCAGCTCATGCTGCGCGTGACTATTTTGGGTGGAGGTTGTTCAGGGTTCCAATATACATTTTCATTGGATGACAAGACTCAGGATGACGACCAGATCTTTGAGAACCACGGGGTGAAGGTGGTGTCGGATACAGTCTCACTAGACCTACTCGATGGCTCAGAAATTGACTATGTACAAGAGATGATTGGAGCGTCCTTCGTCGTTAGAAACCCCAATGCGACCTCAGGTTGTGGTTGTGGCAGTTCATTCTCGGTGGAATAACTTTTTATCCCCCGCACTTGATATTCTAAATCCAAATCCCAATATATTGTATAAGCAGTTATTAATATTTTGCGGATTCCAGGCCCGTATCTGGAATACATAAATCATTAAACTGCCATTACATGTTACACATAATTAGTATGAAAAGGGTTTTTTACTATGTTTAATTTTAACAGGGGATTACTTGCCTCCACTCTTACCTCAACAACATCGTCTTTGGTTGTTGGAATTTCTTTATTAACAACCCCCAGCTTTGCCCATAAGGGAGAAGAAGGTGTTCATGAAGGTTCTGCTGTCGCTGTCCAACAAGCTTCGTCTGCACAAATTACAGATCTCGATTTATCGACACTTGCGCAGGTCATTCCTGATCTCGAAACCTATGGTAATCTTGCTAGCACATCTCAGTTATTGAGAGACAGTCTATCTAATAAAGAAATGGTGTGTAGAACAGTGCGTGAATGGGCTTCCCAAAACTATAAAGGTCATCAAAGTCTGTTGCCCATCGATAGTAAATACCCTATGAAATCAATTATTGCTAACCTCAATGAACTGCAAACCAGAGATCTTCCTCTTTTGCCAGCAAATAAAGTCAAGGCATTCATTGAAGGAAAACTTCTCAACACAGAGAGTAGTGTGGAACCGAATGCTCAACTCCAAATAGCACTTTCTTTATTAAGGTGGAATCCATATATTATGGATTGGACTCATAACAGAGATGATTTGCGCCTAGAGGATATCGTTAGCTTATCTCAACCTCACTTAAGACCTGAGGTGAAAAACACCATGGCTTGCCTTGGCTTTCTTAAACACTTTGGAGCTTTGGAGATGAGCCGTGGCTTCCAGATATGGCTAATGAATACTATCTCTAAAGTTACCCATTATGATCGCTTGAAAACAAGCATTAAATTACATGCAAATCTCCCCTCTCATACCCGATACTATTATCATACTGATAACCATAGAATGATAAGGGATCTCAATGAAGCGATGCAATCTTCTGACGGAATTTTTAAATGGGGAGAGGAAATATTAGATGTTTCTGAAAATAGTATAGAAAGCGGAAAAACCACGTGGAAGTATACTAACTCTCTCCATTTCAGTGAATTCGCGAAAGCTGCTTCTTTGCTGTATATGGTAGCACATAGAGATGCCTCAACAGAGAACCACGATCATATCCATTGGCTCAAGGAGAAACTAGGAGAAATCAAACCAGACCAGCACTATGGGTTTGCTAAGAAAGTAAAGGCACTTATAAATCCAACAGAGGTTCTATATTTATTAGATCGCCCGACCTACTCTGATTCTAATCTTTATTTTCGCGATCGAGCAGAAGATTTAGTCCCAGAGATTATCGATAGCCTCGTGCGTGTGGGTTCTGATTTTGATGATGATTACATTAATACTGTTTATGATCTGAGCATAGGGATGCATATCTATGACCGCGTGAGAGTCATGTCGATCCTCAGTAAGATACCCCCACAAGATTGGTCTACACTGTTAGATACATATTATTCGGTGCCTGAGCAAGGAATGACCGTAAACACTATTGACTTACTTGCTCGTATTGCTCCTGAAAATCAACGGGAGTTTGTAAACGCTATTCAACCTCTTTTCCCAGAAAAGTGGTGGGGAGATGAAGAAGATTTCGAGCAGATACTCGGTTTCTTAATCCAAGCAAACAAGAAGTCAGGCGCACCTTTTAAAGAAACAGTAGACCAGGTACTGATGTCCCCTAAATTTAAACAGGACGATTTAGCAAACACAGCCAATCTTCTTTTCTGGATGCAAGTTGAGTATGACTCTGAAGGAAATATTTTACTTTCTTCAGAGTCCGAAGAAAGTATTATAATCGAAGATGATTCTGATGAAAGTTGGGATTTAGAATACGAATCTGATGGAAGCCTTATAATCTCTTCAGATTCCGAAGAAAGTATTCTAATCGAAGATAGTTCTGATGAAAGTTCGTTATCCTCTTTCACTATATCAAGCGAGTCAGAATCCGATGAAAATATGTAACTCGAGTCCGGCTCTGATGAGAACTAATATAATTTCCAAAATTATATGCGGCCCACAGCCCCGGCTTAAGGCCGGGATGAAGCCACCCCGTTGATTTAAAAAAAGGAATCGTCTTCCCGGCCTTGAGCCGGGATCTGGCGCACAAAAAGTAGGTTACGCAAAGTAAGTGCGGAATTTCCAACCTTGGTCAAAAAGAAGCACATCTACAACCTGAGCTAAATCCAACCGATTACTATGATGCCTTGCACAACCTGTAAGAATGGCAACGGTAGCAAGAGCGATGATTGTTACAGTTTTTTTCATGAGTGGACTCCTTAACATGGAGCATTGCGCTCCAATGGCTTTGATTGGAGAAACTATGCCACATGACCCACGGATAATCCAAGTGGTTTGTGTGCCACACCTCCGGTTGTTGGTTCTGATACGCCTGTAGTAGTCGGAAATGTTAGGGGAAGCTGCTTTAAGGATCGTACAGCCAAGAAACCAAAGGCATGGGCTTCGAGGAAATCGCTATTCCAACCATATTGTGATGCGGATGTGACGGGCACTGAAGAAAGACCCTCTTGCAGATATTTTATCAAAGTTGGGTTTGCCGCTCCTCCTCCGCAGACAATCCATTCTCTAGGTTCAGCAGATAAGAATGCGCGACAGTGCAGAATGGATTGTACAGTGAAGGCTGTAAGGGTGGCTATCTGATCGGGAAACAATAGACTTTGGAAAGTTTCATTTTCAAAACACCAGGTTCGAAACATATCTCGATCGAGTGACTTGGGAGGATGTTGAGTGAAATAGGGGTGGGTTAACCAGTGGTGGACTAACTCAATGTGAGCAGTTCCTGACGCGGCAATCTCACCGTTTATATCATAGGATTGGGATGTATGCTGCCTCACCCAATCATCCATCAACGCGTTTCCTGGACCTGTATCCATTGCGAGAAGATTTGTATCAGCTGGACCTATCCACGTGACATTGCTGACTCCGCCTATATTTACCACGCAAATCGGCTTGGAGTTACTCTCTGATAAGGCTTGGTGAAACACAGGAACTAACGGTGCGCCCTGCCCTCCATGGGTCATATCATTTTGGCGGAATTGGCAGACCACAGGAATCCCTGTGATTTCAGCTAAGAGCTGCCCGTCGCCCAACTGGAATGTCTCACCCACCTGCCCTTCTTGCGGTGGACAGTGGAGGATGGTCTGCCCATGAAATCCAATCACATCAATGTCGTCTGGGGTAAGTTTTTCTTGCGCTAACAAAGCTTGTACAATCTTTGCGTGATATAGGGTTAGCTCTCGTTCTAAATCTTGGGTTTCACCTGAAGGGCGTTGGCCGAATGCGGATTGAATCTGTTGGCGAAATGGCTGGGGATAGGGTTTATAAATACCTGGACCAAGGGCCTTAATGTTTAATCCATCGGTGTCAATTAGAGCCGCATCTATACCGTCAGCTGACGTTCCAGACATGAGGCCGATAGCACGCATGACTTAGGATGCCTTTTGCTTTTTCATTATGTTTTGACTGACTCTATCAATCACAGCGATATCTGTATCCATTGAATTCTGGTAAACCCGCAGGCCAAACACATCCAATAAGGAGAGGGTATGCTCCATAATATGACCTTTGATCCCCTCATGATAAACCCAGCGTGTATCACTCGTATAGCAATAAAGCTGCAAAGGCAGCCCTCCTGCTGTGGGTTCAAGAAGGCGCACCAACAGTATCATCTCTTGGTTGATCTTGGGATGTTGCTTTAGATAACTTATAAGATAACTGCGCAATATACCGCTATTCGTGATGGCATTGAGATCCGTGACATTATGCTCTTCTTTTAACTCTTCTGCAGTGGGTAAATATTTTTGCACCATAGGGTGTTGATTGATTCTCTCGTAATCCTCATCAGCCATAAATGAAACACTGTTTAAATCAAGAAATAGACTGGCCTTAATCTGACGGCCACCGGATTCAAACATGCCTCGATAGTTGCGGAAACCTACCTCCATCACTTTGTAGGTAGGGATTGTCACAATAGTCTTGTCAAAGTTCTGCACTCGAAGGACATGCAAGGCAATATCAACCACGGTACCATCCGCACCAAAGGCAGGAACCACAATCCAGTCCCCCTTGATGATTAAGTTATTGGCAGCAATCTGCATACTGGCAATAAATGAGAGAATCGTATCCCGAAATACCAGCAGGATAGCGGCCATAACAGCTACAGCACCCCCTAAGAAAGCGGTGGGATTGGTATCAGTGATCTGGCAGATCGCAATAATACCACCGAATATGTAAATGATTAGAACCACAAGCTGAGAATAGCTCTTGATTGGTTTCTCTTTAGAGAGAGGGTAAAGCTCGTAGACTCTATTGGCAGTGCGTACCATACTTGCTAAAAGTAACGTAATGCTTACCGCAATAAATGCGTCAAGAACCTGATCGGTATATGCCCACAAGCTTTTCCAATAGGTAGAAACAATCATAAATAAAAATGCTGGAAACAAATACGCAAGCTGGTTCAGTGTGTGCAGCTTTTTAAAAACAGGAATCCAGTTATGATTCTTGCGGCAAATGAAACGAATTAATAAGGGATTCACATAAGCCCGAGTGACGAAGAACAGCACCCCGCAGACTGCTAGTGTGCCTAACAAGAAATAGAAGCCAGTGCTAGCGAGAAATCCTGTAGCACCATTAAATGAAAGGCAGAGCATGTCGCTTGTATTTTCCATACTCGCAACCTAGCAGCCCCGCCTGAAAATGGAAAGAGGGAAGTTGTATGGGTGTAGAGGCTCAATCTACATGATAGCCGAGTAGACAAGAAATTAATTATTCACCTTCAGCCACACCTGTGAGAGATAGTCCTCGCCAAACTTGGAGATGTAGTCTTTGTATGATCCTCGGAAATCACTAATGCCTCTTTCTGTAAGCGCGATTACTCGGTTCGCCAGGTGGGCTACAAAGTACCTATCGTGGCTGACGAAGATGACTGTGCCCTCGAATGATTTGAGGGCTCGTTTTAAGGCTTCGATGGATTCCAAGTCCAAGTGGTTGGTTGGCTCGTCGAGGATAAGAATATTGGGCTTATCCAAAATGATTTTCGCAAAATACAAACGGGCCGCCTCACCACCGCTGAGGCTACTGATTAATTTATCCGCATCTCCTGATTGAAAAAGCATCTGACCCAATGCGGCTCGTAGCTGGGTTTCTGTCTTGTCTTCAACTTGAGAGAGCATCCACTCGAGCACACGTTTGCTACCATCCAATTGTTCATGATGATCTTGAGCAAAATAGGCGACTTGGGTTTCATGGCCCCACTCATAATCTCCTTCATCAGCCTTCATATTGCCAGTGATAATCTTTAATAGCGTCGACTTACCGACGCCATTGTGACCGATGAGTGCCAACTTATCGCCTCGGGCCACTTGCAAAGACACATCCCGCAAGACTTGGTTTTCACCATAAGCTTTGGACACATGGTTAACTGACAGAACTTTCTTCCCACTGGGGCGTTTTTGCTGAAAGTTGAAATGCGGCTCTCTTCGGGAAGAGCGCTTGATATCTGGTACCTCTAAACGGTCCATTGCCTTCTGTTTGGATTTCGCCTGACGGGCTTTACTTGCCTTAGCGCCAAAACGCTCTACGAAACTTTTCAACTCAGAAATACGTCTCTCAACCTGAGCTTTTTCGTGGAGGCGCTGTTCAGCAACCGCTTCTTTTTCACGCAAGAAATGATCATAATTCCCCGGATAAATAATGATCTCACCATAATCTATATCTAAGATATCTGTGGCTACCGTATTGATAAAACTATGGTCATGGGAAACGAGAATCAGCAATCCTTTATAGTCCTTCTTAAGGTAAGATTCTAACCAGCTTATGGTCATAATATCCAAGTGGTTTGTCGGCTCATCCAAGATCAGAATATCCGGGTTATCAAACAGGGCTTGTGCCAAAAGCACACGCAATTTATATCCTCCTGAAAGAGCACTTAAAGCCAACTTATGTTTTTCTTCGACGATACCAAGTCCTGTCAGCAAGGTGTGCGCGAAGGCTTCCGCAGCATAACCATCATGCTTTACAATAACCTCTTCCAGCTCGCCCATTCGGTTAATAGTGTTATCGTTCCATTCATCATTTTCCAACAACCGGTCTTTTTCTTCTAAGGCAGACCATAACTCTGTTCGTCCTTTCATCACCACGTCAAGAATACGCTCGTGAGGGTGAAGAAACTGATCTTGACGCAGAAAACCGACCGTATCCAGCTTTGGCTTAGATACTTCTCCATACGCAGGTTCTTCATGCCCTGAAATCAATTTCAATAGGGTCGATTGCCCACATCCATTCGCACCCACGACACCATAACGACGGCCTTTTCGCAGGTTCATGGTGACCCCTTCAAACAGAAGTTTGGGGCCAAAGGTCATAGCTAACTCATTTAAAGCTAACATAGGGTTTCTCCATAATGGGTTTCATATCAGCCGCAACTGACAAAGAATAAAATATAAAGAGGATGAGATTCTAAACTAAGCTATCCATGTTGCTTGAGAACCTGATCTAGCTCACCTGACTTCTCGAGGGCATAAAGATCATCACTGCCACCCACATGGTAGTCACCAATGAAGATCTGTGGCACGGTCTTACGGCCACCTGAGCGTTCGAGCATCTCATTAAACAGCTTGGGATCAGTGGTTATATCCCGTTCCTCAACATCAACACCCTTTTTAGCCAGCAATGCTTTTGCACGCACACAATAAGGACAAACCGGTGTTGTATACATTACGACTTTCATAAGACACCTAAGTTCGAGTTACTCTTCCAAGTGTTAATCCATTGACATCAGTTGCTCCCGCTTTTAGAAGAGCCTTGGCACACACATTCATGGTGGCCCCTGATGTCATCACATCGTCTATTAACACAATCCGCTTGCCTTTGATAAGAGTTTTCTTGCGTGGATGTACTTTTATACTGCCCTTAAGATTTTGATAACGTTGGTCCTTGCTGAGTTGCCCCTGTCTAGCCGTGGCACGAGTACGCTGCAACATGTCAGGAATATATTGGAGATTCGGTCTTAGAGCTGAAATTTCCTTGGCTAGAATCTGTGACTGATTATAGCACCGGCAAAACAAACGAGTCCAATGCAACGGTACAGGCACGAGCAATGAATCTGAATCCAGCAGATCATTTTGAGCTTGCACCATCCACTGAGCATAGGTTGGTGCACCATAGTGAGCATCCCCATGCTTGAGTTTCAAGACGAGATCCTTGCTGGTATCATTGTATACAAAGACGGATTGGATACGCGAAAAGTGGTTTTGGCCAGTGGCACAGTCTCCACAGATGGCTCCTTCCCCTAGATCAATTTCCAGTGGGAGGCCGCACTGGCTGCAGAAAGGAGCAGTGATGAACTGCATGCTTGCCCAACACTCAGAACACAAACCTGGTTCATTCGACAGGATGACTTCGCAACGTAGACAGCGATTTGGCAAGAGAGTGTTAAGAACTCGCCTCCACATTTAATCAACGATGACTGTGCGTTCTGCAGCAACATAGGTATTTCTCATGAGGCAAGCCACCGTCATGGGGCCAACTCCACCTGGAACAGGGCTGATATAACCCGCCACTTTGCGGGCATTATCAAAATCTATATCTCCCACAACCTTGCCATCCTCTAAACGATTAATACCCACATCAATAAGTGTCGCACCCGGCTTGATCCAATCCGATTGAATAAACAGTGGATCGCCAATGGCTACAATCATGACATCGGCTTGTTGACATAATTCAGGGAGCCCCTTGGTCAAAGAATGGGCCAAGGTCACCGTCGCATCTTCATTCAGCAAAATCGCTGCCATGGGACGGCCCACCAAGATGGAGCAGCCAATAACTAAGACATTCTTACCAACCAGGCTGGGGTGAACCGTGTCCAACAACAGTTTGCACCCTTGTGGTGTACAAGCCACCAGCCCCGATGAATCGCCTTGCCATAATTTTCCCACGTTCAAGGGGTGAAGACCATCGACATCCTTGACCGGATCGATAGCTTTCAGAAGAGTATGTTTATCAAACCCATAGGGAAGAGGAAGTTGCAATATGACACCATGCACACTGTCATCATCATTAAGTTCATTAATACACTTATGGAGCTCGGAAGCTGATGCGGTGGCAGCAAAATGCCGTTCTTGAAACTGAAAGCCGAGAGATGCAGCTTGCTGCCCCTTGGAAGAAACATAAAGCTCACTGGCAGGATCATCACCTACGCGAATAATAGCAAGTTGTGGGGTTACTCCGTAATGAGCAATAAGGCGTTCAGTGGCCCCATTAAGATCATGCTCTAAACCATGGGCCAGTTTTTTGCCATCGAGAAGTTTTGCGTCAGATGCCACTCTTTACCATCACCAATTTAACTGCCAAGAGGTTAAGAAAATATCGAAACGCCTCAAGACCAATTAAAACAACAATGGGAGAAAAATCAATACCACTCAGAGTTGGAAGAACACGACGAATTGTAGCAAAGACGGGCTCAGTTAAGCGATAGAGGACATCAAGAAGTGTACGCACAAAATCGTTTTTTGTATTGATGACACCAAAAGTCACCAACCAAGAAGAAACAACAGCACCAATAACGACCCAAAAATAAATGTTGAGTACAGCATTGGCAATCCATATAAGGGGAAGAATAATCAGATCCATGTGTCAGGTCCTTCTTTCTTATTAATTTACCGGCATAATCATACGATTTATTTCATACGAATTAAAGTAAAATGAGCAGCCTCTTCCAAAGAGGCCACAGGTTTGCCAAGAACAGTAAGAGTGTCAATCGCTTGCAGCACATAGTCGTTGGCTTTCTCCCAGGCCTCTTCTTTACCAAGAAGCGAGAGAAATGTAGCTTTTTTATGCTCAGAATCCAGTCCTGTAGGTTTACCCAAATCTTCTGTGGTGCTTATTGCATCCAGTAGATCATCCACGATTTGAAAAGCAATGCCTATATTTTGACCATAAACACGCAAAGCCTGGCGTTCTAACTCAGAGGCACCCCCCAGGATAGCACCGAATTCACAAGCACAAGCCATGAGTTCACCGGTCTTGAGATGTTCAAGGAACAAAAGTTGGTCGATGCTCTCAACCGGTCTTTCTAAACCTAGGTCCTGCATCTGACCTAATGGCATACCCTGCGGTCCAATCGCTCCAGCAAGCGCCTTGATCAACTGTAAACGAACATCTCCATCGGGGTGAGTTTTTCTCTCACTCAACAACTCAAAAGCCATAGGAATCAATGTATCACCTGCAAGGATGGCTGTAGCCTCGTTAAACTCTACATGACAGCTGGGCTTACCCCGTCGCAAGGGAGCGTTATCCATAGCCGGAAGATCATCGTGAATAAGAGAATAGGCATGAACCAACTCGATGGCCGCCGCTGCTCGCAAACTATAGGAACGGTTCACTTGGAAACAATCACCGATTGCAACTGTGAGAAAGGCTCGAAAACGCTTGCCACCCGCCAGAACAGCATAGCTCATGGCTCTGCCTAGCTGAGTGGAATCGTTGAGAAACGATGCGAGGACACCCTCTACATCATCAGCGATAGAACGAAGTTCGTTCGAAAACTGCTCTAAATTAGCTAGTTTCAAATGGTTGTGTTGTATGTGTCCCATCGGGAGTCCCTACCATAATTTTTTCAACGCGCATACGTGCCTCCCGCAATTTCTCTTCGCAGTGCAACTTCAAAGCTGTACCACGCTCATACGAAGCTATGGAATCCTCAAGATTCACCTTGCCTTCTTCTAATTTACGCACAAGAGTTTCCAGCTCTTGAAGAGCTGCTTCAAAACTGAGTTCACTAATATTATTTGTTGTCATCAGAAACCTCTATCGAGTTGGAGTGGGTTTTTCACCACTGTAGTCATAAAAACCTCGGCCAGTCTTGCGACCTAACCACCCCGCTTCTACATAATTTAAAAGAAGGGGACAAGGTTGATATTTAGAACCATTCAAGCCTTTATGCAAGACTTGCATGATCGAATAGCATGTATCTAGCCCAATCATATCCGCCAACTCGAATGGACCCATAGGATGATTAGTTCCCAATTTCATGCCTCGGTCTATGGCTTCGATGGTACCTACACCTTCATAAAGCGCATAACAAGCCTCATTTAACATAGGCATAAGTAAGCGGTTAACGATAAAACCAGGGTAATCTTGTGAGACCACCAGGCTCTTACCCAGCTTTTCAACAAATCTTTCAATCTCTGCGAACGTCCCATCCGAAGTGGCTAACCCTCGAATTACTTCAATGAGCGGCATGACGGGAACTGGATTCATAAAGTGAAGCCCAATAACGCGCTCGGGATGACTAATTGAGGATGCCAACCCTGTAATGGAAATAGAGGACGTATTGGACGTTACAATCGCATCAGTGGAAACAAAGGAATCCAACTCAGCAAACACATCCTTCTTCACGCTCTCATTTTCACAAACAGCCTCAATAATGAGATCGCAACCTTTGTGACTGTCGAGACCAACAGCTGTGGTGATACGATTGAGCGCCTCATCCATACTTTCATCAGACATTTTATTGCGAGACACTTGACGAGCCAAGTCCCGCTCAATCAGCTCCCTGGAGACTTTGAGTGCCTTTTCATTGGCGTCTGTTAATACCACGTCAAATCCTGCAACCATGCAGACTTGGGCAATACCACAGCCCATCTGCCCGGCACCAATAACACCAACTGTTTCAATGAGTTTTGAATTTCCCTTGGTCATGATGCTTTCTTTAAACTCTCTAGTTTCTTCGTTAACTCAGGAACAATATCAAATAAATCACCCACAAGTCCATAATCTGCCACTTGAAAGATAGGAGCCTCAGGGTCTTTATTAATAGCCACGATCACTTTGCTGTCCTTCATTCCAGCCAAATGCTGAATCGCGCCGGAGATACCGACTGCGATGTAAAGGTCAGGCGCCACAACTTTACCCGTTTGCCCCACTTGATAATCATTGGGTACAAAACCAGCGTCTACTGCCGCACGTGAAGCCCCAATGGCTGCATTAAGTTGATCAGCGAGTTGCTCGATAATCTTAAAGTTTTCCTTGGACTGTAAACCACGGCCTCCAGATATTACCACATTAGCAGCTCCTAATTCAGGGCGCTCAGACTTACTTTCTTCAAGAGATACAAACTCTGGTACGGTTGTCGTCGGCGCAACGAAAGGGACCTGCTGAATAGTTGCCGACCCTGAAGTCCCGTCACATTTTTCAAAAGCTGTAGGACGGACGGTCATCACCTTAATAGTTTCAGAGCAACGCACTGTTGCTAACGCATTCCCTGCATAGATGGGACGAGTAAACATAGAATCATTTTCAATGGTCATCACATCTGTAAGCGGTGCCACCTCTAAAGATGCAGCCAACCGTGGTATAATATTTTTTCCAAAAGTAGAGGCAGGCGCCAACACATAAGTGGCCCCAGCAGCCAAAGCAACCAAAGTAGGAACCCATGCCTCTGCAATAGGGTGGACCAGCTGTGGGGCTTGCGCGAGGAACACGGCCTCAACACCCTGACACTTTGCGGCCTCCTCAGCCACTCGCTGGCAATCATTTCCGAGGACAGCTACATTTACTGGGCCGGTCAATTCTTGAGCGGCAGTGATAACATTGCGGGTTGAGGGTTTCAACTTTGCGTTATCATGTTCGGCAATCACCAGTATGGTCATCAGATCACCTTTGCTTCGTTACGGAGTTTATCCAAAAGATCATCCACATTACTGAGGATTTTTCCACCACCACGAACCACCGGCTCCACCACTTTAAGCACCTCAATGCGTGGAGATAGATCGACACCTAAGTTACTAGCCGTCACCTCTTCTAGAGGTTTTTGCTTAGCTTTCATAATATTGGGCAGAGTCGCATAGCGTGGCTCATTCAACCTCAAGTCAGCCGTGAGAACGGCCGGCAAGGCCATCTGAATCGTCTCAAGCCCCCCATCCACTTCGCGCACAATCTTGCAATCCGGTCCACTGATATCTAGTTTAGAAATAAACGTTCCTTGTGGCCAATTCAAAAACCCTGCTAGCAGCTGACCAGTTTGGTTGCAATCATCATCGATGGCTTGTTTGCCCATGAGCACAAGCTGAGGGCTCTCTCGCTTCACAATCTCAGCCAAAGCCTTTGCCACACCGTAGGGCTGCAGCTCCTCTGATGAATCTATATGAATGGCTCTATCAGCTCCCAAGGCCAAACCAGTACGCAGAGTTTCTTGGCATTCTTTAGTCCCTAGAGATACGAGCACCACTTCCGTAGCAGTCCCCTTTTCTTTGAGACAAATAGCTTCTTCCAAGGCAATTTCATCGAAAGGATTCATGGACATTTTCACGCCAGATAAATCCACGCCGGATTGATCAGATTTGACCCGAACTTTCACGTGGTATAGCAGATTATCTTAACATTTACACATATCCGTAAAATGGTATTCCAGGTTATCAATGAATGACTTTGCATTATCAGAGTAAGATTTCAGTCTTTGTTTAATATTGGCCCACATGGGTTCAATTTTGTTCAGGTCAG
>CAJQNC010000040.1 GCA_905479605.1 uncultured Alphaproteobacteria bacterium | reverse complement strand
GGCGATAGCTGCCATCAACCACATCAGGCCAGGGCCGACACGGCGTAGAATATCTGCTTCTGGGCCGATGAGAAGGGGGAATAAAACCAGAGCAAGTGAGAATACAGCTATGGCGACACCAGGCCCTCCTGCTGTGCGAAGACCACAGCGGAGATCATAGAAGAGAAGTGCGGTCATGCGGCTTGGATTTGCGGCGTATTTTGGTCCAAATCGAGAGTTTTGATGTTAGGCCAGCTGACAGCTTCGTGGGTGGTGGCAATGACGCTTCCACCGGTTTGACGATGTTCTGCTACCAGTTCGGCGAAGATCTCTTTGCCTCGGGTGTCGAGGTGGGATAGGGGTTCATCCAACAACCAAAGTTTTTTAGGCTCGAGCAGCAGGCGGCTCAGAGCGACCCGTTTTTGTTGCCCTGCGGAATAAGTGCGGAGTTGGCGGTGTGGGTTCTCAATGCCCCAGCGTTCCAGGATTTGTGGAATATTATCAGGGTTGCATTTCTGATAAGCTGCCCAGCGTTGCAGGTGTTCAACGGGTGTTTCACGCCCCTTCAAGGACAGCTTATGCCCGAGCAACAGGCTTTGTCGGTGAAACTCAACCAGGTGGTCAGCGAGAGGTTCACCATTCCAGAGCACGTCTCCACCAGAGAGTGGAAATAATCCAATGAGAGCTGTCAATAATGTAGACTTTCCAGCGCCATTTTGGCCGGTGATAACCCAGGCATCGCCCAGCTCTACGTCAAAGGATAGGTCGAAGAAAAATTCTTGGCAACCACGAAAGCATGAGATGTTTTGTACGTCTAACATGATGTCTCCTTAAAAGTCGATACAACGACCATTCTTGACCCAGTCTCCATAGCGGGTGGGATCAGGCTTTGCCTTTACAATAGCCTTACCAGTTGGCCGTTTGGTCAGCTTTTTCTTGGGTGTTGATTGGGTTGTTTTCGGTGGGGTTTTTGTTTTCATAAGTTTCCACTCCCGCTTATACTGGGGCCATTGTGTGACTGAATGAGCTGTAAAGCAATGTAATACTTTTGCCACACTTTTGTGGAGATAAAGGGAGGGTTGATTAAACCTGATCACGTAGTATATTCAGTTATGTTTTTGGAATGGGTCATTCTCACTCAAAACATTAACAGAAAAGAGTAGGGTCAAGTTATTTACTCTGACCTCATTATGAGATGCTCTGCAAGGCCAAGGCCATTAAATTGTGAGGCTATATCATTTCCAAAATTCAATAGCGGCACGAGCGTATTACTTTAAATTTTAGATTTGGTATTGCCCATGCCAAACAAATATAGCGGATATCGTTACCCTGAGAGGAACTTTACACTGCCGTAATCCATCCACCGCCGAGGACTCTGTCACCATCGTATAGTACGCAGGCCTGGCCTGCAGCAACACCATGCTCAGGGGTGAGGAGTTCAACAGTAGCTGTATTCTTTTCACCTAGGGTAATTCGTGCGGGCAGAGGAGGGCGGGTTGACCGGACCTTTACCTGCGCTTCGATGGGGTCTTTAGGACGATTACCCCCAAGCCAGTTGACTTCACGAATCTGAATTGTAGTTGTGGCCAGGGCTTCATGAGGCCCAACGATTACGGTGTGGGTATCGGGATCAAGTTTAACCACATAGAGCGGCTCAGGAGAGCTAATGCCTAGGCCCTTGCGTTGACCTACTGTGTAGTTAATAATACCCTTGTGCCGACCCAGAATGGTGCCATCAACGTGGATTATGTCACCTTCTTCCAAAGCTCCCGGACGCAGTTTTTCGACGAGAGAGGCGTACTTACCATCGGGTACAAAACAGATGTCCTGGCTGTCGGGCTTGTCGGCAACATCTAAGCCAAAGCGCTCAGCATGTTTACGGGTTTCGCTCTTAGGCATACCGCCCAGTGGGAAGCGCAGATAATCCAGCTGGTCCTGGGTGGTAGTGAAGAGGAAGTAGCTTTGGTCTCGGCTGTGGTCTACTGCACGGTGAAGCTGAGAATTTTTCAAGTGACCCTCACGGCGCACATAATGACCGGTGACCATGGCTTGGGCATCCAAGGATTTAGCCATCTCTAGCAAGTCTTTGAACTTCACGGTTTGGTTGCACTTAATGCAGGGAATTGGGGTTTCACCCCGGAGGTAGCTATCGGCGAAATCATCGATAACCGCCTGGTTAAAGCGGGACTCATAATCAAGGACATAATGAGGAATGTTGAGACGATCACAGACGACCTTGGCGTCATAGATATCCTGGCCCGCACAACAGGCGCCTTTCTTCTGCACAGCAGCACCATGGTCATAGAGCTGCATGGTCACGCCGATGACATCGTAGCCTTCCTCAACCATGAGGGCAGCCGCCACCGAGCTGTCCACGCCTCCTGACATGGCAACGACGATGCGGGTATCTGCTGGGGCTTTATCAAAACCCAAAGAATTCATAGTTAATTCCTCGCTTTCATCAAGGCTTATGCCAGAAAACTCTTGGAAAAGCTAGGGGTTGTTATATTTAATCTAGTGCGCACATATTCTGGATTCGAGATCACGGAAAAAGGTCTGGCTAGAGCCATCTTGTCGATTGAATTGAAATATTCGTCATTCTGTCCTTGGTCCAGGATCTCGAATCACAATTTCTTATTAAAAACATGCGTCATTAACTTGTTCATAACGCCGCCTTACACTCTCAGCGCCAGAAGATTTTACATCTTTCAGAAGAGAAATGAGGGCATTTATGGTGTTGCCTCCAAGAAAAAGTTCATCACCCAAATACCACATGGCGTCTGGGTAAGCGCCAAAGTATTGTTGGCAGGCTTCTTCATAGCCGCATTCTTTAATAACGCCTTGCAGGCCGCCAAAACAGCCGCCGCGGACTAATGATAGAAATGAGGTATCGGGATGGTTTAATAGCTGGTTAGTTTCTGCAGGACTGAGAGGGTGGGTATATTGCGGAGGGGCTTTGACAGTTTCTTCTAGCAAAGCGTGAAGTTCTGGCGCGAGGGAGGGGGATTCTTCCTCTGAAGCCAAAGTGTCTTCACAAGTCTTTTCAGCTATGAGTTGATCGATAAACAACTGACGTATTTCCCCCTTCTCCTCATTCTCAGGGGCTGGAGGAACACTGAGGTGGAATTGTTTTTCAGTAGCTTTGTAAAGATCGGGCAACATGAGATGTAATTGCCCAATCAAAATTCCTTTTTCCCCTTCAGTAAGCATTCGGGCCGGTGGTTTTCTAGAAAGAAATGTATCCAATAAATCCCCACAGAAATGGACATATGCCAGTGGCAGCATTGTCGCTGCATTCTCTGCAGAACGGTAGGCCTTGTTGATATTACGAGCTTCTTTGAGTGTATTAACGGAAACTTGCCGTAGGATATTTTTTAGGAAGGGGAGTTGATCAACAGTAAAAGCTTCTTCCCCCCAAAAGTACTGACCGCTTCCAGTGATTTTCAGCATACCTAAAAGATCTAGAGGCCCATGGTCAGGAAGTTTAGGTGTCATTAACTTCATTGCTTCATCTCTTTTTCCTGCAAGCATAAGGTGGAGAATTTCCTCATACGTTGGATTTTGCTTTGGAGCGAAGAGCATGAGTTGTCTTAATATAATGCCAAAAGAAGGATGGTTGTATAGGGCCAGGATTCGTCTACCGCCTCGGGAGGTGTCTTCCCAAAACTTATTCCAGATATGGCTGCTAAAATAAGCTTGAATTTCTTTCAATTCACCAGGTTCGATTTGGGCTCCACGAAGAGGTGCAACGGCAGCAGCGGCAATTTCAAGGGTGAAGTGCGAATTCCGATTTAGAGGCTACCCCTTTTTAGTGCCTCTTTCAAGAAGGCTTCTTT
>CAJQNC010000039.1 GCA_905479605.1 uncultured Alphaproteobacteria bacterium | reverse complement strand
GCCTTTTTTTGCGTCACCGCAAGGGCTTCCAAAAAGAATTCTTTTCGGATCCACCCCTGGGATCGGTGAGGGCGGCTCCGAAAAGAATTCTTTCCGAAAACCCATGCTCAGGGAGTCTCATTTCTGTTTGAACTTATTCATTAACCTATACAATTCCTTCACAGGATGTTCGCAGACCATTATTCTTGTGTTATAGTTACTGGATAAGAAAATACTAACGAGAGTATCTATGTATAACTATATCATTGAATCATTCGGTGAAATCTTCCATGCCATTGGCTATATCATCAATGCAGCAGGCATATTGGTTGTGTTGTGGGGGTTTGTCGTATCTCTCAAAGAATTCATACTCTTGAAGTTAAAAAGACATAGCTTTGATTCGTTCTTTCTTGAATCGAATCGTATACGCGCCATGTTAGGGACTTACATCCTCTTTGGACTTGAATTCATGATTGCGGCAGACATCCTGCATACTTTTCTCAGACCCAATATGGAAGAGTTGCTTACATTGGGAACTGTTGTCTTAATCCGTACTGTCATCAGCTATTTCTTGGCCCGAGAGGTAGATGAGGCTAAGCATGATAAGTTTGCAGAAAATAAGAAAAAATCCATTACTGCGCGCAAGAAGTCCAAAGCTTAACTTTCTGCTGACAAATTAAAAAGCTACTGTTATAAGTTCTTCGACCTTAGTAGCTCAGGTTTAGGAGAATTAAACAGTGTCTTTTGCTTTTGATATTACTTACCAATCATCCCTAAATCGAGCTCGCCTGGGGCAACTGCATACACCCCATGGTATTGTGGAAACACCCGCCTTTATCTTCTGCGCAACGAAGGCAGCGATCAAAGGAGCGACCCCTCAGCAAATGCGAGAGGAGGGGACTCAGATCATTCTCTCCAACACCTACCACTTAATGCTACAGCCGGGGTCTGAAGTTATTCGTCAATTAGGCGGTTTACAAAAGGTAACAGGCTGGAATGGTCCCATGTTTACGGATTCTGGTGGATTTCAGATTTTTAGTCTTGGCCATGGAGGTGTCGCAGAGGAAATCAAGGGTAAAGGGCAGGGGACTAAAACCAAGACAATGCTGAAGATCAGCGAGGAGGGGGCTCAGTTTAAGTCTTATGTGGATGGTAGCATCCATAATCTGACTCCTGAGAAGTCCATCCAAGTCCAACGAGATCTAGGAGCAGACCTGATCGTGGTATTAGATGAGTGCACACCATTCCATGTAGATAAGAATTATACCGAGCGGTCAATGCAGTTAAGTCAACGCTGGGCCTTACGTTCTTTGCAGGAATTTGACCGAACGGACAACAATCAGCAGGCTCTTTATGGCATTAGCCAAGGAGGAGTTTACCCTGACCTTCGCCGTGACATGGCGGATTTCTTAAACAATCATCCATTCTTTGCTTTTGCGGTAGGTGGATCTTTGGGGGCTTCGAAGTCGCAGATGGTTGAAGTCGTTGAAATGGCCATGGAAAATCTTGAGCCCAGCCGCCCGGTGCACCTCCTTGGAATTGGTGGCATCTCAGACATCTTTGCGGGTGTCGTGTATGGCATTGATACCTTTGATTGTGTGCACCCCACACGACTTGCACGCCATGGCGGGGCATTAGTACAACCCCACGTATTTGAGGAGCTGGAGGAAGACCCAAAGGGCAGGGAGCATATCAATCTTCGAAATGCCCGTTTCCGTGAAGATTCTCGCCCCATTGATGAGAGATGTCCTTGCACGGCATGCCGCACATGGAGTCGGGGATACATCCACCACCTCCTTAAAGCTAACGAGCTGCTCGCGATGAATATCATTACCATCCACAATGTGAATTTCATGAACAGGCTATTAGCGTCCGTTCGTGCTGGAATTCGTGATGATAATTTGAATGAAGTTAAAAAGGAGTGGGTTGCTGCTTAACGGGCAACCCTAACAACCTTAATGCTGGGTGTCTTCCTCAGTGGATTCATTCTCGGAATCACCAAAGTTCACCTTTAGCTGGTCCCAACCCTGAGTTCCTGGATTACGCTTCAAGCGATGATCGCCTTCTTGTCCCCAAGCATTTGCAGGACTAAAGAGAAGATAAGCCAGTGCAATCACCAACGGTGAAATCATCAGCGCGATGAACCGTAGTTTTTTGTCTTGTTTTAGCTTCAATGCTTTTACTTTTGTCATGTTAACCCCCTGTATTGGTAACTTATAAGTTGAAGCTACCAAAAAAAGATAAAAAGAATGTTAATGAGGCGAAATAGATTTGATTAGAATGACAATGAATCGTCTCTTAAGTACATAAAAAGTTGGAAAAAAGTGCTTGTAATTTCTTATTGTCTAACTACATAGAAACCACTACTATAGTAAGAATATTTAATAAATGGAGTTTTATATTATGTATAGATTAATGTTTTCGAGTGTTTTGGCCCTCGCAGTTTCTCATTCTGCTTTGGCAATGAAACCTGGTGGAGATGGGGATGGGGATGGAAAAGAAAACCCGCCAATTGTGTCAAAACAGGTTTCAGAACAGACATTTGATAAAAACATTCAGGCTCAGATGCTTGAAGAAGGCCTTGCACCTACCGCTAGCAGCTCGAGCTCTGTGGTAAGTCAAAACAATACTCTCCCAAAAGAAGTTCTTGCCCTCATTTTTTATCATGCAGCTCGAAGTAATACATTTGATCCCTATACATTGAGTTTAGTTTGTTCCCGGTGGCGAGAGGTCATTCGTGATAAGTTTGTTCTAGCTAGGATTGCCCGAATTCGTGGCCATATTGATTTTGACCTAACAAAATATATGTCCTCAGAGGTTGGTCAAGTATTAAGCGAATTGCAATCACAAAGGCAATGTCTTTCCTCATTGCGTATAAAAGGTGCAACATATGAAAGTGCGGCCTTGTGTACCTTGCCTGGAAAAATCTTCCCCTGTCATTTTATGGGCCAGACCGGTCTTACAAGTCTAGTCATTTCTGGCGATGTTGATATGAGTATAGATCCATTTGTAGATGGGTTGGGCTCTGCTACAGATGACGTCACCCAAGTTCCTTCATTTTCAGTCATTCAAAACTTAGAGAAGGTTGATATTCAATCGGTATCAGGTGCCGGTAGGAATGAAGCACGCTTTGTTTCGTACGTTCTTCCACGTCTTCCAAAGCTCAAATCCGTTGCTATTGGAGTTACCAAATCGGAAACTATACCTTATTTTCTTCGAGACATTACAGCTGCCCCAGAGTTAGGAATGGTAACAGTTTATATTAATGAACGACAAAGACATTTCCCTTGTGATCCATTTACTGTGGCCTCATTTAAATTTATAAAGAATGGGTCAGCATGGGTGTCCTGCGAAGATAATCCCAACGAGGGGTGTTTTCCTCGAGGGAGTAAGGTGCTTGAAGCATCAGAAATGAATAGATGGATGCTTGAAATGCTGGCTTTAGAACCTGTGTTTGACGATTAAGTTGACTCTGATGAAGATTGGTAACTGTCTTTCTCTTGGATAAGAGAGGAGAAGAGACGAACAAATAGGGAATAGAACCAGGACATTATCAATATCTTTTAGAATATTCAGACATTTATGTGCGTGACGAAAAGCAATGCTCGCGCTTTGTAGAATCCGTGTTTTGGATAGTTCGTAGCGGGGCCCAATGGCGCTTTCTTCCAAAAGAGTATGGACAATGGAACACCGTCTATCGACGCTTTGCTGATTGGGCTGATAAAGGAGTATGGTATAAAAATCGCATAATATATATTATGGAAAATATTTAAAACTGCGACGAAGCGTGAGGAAGCGTATTAAGCTGTTATTGTTGAGGTTGCAATAGAGTAATCGATAAGCTCTGTGTCCCCATTATAATTTTTCTCGATCAGATGACTAAAAAAGGTACCAAGATCTCCTTGTCCTTTTACACTCATGACTTACCTCAAGAACAGAAACATCCCATAACGACGCAAATAGTTTTTTCTTCTCAATCAATTAATCCTTTTTTTAAGACACCAGTAACGCTTCCGGCTTACACACTTCACGTTGTGATGTATCCCCCACAATCTCTTCATTAATGGTTTCCATAGCCACCACAGCCCTCTATAATTAATCCATAATCTAATGTTTGCCAGAGGTTTTCCATGTTTTCTCATGATACGACGATTCAATCTGTGCATTCTACAGCTCCCAGTGGGGCAGCCCTCCCCCTTCCCTTGTACGCTTCCAAGGTTCAAGCTGGCTTCCCTTCACCTGCCGAGGATTATGTGGAAGGCGCTTTAGATCTAAACAAACATTTAATTAAACACAAAGAAGCTACGTTTTTTGTAAGAGCCGCCGGAGACTCTATGATTAACGCAGGAATCTTCCCCGATGACCTTCTCATTGTGGATCGCTCGCTAGAGGCCAAGTCTGGCTCTATTGTGATTGCTGCTCTCAATGGAGAGCTCACTGTCAAGCGATTAAAAATCAAACCTGACGGCCCCCTACTCTGCCCAGAGAACCCAGCTTATCCCTGCATTCCTTTTACATCCTTTGATGATTTCAGCATCTGGGGTGTGGTCACTAACGTGATCCATTCCACGCTATGACACAGGTCTTTGCGCTGATTGATTGTAATAATTTTTACGTCTCCTGTGAGCGGGTATTCAACCCTGCTCTCGAGAGTGTGCCTACTCTTGTGCTTTCTAATAATGATGGCTGTGCCATTGCCCGCTCTAATGAAATGAAAGCTCTGGGCATCAAAATGGGAGATCCTTATTTCAAAATTAAGGATATACTGGAAAAGCACAATGTTCAGGTTTTTTCCTCCAATTATGAACTCTATGGAGACATGTCTTCTCGGGTCATGGGCTGTTTACGTCAGTTTTCGCCACATATGGAGATCTATTCTATTGACGAGGCTTTCCTTGATCTATCACTAATTCCTCCAGATGAACTGCTCACATATGGTCAAGAGATTCATCGCAAAATCAAGCAGTGGACAGGGATTCCTGTCAGTGTAGGAATTGGACCGACAAAGACATTAGCTAAGGTAGCCAATAAACTCGCAAAATCCCAAGGGCTACCCTGCCACGCATTGCTAAACCTAGCGGATATTCAGAAGGCCCTCAAGGCTTTTCCCTTAAAAGATATATGGGGCATTGGTCGCCGCTGGGCAGAAAAGCTATCACAGATGGGATTTCAGGATGCTTATGAGCTCTCTCAAGCTGACACTAAGTGGGCACGACAGACATTTAATATCGTGATGGCCAGGCTAGTATCTGAACTCCAGGGCCTCTCATACCTCTCACTGGAAGAGATAAACCCTAAGAAAAAGTCTATGGTGTCCTCACGTTCCTTTGGCAAGCATATTACATCCCTTGAAGATCTCTCCGCTTCTGTTGCTTATCATGCTAGCCGTTTGGGTCAAAAACTGCGCCAGCAACAAAGCAAGGCCAGCACACTAGCTGTCTCCATTCGCACAAATCCGCACCGGCAGCAGGACGTTCAATACCGTAATTCCCAGCTGATTCACCTTCCCTGCCCTACGAATGATAGTCGCATATTGATTAGCCATGCAAAACGAGCATTGGAGAAGATATATAAACCAGGCCCTATATACAAAAAAGCCATGGTCATGGTGGATGGGTTGGTCCCTCAGGACTATGTGCAATATGATCTTTTTCTGTCGCAAGATCAAGTTGAAGAAGAGCACAGCCGTGTGCTGATGGACACTCTGGACCACTTAAACCGTACTCATGGTAAGGGCTCTCTTATCTTTGCCTCAGAAGGCACCCGAAAAACCTGGCGTATGCAACGGAATATGAAAACACCCAGCTACACGACTCGTTAGGATGAGTTGGTGCGGGTTTGAAGCCCTAAAGCCCCGTATGAATAGCCTTCAAATCGATTGATTTAGCATTCTTAGGATTTTGTGCTTGTTTGAGATTCTCAGCTGGTTTGAAGTCTCTGTGCAGCGGCGTATTATCATAAATGTGACCAAAGAAAATAAGATTTCCTATACGCCGAACATATTGCTTTCTTTCACTGGGCTTGCCAGTCATTGGATTCAAATTGGTTATATTTTCTCCCACAACTGCCCCATATGGTTGGTCATTGGCTATCTTAATAAGATCTTGCACAATGAACTTACCGTCAGGGGTCTGCCACGCAAGAACGTTTGAACCCACAATACCTGGATACTTGCAGTTCGCTAGCATTACGCCTTCGGTGGTAATCAAAGATATTCCTGTTCGCCCGTATTGGAGCTCCTTACAAAATTTACCATTGGGCTTATTGATTTGATCAATGAGCTCTTCTAGGCCAACTTCTGTGTAAGTATTAACGGCAGCATTTACATCTGTGATAACTTCTTGAGCTTGAGGGTTCAAGGCTGACAAGGGCCTTGCTTGTGCATCAGCGAGTACGGCTTTGTTAACCCCAAGACATGAAATGGTGAATATAAAAGCTAAGTAATTTTTAATCATCTTAGACCTTTTTTTTATTTAAATCATAGCATGAATAAAGGTCTATTTCAATCTTTAGTAAAAGGTCGAATTAATGAAAATACTACAATGACTGTACATGCTCTACTGAGGAGGCTCCAATGAGCACCTGTGAGGGAATCGACTTCTCAACCACACGAGGCTTCAGAATATCTTTGGTGATCGTGGCATGGGCTTGGAGGTAATCTGTTACGATATTGGAATAGAGGTGCTCTGTATCCATTCCCTTGCAATCAGAAAGATCTGGCAAACCATCACCTCCATTGGCAATGCAGTTCGTCGTTGCAAGAGTCACCGAATCCTTCATCAGGACCTCTTTACCATTTCGGGCCATATAAACAACTTTTTGTCCCTTAGGCCGTGAAGAGTCGTATGTTACCTCGAATCCAGATATATGAGGGAAGCCTCCACTCGGGTCTGGCGTATGTTCGAGCGCTGCCTCAAGAATGACTCGTAGCTTTTTTCCAGTGATTTCGCGGACCACAACTGTATTCTGGAAGGAAAGTTCATTGGAAATATGCTTTAGTAGCAATTGTGAGCCTGCAGGGTAGCTAGAGTTGCCTCTCATTGAACCTCCGTTCAGAATGCCAATGTCAGCCTTCATGGCTTCTCTGAGGGCATCTGCGACGAGTGAGCCTAAAGCGGATTGAGTCGAGCGTACGGTCCGGTTGCGGCTATCAATGGCAACTTCTGTCATCGCCACTGGCTTTTCGAATTCATGACTGGCTTTTGATAGAAGGTCAGAGATCTTCTTGGCAAGGACATGATCAGGCTTAATATCTGTGACGGGAAGCATTTGCCAACGGGGCAGCACATAGACTTTGCCATCTGCTTTGGTGATCTCCAGATCTATAACCCCTAAATACTCTGCATTGTTACCCGACTTGTGGATCATACGACCACCGATGAATAAGGAAATAGGGTCGTGGTCATGCTCGCCGATGATCAGATCAATTTCAGGCACTTTAGACATGAGATTTTTGTCTTCAGCAATTGAAAGGTGGGTCATGGCTACAATGACATCAACCCCCTGCTCTTTCAGCTCTTTAACTGTAGACTTTGCTGTCTCGACAACATTGGCAAAAAAAACACCCTGACCGGGTGATGAAAGAGCGCTGGTTTCTGGGGTTAAAAGCCCTATGAGAGCCACCTTAAAGCGACCCACCTGTTTAATTTGGTATTTCGAGGCTCCTCCATATGGCTTGTTGTGTTGGTCAAGGATATTAGTTGATAGCCATGGGAACTTAGCATTTTTAATGAACTTGAAGGTCCGCTCCTCACCTTCGTCAAACTCATGATTACCAAAGACAGCTGCCTGCACACCTACCTCATTCAGAATATCAACCATATCGAGAGAATCCATAGGGTTTCCATCAACTGTGGCGGGTCGCAAGTCTCCCCCAAAGGTAACGATAGTATTCGCTGCGTTCTTAGTGTGTTGCTTAATCAGCGTTTTAAGCGGGGCCAAACCACCCAACTCATGCCCACCTTCGGTCTGAGGCATAATTTCGTAAACATCATTAAAATGGAGGATTCGGAGGGTTTCTGAGAAAGATAAAAAAGGGAAAAATAGAATAAATATGAATGGAATAAATGATGCTTTGATGGTGCTTATCGCCCTGAGCATCTGTACCTCATCATATTAAAACCTTTAAATAAATTAATTCTGTGGCGGAACTTATAGCGGTAAATTAGGCTTGTCAACAGGGAAAGTCATCACTGTAGGTTCAGAAATTCTGAAACTCTTAACTCTGAAACCCTTGAATGGTCGAACATTCACCCTATAACAGCCTTTACTAATCACCCCTTAGACACACTAAAAATCTTTTCAGCTATCACCTCAGCAGGCACGCCTTGTGTCGGTACCAATAAGTTCATAGCCTCTGCTAAATCCAACGATTGACACTCTGGTGATTCCAGTAGTTTATTTAATGTGGCATACAATTTATTGACCGAGCAGTCCGTCTGAAGAAGCTCAGGTATAGCTTGACGGCCAAGGAGAATATTTACCATGCAGACCCATGGTGTTTTGAGAATAAGTTTCATCCAAGACCGAGGGAATGGGCCAATCTTGTAGCCGATAACCATGGGCACCCTTGCATGAGCCAGCTGCATCGATACAGTGCCTGAGGCAGCAAGGGCTAGATTGCTGGCAGCAAAAGCATCCCTTCTCTCTTCTTCAGTTGTGAGGATAATCGGAGCAGATGGCATGTTAGATGTATGGTGCTTGATGCATTCTAGATGCTTGGGAAAAGTGGGAATCACAATACGCAAATGGGCATGATCACGGTAGAGGCGTGATAACGCCTCTTTAAAAATAGGTAAAAGCGTATGAACCTCGGATGAACGACTACCAGGCAGCATACACAGAACTTGCTCACTACCCTGGAGCCCATATTTTTTACGGAAGCGAGTCCCATTTCCCAGCGGTTCCTGGGTAATAGGATGGCCTATGAAAGTAGCTTCTAAACCGTGCTCTTCAAAAAGTGGTGGCTCAAAGGGGTACAAACAAAAAAGGTGGTCAAGGAATCGAGATATTGCCTTTGCTCGTCCTGGGCGCCATGCCCACACTGTTGGAGCAACAAGGTGAGCTTGGTATGGACGTTCATCACTCTCATGCCGATGAACTTGCTTTTGCACACGGAAACTGAACTCAGGAGAATCTATGGTAAGCAACACATTGGGCCGCTTTGACTGAATATCCTTGACCGTTTGGTCAATACGAGAGAGCAGTTGCGGTAAGCGCTTAAGAATCCCCCAAACCCCAATGATTGATAACTCTTCCATTGGAAATAAAGACGTGAACCCTTTGGCTTGCATGTGTGCCCCACCGATGCCTGCAACGTCCCAGCCGTTCCCTTTAAATAGAGAGACTAGCTGGCTACCCAACAAATCTCCTGAGGGTTCACCTGCGATCAGGTAGATGAGCGGTCGTTTGTTTGACATCGTGCCCCCTGAATACATGTGATGAAAAGACCAGCAGCATCGGCCATATCAATCATTTTTTGTTTTTCAAGCATGAGAGTATGTCCAGCCTCAATCACCAAGCCTCTGAGGTCTGCTTTGATCAAATTGTCTATGGTCTTAGAACCAACTGTAGGTAGGTCTACTCTACGCTCTTGTTGCCACTTAGATTGTTTCACAAGAATACCCTTGCTTCCTTGGCGCTGAAGCTTACCACATCGCTCAATAAGAGCATCTGTCCCTTCTATGGCTTCAACTCCTAAGACCAAACCTTGCTGGGTAACAACAGCCTGACCTACATCAGCCTCACTCAGTCGTTGCAATACTTCTTGACCTCGCTGCATATCCAATGAAGCTTGTGCATCAGGATGACAGCGAGTCAGAACTCCTTCGGGAGCGAGTAAAGAAGATAGAATATCATCGGGACCAACCACTCGCAGCCCCTCCGCTTCAACCATCTGAACAATGGATTTTAGAAGATTGTCGTCTCCGAATGCTTTAGTGCCCAATTTGGCCAGCCACTTTGCACCTTCCCAATCAGGTTTTAACTGAGTCAAGGAAGGACGGGTCATATGACCAGCCATGACGACTTCAAGAACTCCATTACTTTTAAAATAAGTGAGCGCTTTCCCAACTTCCCCTAGTTTCAACCATAGGTGAGGTATATCCTGCATAAGATCAGCATCAGTCTGTCCATCAAAGCCAATAATATAAAGAGGACGTTTTTGCTCTGAAGCAGCTCTGACTAGTGCTCTAGGAAGATCACCTCTACCCGCTACCAGGCCTAGGGGATGAGGAGAGTTCTCAGGCAACACTGACTTGAGTAAGTTTGTCATAAATTTCATCCGCCTTTTCGAAGTCCCACTCTTCATGAGGTAAGCATAGGTGCCTTTGAGGTAAAGTATCAATAAATGCCAAAAGCTCTCTAATTGGGCGAGAATCTTTATACTTATTACGGATTAACTCTATTTTGTCATTGAGTGTTCCCTCATAGTCCTTAGCTAGGATACGGTATGCACCTCGGATCTCATGGATTTCATCACGGCTGAAACCTCTTCGTTTCATGCCAATAAGATTTAGGCCACCCAACTTAGATTTGACAGTCAACACTGTACCAAAAGGCATAACGTCTTCATTCACACCAGCAGTACCAGAGACCATGGCATGTGCCCCAATCCTAACCTTTTGGTGTATGGCAGACAGTCCCCCTATAACAACATAGTCTTCAAGGTGTACCAGTCCTCCTAAGGAAACATGGTTTGCCATCTGAATATTATTTGCTAGCTGGCAATCATGAGCTATGTGGCAGCCCACCATGATATGGTTATTGTTACCTATACGGGTGGTTTTGTCTGCTCGCTCGATACCATAGTGAATCGTCACATGTTCACGAATCATATTATGACAGCCAATTTCAACATATCCAATCTCTTCACCTGAGGAAAGACGGGATTGTGGCGACTTACCGATAGTTGCGAATGGGAAAACTTGTGTTCCCTCACCAATATTGACGTGTTGTTCCAGAATGACGTGTGAATGCAACTTCACGTTTTTTCCTAAAGTTACATGGGGACCAACAATACAATAAGGGCCAATCTCGACAGAAGGGTCAATGTTAGCTAACTCATGTACCAATGCGGTAGGATGTGCATTCATCACACTACTTTCTATGACCGTTCATCAATCATGGCGGTATTAGTGGCTTCAGCAACCACTTCACCATTTACAATAGCCTGACATCTAAATTTCCAAACAGCTCCACGTCGATGCGCTTTTACTACCTCAAAGTGTACCACATCACCTGGTACTACCATTTTACGAAACTTGGCGTCTTCTATGCTCATAAAATAAACGAGCGTCCCCAGGTCATAACGATCAAGGGTGTGCATAACAAGGACACCAGCTGTTTGTGCCATAGCTTCGACTAGATATACTCCAGGCATTACAGGGCGGCTTGGAAAATGCCCCTGGAAAAAAGGCTCATTAATAGTAACATTCTTAATACCTGTCGCTTTTTCGCCAGGAATAATATCAACTACTTTATCTACCAGCAGCATGGGGTACCGATGAGGAATTAATCGCATGATATCATCAAGCGAGATCTCAGCTACATGAGATTTTGTATCAATAGATTGCACTGCTTCTGGCATGGTTTTACTCTACTCTTTCGTTTTTCGTTTCTTTGAAATCTTATGGAGGGTTGCAACTTGGCGGTAGAAAGACTTAATAGGAACAGCAGGGCTACCGCACAATACAGCTCCGGGCTCAACATTACTCATAATACCTGACTGAGCTGCAATACGAGCACCAGTTCCAATTTTAAGATGATCTATAATACCAACTTGCCCAGCACATGCGACGAAATCTCCAAACTGGGTGCTACCAGACACCCCTGACTGACCTACCATCACACAACCTTTACCAAACTTTACATTATGAGCCACTTGGACAAGATTATCTATACGTGTGCCCAGCCCAATGACGGTGTCTTTACCACTACCCCGATCAACTGTCGTATTTGATCCAATCTCTACATAATCATCTATAATAACGCGCCCCAACTGTGGGACTGGAACATGACCTTTCTCATCCATAAAAAATCCAAACCCGCTCTGACCAATACGAGCACCTGGCTTAATGTGCACGCTCTTGCCAATAACAGAAAATTGAATGGAAACATGCTGACCAATCACTGAATTGTCACCAATTTGGCAGTTATCCTCAATTGTGGCTGCAGTGCAAACATGAACATTGTCACCTAAGGTAACGTTAGCACCAACAACAACAAGAGGGTCAATTCGACAATTCTTGCCTAATTTAGCAGTTTCATGAATAACTGCCGAAGGATGAATGCGAGATTCCTTAACTTGGGGCTGATAGAATGCATTAGCGATTAATGCATAGCTGCGATAAGGGGTCTCAGAAACCAATTTTGCAAGATTTTCGGGAGCTTTAGACAAGTTGTCAGGGCTAATTATGCAGGCAGAAGCCTTGGTATTCTTCAACGAATCCAGATACTTAGCGTTGTGATAGACACCAATCGTTCCTTCTGAAGCCTCATCCAAAGGTGCTACATCAGTAATCACACTTCCAGCATCACCCGAGGATAGCTCGCAATGTCCTAGTTCAGCTAACTGTGCAAGGGTGAAAGGCCCTTGCTTGTCATAAAACTGTAAATCTGCCATAGGTTCCCTTTTATGATTGAGACTGCTGAATCATTTTCAGTATCTCGCCCTCATTTGGATAAGTTACTTCTACCTTGGGCATGTCTTTATTAAGGCTAGAAAGAACCTGTTCAGTGATATCAAAAGCATTACTTGCTATAACAACCTGCTCTTTATAAAGAACGATGTTTGCCCCAGCCTCTTTACTAACCTTATCTGCTGAAATAAGAAAAGCATCATAGACTTTTGAACGAGCTTGTTCAAAAGCAGTTTCAAGCTGAAGCTTACGCACATTCAATTTAGTTTGTACGTCAGCAATTCTCTTTTCAAAATCAATCCGATTTTTTTGTAGATCAGCTTCTGAAAGCTTACCTGATTGATCGGCGAGTTGCTGCTCCTTTTCACGAAGTTCGGATTCATACTTCGTCATTTCTTTCTGAATCTCAGCACGCTTCTTCTCAATTGACTCACGAATCCCCATAGCAGCTGTGGAGGAATCAAGTATTTTTTGTACATCGATAGCTGCGATGACCGGAGAAGGAAGGTTTGAAGAACCAACTGGCTGAGCTGATGAACTCGGAGACGGCTGGGATGAAGTATTTTGATCTTCTTTCTTACCACAGCCGCTTAAAGCTAAAGTAGCTGTTAACAGTACTGGTGCTATATATTTATTCATTTATTTCTCCTTATTTAAAATGTCGTTCCGAAATTAACCATAAAAGTACGCGTTTTATCAACACCTTTCTTCTTTACGGCTTTAGCAAACGTAACACCAACGGGTCCAAAAGGTGATTTCCAGTTAACTCCACCACCTATACCAACACGAGGTTCTTGTCCATTTGAACGAACAACAAAAGTTTTACCGCCAACTGTTGTGGTTTTATTTTTTGATTCCCAAACGCTGCCAACGTCAACGAACGCGAGGCCCTTAACACCAAGCTCGTTTGGCAATCCAATTGGGAAGCTAACTTCTGAGGAGAACCGGTAGTAGTAGCGTCCACCAAGGGCATCACCTGTGGTTATGTCGCGAGGCCCAATACCAGACTCATCAAAGCCACGTAGTGTTTGGCCACCAAGGTTATAACGGTCTACAGCACGAATTGCATTATGGAATCGGATGAGAGCACCACCGCTAGCCTTGTTGGACCAAACAACCTGGTGGTCATCATCCATAGAGCAATAAATACCTGCTGAGAGACCATTTTTTAAATACTCCACATCGCCACCAAGACCAGCTATTGAATTGCCAAGGCTCATGTAATATCCCTCTGTGGGGCTTAGGCCGTTATCACGACGATCATAAAATATATCATGACTCACAGAGGATACAGTCCAATCACCACGTTGTAAACGAAGGAAAGGCGATGCACCATTCTTGAAATCACTGATTTTATCTCTGCGCAAGGTGTAGGCCCAGTCTTGCGTCAATCGTTCTGTGATTTCATAACCTGTGTTGACCGTACCACCGGTGGATCTGGCACTATATCCACCTGAGAAAGCTTTTCTTGTATCGTATTTACGTTGAGTGTGAAAAGCCTCTGCACCAACAAGAAGGCGGCGCCCTAAGAAGTAAGGATCTGCCAAACCTGCACGGAAATCAGACGACTGCTGCGCAACCATGGCACTACTATTAAGAATCAACCCTTGCCCCATCAAGTTACTTTCTTGGAGAGAAACCGATCCCATAACACCATCACTGGTGGAATAACCAGCAGCAAAACGCATGGATCCAGTTGGCTGATCTTCAACCTCAGCAACAATATCTACCTTATCAGGAGAAGATGTTTTTTCTTCCTTTAACTTAACCTTGCGGAAGTACTCAGTATTTTTCAAGCGTTGCTCTGAGCGTTTAAGCTTTGTTTTGTATAAAGGGTCACCCTCAACAAAACGAAACTCTCTACGAATTACTTCTTCATTGGTCCTATCATTACCAATAATATTGATACGGTTCACATAGAGTTTTGGACCTTCTTCAAGAACAAATTCAATATCAACGGTAAGAGTTTCAGGATTAGGCGTGATCTTTGGCTGAATATCTATAAACGCAACACCACGTTCGTTGATTTCATCAACCAAGCGTTCCATAGATTTTTCAACCTCACGACGATCGTACCAATCACCCTTGCCGAAACTTAATTCGTCACTCATATTTGCTGGATCAAACTTCGGAAGGTGACTGTCAATTGAAACATTACCAACACGGTAACGTTCACCCTCATCAATGGTGAAGGTTATAAAGAAGTCCTGATCTTGTGGATCTAACTCGGCTACAACAGACTTCACTTTAAAGTCAACATAACCATGTTGAAGATAATAATTGCGAAGGAGCTCACGATCATAAGCCAGTCGATTTGGGTCATAAGAGTCATCAACCGTAAAGATACGGTACCAACGTGACTCTTTTGTCATAATAATTTTTTCAAGCTGGCTATCGGAAAAGCGGCTGTTGCCGACAAATATAATACGATTAACACGTGTGAGCTTCCCCTCTTCGATCTCAAAGATCAGATCAACCCGACCCTCATCCCGTTCAATCATCTTTGGCTCCACTTTTGCAGCATATCTACCGGTCAATCGATACATGTCTCTTATCTTTTGTGCAGCCTCTTGAGCTCGGGCGGGAGTGTAGACTTCACGGGGACGAAGCCCTAATTCAGCAAGCATCAACTCGTCTTTAATTCGCTCGTTTCCCTCAAAAGCAATAGCATTAATGATCTTATTTTCCTGAACGGTAATGATAAGTGAAGAGCCAACTTCTTGTACAACCACATCAGAGAACAAACCTGATGCATACATATTTTTGAGAATTTCTTCCCGCTGTTCCTCGTTAAATTTACTTCCTAGTTTCATATCAACAAAGCTTAGCACCGTGGGAGTCTCAACTCTCTTGTTTCCTTCAACAACTATATCATTAATGACAGCAGAGACACGTGGACTTACCAGGAGTAAACCTGCCAGTAAAAAAAACCAAATTTTATTTCCTTTTATCACTTTACTCTCCCTGGTGTTTTATTTATTTGCGATATAGCTGACATCGTTCCAAGTAGCCCAGATCATCAACAAAACTATAAGCAGGAACCCTGCCCGGAACGCCCATTCTTGTGCCTGTGGCGGCACAGCTTTGCCACTAATGGCCTCAATGAAGTAAAACAGTAAATGTCCCCCATCCAACATAGGGACAGGGAATAAGTTAATTAGGCCAAGGTTTACTGACAACAGTGCCATAAACCAGATCAGAGCAATCAATCCATTTTGAGCTACATCTCCTGACATCTGGGCAATGCGCAATGGGCCACCCAAACCATCGGCAGATTTTGCACCTGCAATAACATCGCCAAGTGCTTCTAGTGTATTCCAAGATATCGTGACTGCCTCAACGAGTGCATACCACCAGGCCGAGTACCATGGGCGCTGAATATACTCAGACTGCCCCCCAACAACTCCTAAAAGGCCAACTTCATGAGAGTTGCCAAAAACGTCTTTAACAATGCTCATTTTAGGGGTAATAGTTAATTCTTTGACTCCCTGATCTCGCTCAATGGTTAGATCAAGAGCAACGTCCGGGTTTGAATGAATTACGTTTTGGATGTCCTCAAATCGGTTGACCGTCACCCCATCAATTGACAAAAACCGATCTCCTTTCAGAATACCAGCTTCAAAAGCAGCGCTTCCTGGACGAACTTCTTCTACAATAGGTGCTGTAAAACGTTGTCCAATTCCGATAAACATGGCTGAAAAGATGAGAATGGCAAAAAGATAATTTGCCAGAGGGCCCGCTATCGAAACTGCAATTCTTTGCCAAACAGTCTTATAGAAAAGAGAATGTTTCTTGAGATCTTTATCCATGATCTTTAAACGTGCATAATCTGGCATGCTGGCAGGATCGGCATCGCCCACCATTTTTACATAGCCTCCAAGAGGTACCCAACAGAATTTCCAGCGAGTTCCTTTTCTATCTACCCATCCAAAAATCTCCGGACCGAAGCCAATAGAAAAATCTGTGACCCCTACTCCATTTACACGCGCCGCAATAAAGTGACCAAGCTCATGGACAAAAACCAAGATCGAAAGGACAAAAATGAAAGGTATGGTGTACCATCCCATCCCTGCGATAAATTCTGCCATAGGGTTACGACTTTCTGTTTTTTAATTAATTTCGCTAGTATGTTGTAGCTGCCTCTTCCCGTAAAAACAATACCCATTGAAAAAAAAATAATGAAGCAAGCGCCAACTCCGTAACAAAAGCCACCTCCCTTAATTGTTCTTTAATAAACACATGCTAAATATGATATAGTTTACTTCAAAAAGGAACTTGGGATGCTTTTAAAATCTAAATATATAAGCTTAATCACTTTCGCATTAACTATATGGAACAGCACATATTCAGCAGAAGCACGTAAAGATTGTATAAGGGTTATACGATGTGCTGAGAAAGGCACAGATGATAACTGTCATGCTTACTTAGATATCTGGACCCTGGAGGGTAAGTTCATCAGCAAACCATTCCCCAATTCTATAAAACGCTGCCCGGGCCGATTGAATGAACCTAGACACCAAGCTATACATAATTTTATGGATCTTTTCCCCCACATCGGGGAAAAATCTTCAAGGGAAGTAGCTATTGAAAGCCTAAATCATATATCTGGTACAGAAGTCTCCCCTAACTGCTATAATTTGGCCAAGATCCCCCCTATCGCCCCAGCTATTCATTCCTGTGATAAGAGTGAATTGAAAAAAGAATTTAGCGCTCTTGAAACTATCGGCAAAGACGCTGCCTCAGCCATCAATAGTGATACACCTACCACTGAATGGCCCTCAGTTAAAATTGAGAAGCTAAGTCACAGCGAGTTACAGCATGCTGACTGGCTGCCTTAAATTCCTATTATATATATTTATTAATATGTGTTGAAAATGGCGGGAGTGACGGGACTTGAACCCGCGGCCTCCGGCGTGACAGGCCGGCGCTCTAACCAACTGAGCTACACCCCCGCAAGAGTGAGTGACAATGGAATAACTCAAGGTGCCCGGCAGTGTCAAGGTGGTTTCTTGAATTCAGTAAAAAAAATTAGCATTAGTAGCTGCTAAAAATAGCGATTACGCAACTCTTCGTTCTGGCGACGGAGAGCGTCTCTGCTTTTCTCCAAGTCTTGCTGACTTTGTTTGCGTGCTGCGACTTCAGACTCACCATGAGCGCCCCAATCAGCACTTGCCTCGGCACGACAAGGTACAGTTGTAATATCTGGGTAGTCCTCATCAATAAGCTCTGTTTGGCCAGAGAGAATGGCGCCAATACAGCCCGTTAAAGAAAATGATATAGCTACTAATAAAATAATGTGTTTCATAGACCCATATTAACAGAATCTATAGGCATTGCAAGATCAACCCATTGTAGTTAGATTGAAATAATCTATTAGATAACTTTGGTTATAGTGCGCTAACGAAGGATAGGTCATGCTTGAGCAACCCATTTTATCCTCTCTACCCCAAGGCTTTGTTTACTTATCTGACATAGCCCCATCTATCCAACAGGATGTACGTTATGCATACCAACATAACTTCATAGGTAATCCCCTGCCCGGCTATAACAAGCCTGTTATTATTCTTACTGATGCAGCAGCTCTGGCATTGAAAGCTGCCCAAAGTGAATTAGAGTTTTTTGGACTTGGCTTGAAGATCTATGATGCTTACCGACCACAAAAAGCAGTGAATGAGTTTGTGCGGTGGTCTAATGATCATGATGATCAACGCATGAAGTCAGAGTTTTATCCTGAAATAGCCAAAGAGAATATTTTCGAGGAAGGGTACATTTTGCCTAAATCTACTCATACACGAGGCAGTACCGTAGATTTAACCATTATCCCATTAGGTGCAGCTAAACATGCTCAATGGCAACTAGGAGATTTGCTGGTGAGCGGCACGCTACCCGAAGAGGAACGTTGGCCGGATAACTCAATTGATATGGGAACAGGCTTCGACTGCTTTGATGATCTATCTCATACTTTCAACCCAAACTTACCAGCAGAAGTTAGGGCCAACCGCATGTTACTCCGCACCCTGATGGAAAAGCATGGATTTAGGGGCATCAAATGCGAGTGGTGGCACTTTGTGCTTAACGATGAACCTTACCCAGGCACGTATTTTGATTTTGATGTTGAGTGATTATCCTTCCCATATAGTGTATTTCTCCATAACACTTTTATAAAGAATTGACTCAACCTGCTCGCCCAACCATTTTTTCAAGGCATGAAGGGGTAGAGAAGAAAACCACTCCTCATTGACGCGAGAGAATTGACGAATAAAGGGGAAGATCGCGATATCGGCAAATGTGAGCTCGTCACCAAAAAGATATTTATGTTGCTGAAGGCACCCATCCATGGATTCGAGAAACTTGACCGCCTGGTCTTTATGATGCTCAGGGTCCTTTACATCACTGAACCTTGAAGGGTATTTATACCGGTCAAGATTGGCTTTAAACTCCGTATCATTCTCATGAATAAGGTCTAATATTTTCTCACGTTCTGAGCTATGAACCCCTGCCAAATCAGTAGGCTCTAAAGCCCACATCAGAATATCCAGACTTTCCTCAAGCACCGCCCCATCTTCAAGCAACAAAACAGGCACGGTTCCCTTTGGTGAAATGTCCAACATGGCCTGAGGCTTATTTTTCAGATCCACCTCACGGTGTTCCCAGTCTATACCAGCCAATTTCAATCCCATGCGAGCGCGCATAGCATAAGGACAACGCCGAAACGAATAAAGGATAGGTAGAGACATATCTATGTCCTTATAATTTGCACATGAGTCGGGGCTTTTTTACCACAATGGGCACCCAGAATACGGCGACAAGCCACACGTACTGCTTCAGAAATAGCTTCGTCATTAGTCTCTTTATCAAATTTAGGGTTATCAAGCATATTCTCAATGGCATCAATACAAGCCACACGTAAATCCCACTCTTCCTCCGGTTGCACAATTCCTATGAGAAGCACGCGTGGGGGACAAACCATTCTACCATTATCTTTCAATGCTAATGTAACCATAGCTACGCCATTGGCCATCATCCGGTGCCGATCGCGGATAGTCTCTGAATAAAGGGGGACGATGCTATTGCCATCAACTGCCAGGCGCCCTGAAGGAACTTCTTCAACGACATGCGCGTTCCCCTCTTTTAAAAGGATTACAGAACCGTTGAAAGGAACGACTGCCTCAGGGATTTGACACTCTTGCCCCAGCTGGGCTTGTGCTTGCATATGGCGCTCTTCGCCATGGACAGGAATGAGAATCTTAGGCCGCACCCATTGATACATTTGAATCAACTCATCACGACATGGGTGTCCTGAGACATGTATATCCACCTCAGAAGCAGTGATCACTTCAACACCTTGCCGTATAAGGCTATTTTGGATTCTAGCGATCCCTTCTTCATTACCTGGTATCTCTCGGGATGAAAAGATAACCACATCACCCTTATCCAGATGGATATGGCGATCGTCTCCCCTGGCAATACGGGCTAAAGCCGCTCTTGGCTCACCCTGTGACCCTGTACATATAATGAGACCTTCATGAGGGGGAAGGTCAGCAATAGCCTCTGCGGGGTGAAATGGTGGAAGATCATCAAAATATCCTGCATGACGTGCGGCCTCATCCATCCGATGCAAGGAACGTCCCAAAATGCCAACTTTTCGACCATGGATTTGCGCTGCATCATAGATGCTTTTCATACGAGCCACATTAGAGGCAAAGCATGATACAATGATGCGTGACTTCTTATGCTTACCAATCAAATCTATCAAGTGATCTCGGGCTGTAGCTTCTGAGCCTGAGTGGCCGGGCACCAAGACATTGGTAGAGTCACATACAAGTGCCAACACCCCAGTGTCACCCATTTTGATGAGGGTTTTGATATCTGTTGCCTCCCCTAAGAGTGGGTCGGGATCAAGTTTCCAGTCACCCGTGTGCAACACGGTTCCCGCTGCACAGCTAATCGCAATAGCATTAGGTTCAGGAATAGAGTGGGTTAAACGGACAAACTCAATAGCAAAGGGGTCAATATCCACTTTTCCAGAGAGAGCAATCTCATGAATTGGAGGATTTATCCCATGCTCTTTGCACTTCATGCGAAGCAGTTCGGCAGTAAAGGGTGTACAGAATATAGGACATTTAAAGCGTTCCCATAAATAGGGCACCGCACCATAATGATCTTCATGAGCATGAGTGAGAACTAACCCTACAAGGTCATTAGCATGTTCTTCAATAAACTGAGTATCTGGCATAATCACTTCGATGCCAGGGTTATCGATAAAAGAAACCCCACAATCCACCATCAACCATTTTCCTTGGTGGCGATAGAGGTTCAAATTCATACCTATTTCGCCTGATCCGCCTAGGGGTAAAAAATACAACTGGTTGTTATCAAAGTTCATAACAAATATTTCCTTATAAAGTCTGCAAAGGGTGCCTTCTTCTCACTTCCGTATTTAGAAGACAACAAGGGTTAAAATTATAAACATCGGAATAAGTATTGCACATGACCACACCATATAGCCCAGAAAAGAGGGCATACGCACTCCACGTTGTTCAGCAATCGCTTTTACCATAAAGTTTGGAGCATTACCTATGTAGGTCATGGCTCCCATGAATACAGCGCCCAATGAAATAGCTTCCAGTGTCACTGTAAGAATATGCATCAACTCCCTTGGATCCCCTCCAGCCATATGGAAGAAAATTAAATACGTTGGGGCATTATCTAAAAAGGCAGAAAGAATTCCTGTGAGCCAAAAGTACATGTAATTTACTGGCTGTGAACCGTCAGAGACTAAGGCAACTAAAGACCCCAGGGTACCATCGGTACCGGCGTGGAGAATCTCAATTACCGGTATGACAGTGATAAATATCGCAAAAAAGATTTTACCAACTTCAAGCAAAGGCTCCCAACTGAAATGATTGGCTTTGTATACCTCATGAGGTGTCATAATATATGAAATCCAAGCAATACCCAGCAATGCCAAATCGCGAATAACATCCTGCAGCGCTAATTGTAGTCCAAAAAAGGGAATATAGAAATCAGGTTTCCAGGTTCCACTTAACAGCACAAAACTTATAATCGCACCTAGAAATAAAAAGTTAAACTTTCCTGAGATCTTCACATTAAGTGGTTCATTTGTATATTCCTTTTGATCTGGTTCGCGAGACAAGTACCAGCGGTCTATGAAATAAAAGCCTATTAATAGAGGTACAGCCATCATGAACGTTTCAGGTAGCAAATGCTGCAATGTCCAAAAAAAGCTGACTCCATTCAAAAAACCCAGAAATAAGGGAGGATCTCCCAATGGAGTCGCCGACCCCCCAATATTTGACACAAGAAAAATGAAGAACACGACTAAGTGAACAATGTTTTTCCGCCAACCATTGATTTGTAACAACGGGCGGATCATAAGCATAGAAGCCCCTGTTGTCCCAATCCAACCTGCAAGAATAGTCCCAATCGCAAGCATAGCTGTATTCAATCGAGCTGTCCCATGGGTATTCATTTGAATTCGAATTCCCCCTGATACGGTAAACAAAGCACCAATCATTATTACAAATGGAACATAATGACCTGTAATCGCTAAATTAGCTTCATAAAGAGCCGTTGAAACGCCATAAATACATCCAAGTGGGACCAAAAAACAAGAGGCTAATGCTGTACAAATCTTTCCATAATGACGATGCCATATGTCGTGCGCAAAAATGGGCATAAGAGCTAAACACACCAGCAACGCAAAAAAAGGTAGCCCCCAAATGAGACCAAGTTCAGCCCCATTCAGCAATGAATTACCTGCACTACCAGCCACCGCAGGGGTAATGTTCCAAAGGATCATTAGGGAAATTAAAAAAAATTTGCAAACTTTTAACATTTTTGAGTTAAATTAGTCCTAGTCAGTCATTGCATTTTCAACAGAGAAAGTACGCCATTTTATGAAAGAAAGCAAACCCTGGCACATATTTATTATAATTCTCTGGAGGCTTTCAACAGCCATACTGATTTTAGGCATACTATTTGCTCTTTTAATAGCATTTCCAAACCCCATTCTCAAACCATTGATCCTCAAAAGTCTAAACTCAAGGATTCCTGGTGAGGTTCAGATTGATCAGCTATCGTGGAACTTTCAGATTATTAAATTGGGGAATATAACTTACAAAATAGATAAAATAGCACCTTCCCTGAAAGCCAAGGAAATCCAAATCGATTTCAAGTTAGATGACGACTATATCCCTTTTGTAACAACAGCCAGAGTTGTAGATTTGAATGTCCCCGCGATATATGATGAAAAAGCAGGATTTTATATCGAAGGCCTTCCCATGATGCAGGCACAAGAGACAGAGATCTTCAATTATGACCTCCCCCCTGTTCTGTTGGAGAATGGCCATATTCAGTTTAAAACGGCTCAAGGTACAGTTGAGTTAATTCTTAATGGTACTGTGTCTTATATCGAACACAAACTGCAAGTTACTGGAGATAGCGAACTTTCCGCACCGTTTTTAGCTCTAAAGGGAAATGTTGATTTGGGAGGCATACTTCCTAACCTATCGGGTAAATTTACACTCAACGAGTTTATCGTGCCCCAACTCTTCACTCTACCTATTAAAGGAAGTGGCCAGTTTAGCACAAGCTTTGAACAAATAAATATTTCAGGGAACTTCTCTAATGAAAAGTTGGGACTAGAATTCGACACAAAAACTCGCCATGAAATCACCAAAAATAAGAGTTCAACGAAAGTTAATTTTAAACTACCCAATATTAAAACCGCATTGGCTGCTAGCTTGACGAAGATTCCAAACATTCCCCAGATCACCGGCGGCATTGCTGGCAATGCTAATTTTACCTATTTTGGAAACAAGCTTACTGGAGGCGCTAAAGTTCGCCTATCTAATATAAGCGTCAAAGACAAGCAGTACTCTGCTAAGGGAATCAATGGAACCATACGATTCAATAACCTGGAAAACTTCTCAACTCCGCGTGCTC
>CAJQNC010000038.1 GCA_905479605.1 uncultured Alphaproteobacteria bacterium | reverse complement strand
ATGAAGGTGTTCACATCTTTGAGCGGTTGGCCCGATCACCAAATGCCACGCCTCGCGTGCGACAGAACTTGGCCCTGGCTTATGGACTGAGCGGAGACATGAGTAAAGCTCGTCATGTAGGTCGGATGGATCTGTCAGATGCCATGGTCAAGACCAATTTAAACTACATTCGTGCTATTAAGGGTATGCAGCCTAACACTAGCCGATATGCTAACGTTCTTCCCACTAATCTAGAGCAGGCTCCACTGGATGCGGCTCGGACATGGCGTGGAGGTTGATGTGGCATTGATGGCCCTTTATATCTCAATTATGGTGCTCAATGGGCTGGTGGCTCTTTATGACTTCAGTTTTTACCGCATTCCAAATATGTTGGTATTAACATTAATCGTCATCTACTTTGTCACAGCTCCATTTTTCCTTAGTACAGATGAGATTCTGATGTCAGCTGGAATTTTCGCTGGTGCATTGGCCATTGGTTTTCTTCTTTTCTTCTTCGGAGTTTTTGGGGGAGGGGATGCCAAATATCTGGCAGCAACAGCAATGTGGTCTGGGACTGAACATATCATACTTTTTATTATTATTGTGGCTTTGGCAGGAGGCGTACTTGCAATGGGTTATCTTTTTGCTCAGTCTCGTATTGTCTCTATTTCCACTGTTCTCTGGACTCAGATTTTGGCCCTTGAAAAGCGCTATAGTCCCCTTCAATGTGTTTGGGCTTTTAGCGGCAATGGCCCCGAAACCACCAAACGTGAAGCCATTAAAGACAATCAGCTGCCCTATGGAATCGCCATTTCATTTGGGATGATTGTCGTATTGTATTTGAAATTGACAAGCTAAGAGGTCCTAGTCATGCGAGCACGAGATATAATCGGATTAATCATAGCACTCCTTTTTGCTCTTGGTATAGCAATGCTTTCCAGGATGCTTCTGACGGAAGACGAAAGTCCCCAAAAAGTTGAGACAAAAACGATCGTAGAGAAGGCGAAAACTATGGACGTCTTGGTGGCGACAACTTCTTTAACTGTAGGACACAAGCTTGTCCGGACAGATGTGCGTTGGCAGCCTTGGCCAGAGGCGTCCTTGAACGCTAATTACCTCACTAAGGGTGAAACTAAAATTACTGATCTTGAAGGAAGCGTTGTGCGTTATCCCTTATCACAAGGTGAGCCAATGGCGTTGGACGATATTATTCGACCTGGTGATCGCAGTGTATTGTCTGCCATCATTGACTCTGGTCGTCGCGGGTTAAGCATCAATGTGAATGCGGCAACATCTAGCAGTGGTTTGGTTAAACCTGGTGATTATGTCGATGTGATCCTATCAAAGAGTGAGGCTTCTTCTGATGGGCTTTCCAATGTCATCAGTTCTGAGATTATTGTCGCTAATGTGCGAGTTTTAGCTATGGATTCTAAAATGGCTGCTGAAGAAGGAACAATTGGTGGCAAGGTTACCACAAAGTCGATTCCAAAGACGGCGACTCTTGAGTTAACACCAAATCAAGCAGAGGCTTTGGTAAAGGCAACTCAACAGGGAGAGTTATTTTTAAGTTTGCATAGTCTCACTGCAGGTACGGAAGAAGAGCAATGCCCAGGCGGGGTTTGCAAGGAAGAATTGAGCAGTGACTTTACTATAAAAGTAATCCGAGGAAATGACAGTCAGGACATCAAGATGAAATCTATTGATGAAAAAGGAACAGGGAGCAAAAAATGATTAGGAACTATATACAGTTACTGAGCCTAGTGCTGGGACTATTCATGGGAAGCTCAGTCTTTGCGGAAACAATCCTTAATGTCGAACAGAATATGGCCAAGCCCTTGGAGTTCAATGAAAAGATCTCCGAGATATTTGTGTCGAATCCCGAGATTGCTGATGTTCAGATGAACAATCCACATGTAGCCTACATTTTTGGAAAAAAACCCGGCCAGACCAGTGTGATTGCCCTCAATGAAAAAGGGAAGCAAGTTGTCAACTATCGGGTTGTTGTCACTCATAATGTTGGTCAAATCCAATCTCTCGTTGAAGAGGCCGCTCCCAATGACTTTGTTGAAGTTCGTTCTGTTCCAGGCGGAATCGTTGTGGAAGGAACCGCCGAAACTCCTGCAGTCGCTGAAAATATCAAGGGCATTGTTAAACAGTTTTTGGGTGAGGATCAGGTGTTTGTAAATCACTTGGGTGTAAAAGCGCCCGTGCAGGTTAACCTGCGAGTAAAGGTTGCAGAGGTTAATCGTACGGCCCTGAATCGCCTTGGATTCAATTGGGATACTCTTCTTTCTGATCTTGGAAATTTTTCCTTTGGCTTTAACCAAGGGCGTGTCACAAACGTGGGTGGCGCTGTAATTCCTGCACAACCCGATAAATTTGGGGGGCCGCTATCTTCTCTTGCTAGTAACTTTAGTGACTCAAAGATGGATATTAACTCTGTGATTGATGCTCTCTCTAAGGAGCAATTAGTGACAATCTTGGCTGAGCCTAATCTAATGGCAGTTTCAGGCGAGACGGCTAGTTTCCTCGCTGGTGGTGAGTTTCCTTACCCCGTGCCTCAGGATGATGGAACGGTCACGATTGAATTCAAACAGTTTGGTGTAAGTTTGTCATTCTCACCAACTGTTTTGGGAGATAAATTGATAAGTATGCGTGTCCGACCTGAAGTAAGTGAATTGGATGACAGTCGTACTGTAAACCTAGCTGGTTTCCCTGTCCCTGGTATTACCACACGTCGGGCTGAGACAACTATTGAGTTGGGTAGTGGTCAAAGTTTTGCGATTGCAGGTCTTTTGAAAAATACTGTCACATCAGACATCTCTGGAACTACAGGTTTGGGGGATTTACCTGTTATCGGCACTCTGTTCCGCTCTAACAAATTCCAGCGTGGTGAATCAGAGCTAGTCATTGTAGTTACACCTTATCTAGTGAATCCAGTGTCTGGTAAAGAGATCGCTTTGCCTACCGATGGCCTTAACTATGCAACATTTGTTGAGCAGATCTTTGATCGTAAATTGAATCGCACAGACCCTCACAAGGGTGCCGCAGGTCCACTTGGGGGAAGCGGTTCTCGCATGGTAGGGCCTGCAGGCTTTGCCATTGAATAGGAGAGAAAGATGAAGAGAAAAGCACTTACAGTATTATTCGGAATGGTCCTCCTCTCAGGATGTGCTTCAGAAGTGGTTGAATGGACTCCTGCTGAAGCCCCTAAAAAGAACCAAGTCCAACGAACAACAGCAGAGCACGTTGTTCGTTATCCGGCTCATCTTTCAAGTATGCCTCATTCTGAGAAGCATCGTTTGGAGGCCTTTATAAACGACCAACTACGTTATCCAAATGCAGTGCATATATATGTGACTGAATTTGGTGGCCATGGTGAAACACGCTTGAAGGATTTGGTGAAGCACATCCGTAAAGCAGGTGTGCGTCAAAATGGCATTACGATTGATGATTATCAGGGTGATGATATGGGCTATACAGGGTCTGGAGTTTTACTCATGGTAGAGCGCTACATCGTTGTTCCTCCCTCATGTCCTGATTGGACACGTTCATTGGGAAGCGTGCAAGGAGCGGAATCTATGCCCAATTATGGCTGTGCAGATGAAGTGAATCTGGGCATGATGATTGCTGACCCAAGGGATCTTATACAAGGTAAAGACGTTGGTCTCTACGATGGCACGCGCCATGCCTTGAGTGTTGAGATGTACCGAAAAGATGAAGTGAAAGAATTAATTACTGAAAATACATCTAACCTTGGTTCATCTACCGGTGGGGGAGGAGCTTAAAATGATACCTGACAAACGACCTGACCAAAAGGCGCAACGTGAGACAGACCTCCTGGCTTTTGTTCAAGGGGAGATTAATGTGGCTGCTATGCAAGAAGCAGTGCGTCACATGGATGGAATCTCTTCGGATATTTACGAGGGGTCTATTAAAGATATGGCAAAGTATCTTTCAAAGCGCAGTTCACCTAAGGTATTGCTTGTGGATGTAAGCCATTCGGATCTACCTCTTTCCGAACTCAATGATTTGGCCGATGTTTGCGATCCCAGCGTGCAAGTCATTGTGGTTGGGTCTCGAAATGATGTTGGGCTTTACCGTGACCTCATGAATATGGGAGTCTTTGACTACTTAGTCACTCCCATTTTGCCTGATTTAGTGGTTCGATCCGTGCAAGCCGCTTTGTCAGGTGAAGATAGACCTGCTTCATCTGCTTCTCGCGAAGGAAAAGTACTTACTTTTATTTCCTCTCGCGGAGGCTCTGGATCTACAACGATTGCAACGAGTTTGGGATGGTTATTAGCTGTTGAGAAAAAGCGCAGGGTGGTTGTCGTTGATATGAACCTTCATTTGGGTACTGTATCTCTATATTTTGATCTCAGGCCTGATCATGGTTTACGCGAGGCTCTAGAGAACCCCGATCGAGTCGATGAGGTTTTCGTGGATCGTCTCTTGGTAAAAGTGAATGATCGCCTTGAAGTGCTGAGTTCAGAAGAACCACTTGATTCATTTCCAGAATTTGATTTTGAAGGGTTTCATAACTTACTTAAAGCTTTAAAAAAGAAATTCCACTATGTGATTTTAGACGTGCCTCGCCGGTTTAATCGAATCACTCACCATGTGATCAGTAACTCTGATGTGATGATGATTGTGGCCGATCCATCTCTTGCGGCGATCCGAGATGTCGATCGCTATTATCGTCAGTTTGGTGTTGAGCAAGAGGGTCGTCGGGTTATTACAATCCTTAATAAGCTGGGTCAATATCGCAAAGGAGAAGTGTCTCCAGAAGATTTTGAACGGGCTACCAGCCGTCCCATTCACCACATTTTGCCATATGATGCCACTGTTCCTTTGGATTGTGCGAATAAAGGTGTTGTGCTGTCATCGGTGGATTCCAAGGTAAAAGCCTCACTGCAACGAATCGTTTCCGATTTGACGGGTGGTGTAGTAGTTGAAAGTAAAAACAAAGGTTTATTCGGTAAAATTAAGTCTTTATTAAGCAGTTAAAGATATAATCCCTTAACCGGGCCATCTCTAACAGAGGAGAAGAGCTATTTTTGGGAAAAAGGGGAACGATGACCACTTAGAGCCAGAAGCGCCTAATACCGCTCATGGGTTAGGTGTTAAAGGTAGGTCATCCACAGATTCACAAACGTTTTCTAGTGACTTAGAGGGAAAAACTCTTCGGAATGAAGAATGCGAACTTGCAGGTAGTTCTTCCTACCTAAAGAGCGTTGAATCCTCAACAGAAAGCGCACCTTTCCATTCGACTGTTCCAGAGTTATCCCAGGTGGGATCACCTAATGAAGTTGTGGATGGGGCTCCAAAGCTCAAACCTGCTGCTCCACAGCCAGATATTCTCTCATCCAAAACATGTAAAGAGTCTGCAGAATCATCGCAACCAGTTAAGAGGCCTGTCGCTCCACAGCATGAAATAGAAAAGAAGAAACCGAACTCTCTCTCATCTACTACTCCCAAATCGTCAGACAATCTTAAAAGTCCCATATCTCAGCACCACCGACAAACAATGGATGACTTTCGTTCTAAGGTTCACGCTCAGTTGAAAGAGCGTATTAACTTCGCTGCAGCGCATGATATGAGCCGCGAACAGCTGAAGTCTGAAATTAGCAGCTTCGTTTTTGACATAGCTCAAGAAACTAATGCTCAGCTCAATGCCCGCGAACAACAAGAAGTAGCTGACGCTCTTGTTGATGATATGGTTGGCTTGGGCCCTCTTGAGGTGCTTCTGGCTGATGAAAGCACCACTGACATTATGGTTAACAATGCTAAGGAAATCTTTGTAGAAAAAAATGGGAGACTTGAAAAAACCAATGTTACCTTTGTGGATGAGAACCACCTTCTGCAGATTGCACGCCGTATTGCCAACCGTATTGGTCGTCGTATTGATGAATCCTCACCGATGGTGGATGCACGTCTTGCCGATGGAAGTCGTGTGAATATAATCGTGCCGCCATTGGCGCTCGATGGTACCTCAATTTCTATCCGTAAGTTTGCTAAGGATAAAATTACCCTAGATCAAATGGTGGCGACGAATAACTTGTCTGCCTCAATGGCACGTGTGCTCAAGGTTGCCTCGGCATGTCGTTTAAATGTTTTGGTATCAGGGGGAACTGGCTCTGGTAAGACAACACTTCTAAATGCTTTATCTCAGCTCATTAATCCGAAAGAACGTATTGTTACTATTGAGGATGCTGCTGAGTTGAAGCTGCAACAACCTCATGTTGTCCGTTTGGAAAGCCGACCTGCTAACATTGAAGGGGAGGGTGAAATTACCATTCGTGATCTGATGAAGAACTCACTGCGTATGCGTCCAGACCGTATTATTGTGGGTGAGGTTCGTGGTGATGAAACCATTGATATGATGCAGGCCATGAATACGGGTCATGATGGATCAATGTCAACAATTCACGCCAACCGACCTCGTGAAGTTCTCTCTCGTTTAGAAAATATGATTGCCATGGCTGGTATGAATATGCCTGTGCGAGTTATTCGCTCTCAAATTGTTGGTGCTGTGAATCTGATTGTTCATATCGAGCGTATGCGTGATGGTAAACGACGTGTCACAAGTATTTCTGAAATTACTGGCATCGATGATGAAGTGGTTTTGAGTCAGGAAATTTTTACATTTGAATATGATGAAAGTCAGGCCCCTACTACTGATGATGGTGATTTTGAAATCACGGGACATTTTCACTATTCCGAATCTCGTCCCATGTTTTACGAGCGCGCTAAGTTTTATGGACTTGACGGGGAACTTGAGGATGCATTAAGGGAGGCTTCGCAACTTGTCTAGTTCACTGCTTTGGACAATTGGAATCAGCATTGTGGGGATATATTTTATCTTCATGGTGATCAACATTGTGCGCAGGAATAGCAAGAAAAAAATGGAGTTTCAGGGACGCTTGGATTCCCTTTCAGGTCAAGTTCAGAAGGTAGCGAAACGGGCAACCGCTAGAGAAACGTTTTTGAAAGAGACCGGATCATCTAAGACAAAAAGTAAGCTTAGCTCGAAAATCGTGAAAGTGACGAGTCTTAAGCACTGGTTGCATTATACGGGTTATAGTATAAGCCCTGCGGCGCTTTATTCAGTGGGCTTGTTGCTGGCTATCTCTTTTACAATTGGACTTTACATGTTCACTGGAGGGAATCCTATTCTTCTTGGAATGTCTTCTATCCTTCTGAGTGCACTGTTATGTTTTATTGTGATTCAAATCTTGATCGGCCGTGAAAAGAACCGTTTCCTCAATGGATTTCCTGATGCATTGGATTTGATTCGCCGGGCACTACGGGCGGGTTATGCTGCAGATCGTGCAATCGTGATGGCTGCAGAGGAAAGCCCAGAGCCGGTTAAATCGGCTTTTAAAAGTGTTCTTAATCGCCTTAGCATAGGAGAGCCCTTGGAAGATGCCTTGCAAGATGTAGCGAATGACGTGGGAGTTGATGAATTCCATTTATTGGCGATCGTTCTTGTTTTGCAACGTGATACAGGTGGCAGCTTGGCCGATGTAGTTGAGAACTTTGGCAGTATTATGCGTGAACGGATACGTCTCAGAAAAAAGGTAAAGGCCATTACTGCTGAAGGTAAAGCCAGTGGCTATATGGTCAGTGCTATACCATTTTTTATTATTGTTATCTTGATGTTCGTTGCACCAAACTACTTAGAGCCACTCTTTACAACTGAGAAGGGACAGAACTTCTTGATGTTTGGTGGAGGCCTTATGTTTGCCGGTATCGCTATTATCTACCGCATGATCAACAAGGATTATTACTGATGGGTGGTGAACTGATCATATTTGGACTTTCGTTCATGATTATATTTCTGGCTTTCTTTATTGTATCCAGGTCCCGGGATAGAAGTAGTTATCAGGAACGTCTTTCAGATTTAGACCGTCATAAAAAGCGATTGGACTCCGTTCGGGAGGAAGGTAAGTCGACAGTGCCAGCCAGCCATGCCTATCGTGGCTCACAATCACGAGAAAATTCATGGACAAGAATGATTGCCCAGTTAAGTAATAAGAGCGATGAAGAAAAACAAAAAATAAATATGGCCTTTGAAATGGCTGGTTGGCATATGAAAAGCCCCCTTATAGCATATGGTGTAGCTAAGCTATTATTTTTATTCCCGTCAGCACTATTTATTGGGTTATACGGGTATTTTGTAGCTCAGTGGGAGCTTATGATTTTAATTGGTGCCGTCATTGGAGTCGCTCTGTTTTCTTCTTACATGGTGGATTGGGCCTTAAGGTGGGTTGTTAATCGTCGTCAGAAAAAGATTGAAAAAGGTTTCCCCGATGCCCTGGACCTCATGGTGATATGTTCTGAGGCGGGACTCAGTTTGAACGCTATTATATCGCGTGTGGCCAAAGACATTGGTCAAATTCACCCTGAACTTGGCTATGAAATGAGCATCTTGGGCATAGAGCTCAATATGCTCTCAAGTCGTAAGGAAGCCATGGATAATTTTAGCGGCCGCCTACAGTCACAGATGTGTAAAAACATGGTGGGAAGTATGTTGCAAGCTGAACAATATGGTACACCGATTTCTCAAACTATGAGGACTCTGGCTGAAGAATTCCGTTTTGACCGTCTGATGACAGCTGAGCAGCGGGCGGCCAAGTTACCTGTATTGATGGCCGGCCCTTTGGTTCTATTTATCTTTCCCAGTTTGTTTGTCGTGATTCTTGGTCCTGCGATCATTAATGTAATGAAACAGATGGGTTAGGAGTTGGCTATGTTTAGAAAAAAGAGGCAGCTAATAACCAATGATGAAGGCCACGTGATGGTGGAGTATGCCTTTGTAGCGCCTACTTTCTTTTTACTTCTCTTGGGTGCATTTGAAGTTGCATCCTTGTTTTTTGTGCAAACCTCTTTGGAGGCTGCCATTTTTCAGGCCTCACGCTTTGGGCGCACTGGAGATATTGAGCCTGGAAAAACCCAGGAACAGACAACTCGTGAGATTATTAATGACCTGACCTATGGAATGCTCGCCCCCAGCCGATTGCATCTGCGTATTCAACCTGTTGCTAATTTTCGAGATGCTGAAGTATCTCAAGTAGATACTGATTCTGTAAACTTCGGTGGAGCGAATGAGCCTATTGTATACACGGTGACCTATGATTGGCCAATGTTTACTCAGTTGGTGGCGAATGCAATGGGTAGTGGAGATGTTTTTCGTTTGACTGCTTCTTCAGTTGTAATGAATGAACCATTTTAATGGGGGGTATTATGATAAAATTCGTTAAATACCTTAAACAATTCTCGCTTTGTCAACGAGGCGTAGCCTTGGTGGAATTTGCCGTGGCCGTACCATTGTTTGTGACCTTGCTGATTGGTATGGTCGAGACAACCAACTATGTTTTCTCATTTAATAAAGCGGAACAAGCTGCTTCAACCTTGGCAAATATTATTGCCCGGAATAAAGTCACTGAGGATCAATTGGATGATTTACTGTTTGCTGTGAATCCTCTGATGGAACCTTTCGATTTTAGTGAGTCCGGAAATGGGGTTTTTGTAACAGCTTTTGGAGTAAATCCCGATACGGAAGAACCAGAGATTCTATGGACACGAACTTATAGAACCCCAGGTTCAGGTATTACTTCTGAGCAACTAGCCAATAGGATTACCTTGGACCCAGATCGGGATGAGACGGTTATCACCATCCAGGTTTTTTATAAATTTACCCCCATGATGACCAGTT
>CAJQNC010000037.1 GCA_905479605.1 uncultured Alphaproteobacteria bacterium | reverse complement strand
ATTGAAAAAATTATAACCTGATGACAGAGAAAGTTACACACTAATTAGACCGGATGGGGGACTTTTGCAGAGGTTTCTTTCTCTAAAAAAATTTTCTTGGGTGCCACGACTTTGATGTGGGCTACAACCTCTACTCTTTCATTCGCTGGTGTTGGTGAAGATGAAGAGATAGATTTTACAAACCTTGAAAAATCTATGCCCGTTCACTTTCGCGGGTTCTCGAGCACAGATTTTGCTTTAGCCGACCAACTGCGTCACATGGGTTGGTATCAGCCAGCCAATGAACTGAGGCCAATGTTGCAGGAATGGGTTCAGCGTTTGGAAGGTCATGAAAAGCATGCGGGTGTAAAAGCTCAGATCGATGACGCTTTACAAACAAACGAAGCTCCAACCCGGGCGTATGCTGCGTATTTATTGTTCCGTATGGTCTTAGACGGTGCAGAGTTTAGTGATAGGGAACATCAGTTTTTCAGTTCTGTCGGTCTTTCCAAGCCTTATGATTTTGTTAAGGCATACGAAGGAAAGGGTTTGACTAGGTTTAGTGATTTTATTAGGCACTTGGAAAAACACGTTAGTCCAGTATTGAGTTCGTTCGGTTTTGAGGATTCTGGTTATAACGAAGACGTTCGGGACTTCGAATATATACCAACTAAATATTATCCAGATAATAAATTTCTAATTTCTGAGCATATTGTCCCTCAGGGCTCATATGCGTCTGTTACGTATCCCCTCGTCGATCAAAATGTGTTGGGTTTTTTCTATCTGGCGTGGACGTATGCTAAAGGAATTCATCCCGTTCCTTTTCCTCTAGAAGAGGATAATGCTGAACTCCATGGAATTAATATGAGTACATGGGCGGAGGTCTGCCACGATCTTGGACACCATCAGGTGGATGCTACGGATTTTAGTGTTGAGCAATTTGCGCATAATCTAACGAATTATTACTCATTAACTTTACCGGAAGAGTTGAAAGAAATGCCACTTTCTCAAAGAGGCCAATACGGTGTTATGCGCATGATCCCTCATTTTGGTGAATTCGCTATATCTGTGCATGGTGCTTACCGTAAGGCTTTGGTTGAAATTCTAAAAAAATCAGTTAGGGAATTAGAAGGGGCTAATGATGAGCAAATCAAAGATTGGAAAGCTTTTTCTGTAGCCGCTTTCGTTCACTCTCACGAGGAGCCAGAGGTTTTGGATATGGATTATGGTACAACAAATTTGGCTCAGTTGTTAAAAGCCAGTCAATCGGGGCAAGAAAAGAAAGTGTCTGTTGGTACAGTCAGAGTTGCTGCAGATGATGACCAATTTGCTACATCCTTTGTTACGGGTAAATCACCTCTCACCGATGATGAGATTTTTGATATCGTAAAAATCCAACCAAAATCTAGGTTTCTCAAGCCTGAGATGCGAGGTTGGTCTGGTGCTGAGGATGCAATTTCAGAAGATGATGTTGCAGAGTACCATGTTAATCGCACTCCGTTTGCCATCGAAGTGACAGTCGCAATGTGGAATAGTGAAGAGCTTGTGTATCGAGAAGTTACCAATTATTCAAAGCAGCTGAATTTTGATCATGATCTTAGTATATTGAAAGCAGCTGAGGTGTCCTTGCGACAGGATTATGGATATGAATTACCTAAAATTCCCGAGACAGGTGACTTTCTTGACGAGGGCAATATTGATGAACAAGCCTATCATCTTGCTGCTGAACAATGCCTTGAGCAACTCGAATTAGGCCGCAGTCATTTGCGGGACATCTACCTAAAGAACGCTGTGAGATTGAGTGAACAAGTAGGTAATAACAATTCTGAAATTTCCATTGCTGATCAGTTTGCAGTATCGGTAAAGAATGCAATGACAAAGCTCCAAAATAATCTCCCCCCATCCATTGGGAGTGTTGGGGATTTTATTTCTAGGGCGATGACTCTCACTGAACAGAAGACCGAAGATTAATATAACCATCCACAATCCAATATGAAGCGGGGCGCCTCTGAATGGGGGCGCCTGTTTTCCTTTATACAGTAGGGAATTTCAGATTCCTAAAAAGCTAAATCCCTTCCACCAAGCCCTTCGTGCTGACTTTGATCACGTTTGGGAGTGGGTAAAGTTTTTTTCAAAAACGCTCTGAGCTTGACAGATTTTTACCTGCTCCCTATCCTTTTTCCCATAATTCAATTAATAACATGACTTTATGGATAACGATCTCGAAAAACTGAAGAAAGATCTCGAGAAGGCAGAGCGACTGGAAAAACCATCGGCTCGGGATGCTTTGAAGCCCAAAACATCCATGGGTCGGATGTTGAATGTGGGGGTCGAATTGGTGGCGGGTGTGATGGTAGGTGTGGCACTTGGGCTACTGATTGACTGGTATTTTGATACGGCGCCCTTCGGGCTCATAATATTATTTATTTTGGGATCAGGTGCTGGCATGTTAAATGTATACCGTGCACTGACGAAAAGTCAGGATAAAGACGATACAGGGAGTGAGAATGGCTGATCCGTTACATCAGTTTGTTATTAAGCCAATCGTTCCGCTTGAAATAGCAGGGACCGATATTTCCTTTACCAACTCATCATTGTTTATGGTTCTTGCTGTAGTGGCTTCCACAGTATTTTTGCTGGGGGGAATGGCCCGGGCGAAAACGGTCCCGGGGCGGTGGCAGTCTATGGTGGAAATGACCTATGAATTTGTGGCTAACCTGTTGGATGAAAATGTAGGTAGCAAAGGCAAGCAATACTTCCCCTTCGTGTTCTGTCTTTTCATGTTTATCCTGGTTGGAAACCTTTTAGGAATGATTCCCTACAGCTTTACTTATACCAGTCATATCATCGTGACCTTTGGCCTGGCAGCGACGGTTTTCATATTTGCGACTTTGGTCGGTTTTATGCGCCATGGTCTTAACTATTTCTCACTTTTCTTCCCTGAGGGAGCCCCCGTTTATATGGCGCCTCTCATTGTGCCCATCGAAATTCTTTCTTACCTTTCGCGGCCGGTCAGCCTCTCCATTCGTTTGTTTGCCAACATGATGGCAGGCCATACGATGCTTAAAGTATTTGCTGGATTTACCATAGCGCTGGGATTTTTTGGAATTGCCCCACTCTTTATTAACGTTCTGCTAACCGCTTTCGAGATTTTGGTGGCGGTTCTGCAGGCCTATGTCTTTACAATACTGACGTGTATTTATTTGCACGACGCGGTGCATTTGCACTAACTTAAAAAAACCAAAGGAGAAAAAAATGGAATTAGAAGCAGCACGTATGATTGGAGCCGGTTTAGCCGTATTCGCACTTATGGGTGTGGGTATCGGTATTGGAAATATCTTTTCCTCACTCATCGAATCTATTTCAAGGAATCCCTCATCCCGTGACCAGGTGTTCCCGGTGGGTATTTTGGGATTCGCATTGACTGAAGCTGTGGCGCTATTCGCGCTGTTGATCGCTTTCTTGATCTTGTTCATGTAATTGAAAGCCAAGGGGAGACGACGCCATGCCTCAATTGGATGTAACGACTTATCCATCACAGTTGTTTTGGCTGTTCGTCACCTTTCTTGCCCTCTATTTTATCCTCTCAAATTTTGTGATTCCAAAAGTTTCACATTTTATCCTTGAGAGGACGGAGGCTATCGATGGCAAACTGCGTGAGGCTTCTTTGTTGCGTCAAGAAGCTGAATTGTTGTTGAATGAGTATGAGGCGGTTCTATCTAATAGCCGCAACGAGGCCCGGCATCGCTACATGGAAGTCGCCGGCCAAGTTTCCAAGAAAATGGCAAAAAAGCAGAAGGAGATGGTGGAAGTCATCGCCGAGCGCATTCGCATGGCTGAACAGGATATGTATCGGTCCCGTTTGGGTTTGATCAAGGAGTTGCAGCCGCAGGCTATTGATGTGGCTCAGGACATCCTGCTTAAGCTTACTGGTGAAAAGGTTGCTATAAACGAGCTGAAAAAATATCAGAGAGAGGCATAATGTTTGCTACTGCAGAATTTTGGGTCCTTGTCGCTTTTGTCGGTTTTATTGCTCTAGTGGGAAAGAAGGCCCATCAACACATTTCTGGTATGCTAGATGAGCGCAGCCATAAAATTTCCAATCAAGTAGATCATGCCCAAGATTTGCTGGCACAATCGCAGACACTTCTCGCTGATTATCAGCAAAAACATGAAGAAGCTATGAACCAATCGGTTGAGATCATCACTCGCTCCGAACGTGAAGCTATGCATCTGGAAAAATCCAGCGAGCGTGAGCTGCATCATCAAATGGAATTACGAGAGGAGTTCTGTTTGGCCCGTATTGCTCAGGCAGAGCAAGATACAAAGGATTATCTAAAAGATCATTTGTTACAAGATGCTCTCGGTGTTGTCGAAGAGGCCCTTAAGGGCAATGCTATTCAAGCGGACAAGCTTACGACTGATGCTTTCAAGGAACTCAAGAAAGCTGAACTTAAGCTTTAGATATTGCAATATCCACAACCTTCTCCATCGCATTTTCATCACCAATCGCAATTCGAAGATGAGAGTCTAGGCCTTGTCCGGAACAATTATGGGTGAGGATCCCCTGATTTCGATAGGCCATTTGGTACGCTTTGCACATTTCAGGAGTTTTAAAGTTAGGGCTCACGAAGTTTGTTTGGCTGTCTGGGGTTGGGAATCCCAAGGTTTCAAAGTGATTCATAAGTTGGTTTCGGCAATTGGCATTTCGTTCAAATACCGTTTTATAGTGGGGGTGGTTGGACATGGCTATTGGGACCAGTTCTTGTGCAAGTCTGTTCATACTGAGGGGTGGCTTGAAGGCAGCCAGTTGTTTGATCAATTCATCATTTCCATAGGCCCAGCCGCAACGGAGGCCCGCTAATCCATGGAATTTAGAAAACGTACGTAAGACCAGAAGATCTCTGTCAGGTTTTACGTAATCCAACCCTGTGAATTGTTTGTCTTCGTCTACATATTCACAATATGCTTCATCAAGAACCAACAGGACATGCTGAGGAAGGTTTGTGAGAAGGGTCTCAAATCCCTGACGCTCCAGGTATGTACTTGTTGGGTTCCCCGGGTTATCTAGGAATAAGATTTTCGTTTGGGGGGTTACTGATTTTAATATTTGCTCAGGATCTGTGGTCAGTTGGCTCATGGGAGCCGTAATCAATGTAGCTCCAGCATTCTGTGTGGCTTTATTATATGCGCTGAAGGCATGTGTATTGGTAAGGACTTGATCGCCAGGTTTCAGAAGCGCTTGGGTGAGTATATAAATGATTTCCTCTGATCCATTGCCACAGAGTATTTGCTGTGGACTCAGGTTTTTCCACTTTCCAATTGCCATTCGAAGATTCAAGCTCTCTGGGTCGGCGTAATGCAGGAGATTTTGCCTGGAGTTTTTCAGTTGAGAAAGCACCTCTGGGGCAGGTCCGAGGGACTCTTCATTGCGAGAGAGATCATATATAACAGGAGATGTGTCCAGCTGAGGTAGCATATTAATCAGAGGAAGAGTGTGTTGTTTTAGAGGGCTGCATCAAAGGGCGTGCTAATTTTAGTTTCTCTGACCAGGCGACTTCTTCGGTGGGTATGGCTCCATAGACTTGTTTCGAGGCTTCGCACACAATGGCACCGGAAAGTTTTCGGAACCAACGCACCCCTAGTTTCTCCCATACGCTACTGGTACTGATGACAAGACGTGATTTGGCAGGAGGGACAAACAGGCAGTTACGAATATGAATGGGAGTGAACATATTTTCGCGAAGCAATGATTTGATTTGAGTGTTGGTGTAAGGCATACCCTGACCAAAGGGGGTTTTTTCAACGCTTGCCCACAGGCTACGCCGATTGGGAACAACCACGATGAGGCGCCCTCCGTCATTTAAAACGCGCCAGGCTTCTCGGAGAACTTCTTTCACGTGAGGGGTATATTCCAAAGTATGGGTTAAAAGCACGTAATCGATTGCTTTATCGGCAATGGGGAGTTGGTACTCATCTGCTAATGTGACGACATTGGGCGTTTTTCGAGACCAGGATAAGGCGCCTTGATCGGCGGGCATAACAACCACAAGCCGCTCTGCTTCTTCACGAATCGGGCGCAAGAAAGGGGTTGCATAACCAATAGCCATCACATTCTTACCGCGCACATCTGGCCATAATTCACGAATTCGCCCTCGTATGATACTACGAACCACATAGCCCAGGCTGGTGGAATAGAAGTCTCGCATGAGGATGATATCAGGCCACATCGCTGCAAATCCTTTTTGTTAGTGTTGCAAAGTAGCATAAAGAGAGGGTTCTTGACAAACCTTCTGAGGCGCTGTTTATTGGGGACAGTTAGGGTTCCCCATGGGAATAAAAGGGAATGTGGTGAAAATCCATAACTATCCCCGTAACTGTAAGTGAAGAGCCTATCTCGGATACCACTGAGGACTATTCCTTGGGAAGGTGAGTGATGGCGATGACTCACGAGTCAGGAGACCTGCCTTAACTAGTCATCAGTCCTCTGATCGGGAGTTGTCAGTGGTCGCGGATTCAACCGTTAGTGGTGGCGTTAGTATAATGTCACGCTTAACGGAGGTTTTATGCGGTTTACGCTTTTTTATCTACTCTTCTTCTCTGCATCAGCTTTAGCTCAACAAGAATATCTTGTCACAGCTTCGTCTTTATATCACCCAGGTGATCACAGCGGCGGAGAAGTCACAATTATTTCTGAAAAGGAAATCCAGCAAGACCAGGATCTATTTGTTCAGGATGCCTTGCGAGAGGCTCCAAGTGTTCATGTATCAGGTACGGGAGATAATGGTCGTGTGACCAACTTTTCTATGCGTGGAGCAGTGGGCGGAGAGAATTTAGTTATGATTGATGGTGTGCCTGTGAATGTTCCCAGTGCTTCCAGTGGCCTCTTTGATTTTGCAGATATGATGGTGGATGACTTGGAGCAGATTGAGATCTTACCCGGTGCAAACAGTGTGATCTATGGTTCTGATGCTATGGGCGGTATTATTAATATGGTGACAAAATCAGGGAAAGGAAAGCCCTCTGCTAAGTTCAAAACTGAGGGAGGAAGTTTTCATACTGGTAAGGGCTCTACAACGATTCAAGGAGAGCAGGGGCCAATAAGTTTTTCATTCACAGGAGCAGGGTTTCGCTCAGGTGATGGAAGTTTTAAAAACAAAGTTCACGGGAACCGGCAGGGTGACAAGTATAAAAATGGTTTGGGTTCTGGGCGCGTCAGTTATGCCTTGGCCCCCAATATGGATGTAGAAGGAGTGTTCCGCTGGAGCGAAGCCAAAGTTCGATTTGATAGCTTTATGGGAAGTTTACCGCGCAAGGCCAATAATAATACCCGTACTCGAAATATATTAGGCCAGGGTAAGTTCCATGGAAGCTTTTTCGATGATATGTGGGAGCAGGTTCTGACCTTCAGTCATACCGAAACTAATCGTCGTCATACCATGACGGGTATGGGGGCACGCACTCGTGGACAGCAATATAAAGTGAATAGCCGCAACGACATTAACTGGTCCGAGAAACACCTCTCGACTCTTGGGGGTGAGTATGGCTGGGACCGGGTGAATAATACATTTTCTGGAAGGCATCAGCGAGATAAGCAGGGGCTATTTGCGCAACACTTGGCCCGTCTGTGGGTGGGGGGTGAAATTGTAGCTGGGACACGCTTTGATCACATAGAAAATGTGGGTGAAAGGGTAACTTACCGCACAGCTATTTCTCATAAAGTGGATCAAACTCGTCTGAGGTCCAGCTATGGTACGGGGTACAAAGCCCCGCTTTTGGAGGATCAATTTAACACGTCGCCATTTGCTATCCCCAACAGAGGATTAAGGCCAGAAAAAAACCATAATGGGGATGTGGGTTTTGACCAAAAATTCTGGGCTAATAAGGTAGAGCTTAATGTTACCGCTTTTCTCAATGTGATTGAGAATGTCATTGTGACCAAAAGAATAGGTTCAAAGTACCAGCGTATCAATGGGGGGCGAAGGATTGCGAAAGGTCTAGAAGGAAAGTTGCGGGTAGATCCTTGCTCTTGGCTTAGCTTACAGTCGAACTTGACCTTTGTTCATAGTCGGGATCGTTATCGAGGCATGACAGGTCGTTCACCTCATATGCCACGATTGGTTGTGAATGGTAAGGTCATATTGACACCTTGTAAGGATATGCGCGTCTTTGCCAGTAGCCACTATGTGTCTTCTCAAAGAAATGCTTTTCCTAACCGTGGACTAAAGCCCTATGGAACTCTGACCATTGGTGGGAGCTATGATGTCACTTCTGAAGTGCAGGCTTATGGGCGTGTTGAAAACATAACTGATAAGCGCTATGAGGAGAGCTATGGCTATGGTGTTCGTGGCAGGGCATTTTATGTAGGTTTGAGGGCTGTTATATGATTCGATTATCGCTTATATCATCTTTATTTTCAGCCACTCTGCATGGTGGAATTATGGCGGCTGTGGCTTTGAATGCGTTTGAGGGTGAAATGAGTCTGGCTCCCACAGGAATCCGAGTTATCTTCGCGGAGCCCTCTGTTGATGAAATGCCTGTCCAAAGGTCTTCAATGAAAAAACTTCAAGATTTACCTCTCAAAAAGGAAAACGCTCCTAAGCTACCGGTTTTGCGATCAACAAGCCCTGAAGAGATATATTCTAGCCCTAGAATCAATACAGATCATGTGACCGAGGTAGAATATGCGGTGGAGGGATTCGCTAATCCTCTTCCTAAATACCCGCTGGTGGCGAGGAAAAGGGGTCATGAAGGGCAGGTGATGGTGAGGGTACATGTTTCTGAAGTGGGACAAATTATCAATATAAATCTCATAAAATCATCCAGATGGGATGATTTAGATCAAATGACTCTGGAAACATTAGAAAGCTGGCAATTTAAGCCTGCTACGCGCGCGGGGACACCCATAGCAGGCTCCGTTGATCTGACTTTTACCTATCAACTCAGTGTTGGCAAGGTAAACCTGAATTAAAGTTCTTTATCCAAGTAAGCCACTAACTCGCGTTCAGTCAGTTTTGTTACATCTTTTGGGATTTCAGCTTTGATCTTTGCTTTGGCTTGTTTGCACATGTTAGAGCGAAGATCACCTAAGGTTTTTGGTGACGAAACAAGTACGAGCTCATCAAAATCGTCTGTAGATTTTTTAATGATATTACAAAGCTCCTTTGCGAAAAGCTCCTTTTGATAGTCATGCCAATCAGTACGAGGTTGATACGCGTGGCGCATGGGCATGGCGCTTTCAAATGACCGTCCTGGTTTATCGGAAATCATGTCCTGGGTTTTTAAATTATCGGAGCAGTAGTCTTCTCCTGTCGCATTGTGTAGTGAATTATTGCCCTTTTCAAATATACGAGCACGAGCTCCGTCAGCCACAAGGACCCAGGTGGTTTTTCGCTTGAACAACATAAATTTCTCCTTATGTTTATTTGATTATTATCTCCTATATTGATGAATAAACAATTAAAGGTGGGTAATTTATTGTTAAATTAGTTGTGTTGTTCTTTCGTCTTTGGTCGAGTCACTATCTAAAGTGCTTTTGCGGGCTGTGATTTAGCAGGTCTTTTAGATGAATTTTGTTGTGCTATCTCTGTGAATAGTGTCTGATAATATTTAGATAGAGAAATCAACAAAAGAAAAAAGCTATGGACTTTCTCCCATAGCTTTACTCCTCTATCACACTGACTTTTAAGCACTAGATCCCTTCTACAATTAGCAAATATTCCTTAAATCTATATCTTAGGTAAATATTACCTAGCGCCTTTGAATCTTGTTCCGGTTAAGTTAGATTGATGATTATATATAGGAGTGAAAATCAAGTATTTTGAATACTTTCTTGCAGTTCAGCAGTTTTTGCTTTAATCCAGTGTCGCCCCCTTAAGTGGGGATATGTCGGGGAAATATATGCATAATTTTTACCAATATCATGAAAAAGCTCTCTTAGAGATTGCAGGAATTAAATTCACCCAGCGAGAGATGGATGTTATTTCATGTATCATCCGTGGCCGGGGCAGCAAAAAAATCGGCGATTTGTTGAATATCACTCCAAAGACCGCAGAAGCCCACGTGCGAAATATCATGATGAAGGTGGACTGCAACTCTCGTGAGCGTATCATCGACTTCGTAGAGGGCTCTCGAGAGTTGCAGTTAGTAAACCGGCACTACTCTGGTCTTCTGAAGAATTGGCTATTTTTAAAGCAACTGGCTGATATTTCTAAAAATTCTTTTAAGGCTTCAGTTATTTTAGCCTATGATAGAAATAATGCTCAGCATAAGGCCTTCTTTACCGAACTTGAAACCTCTTTTAAATCAGCTGGGATTGTTTGCTCTACTCTCCCCTTATCTGAGTTACACCGCCTTTCTAAGGGGAATTCAAAAGCACTGATTGTGTTTCCATATTCACCGAATATTTTGGAAGATGTTCCACCTTCAGCTCATGGAATTTTGATTGAGGATCATGAAAATGAGCCAGAAAGTATTCCGTGGTATGATTTTCGTAATGAGGATATAGCTTACAATTCGTTTTACAGCCTTTTAAAGGTGTTAATACCCAGTCTCGATGTGACTCAATATGTCAAAGCTCTAGATGTAAAAGAGGGTGCGTTAAATACAGAGCTTTCTAAAGTTATTTGTGACAAACCTCTAGACCCCCAAGGCAATGTGTTTGTTACATTCATCTCCCGAAAAGTTAGAAATATAAGCCTTACTGCTGCTGTGTTCATTGTGTTCCTGAGTGCTATTACGGTGACGGGCCTCTCCATTTCTTTTGGGGATCAGTTTAAACCGGTACGAGCTGAAATGGCTATTCCTCAACACGAGTATTTACTGGAACGACAGGATCTCATTAAATCCATGAGTGCTAAGTTGAAGAAAGATAAGTCAAACATTAAAATTCTAGCCTTAGTCGGCATAGGTGGTTCCGGTAAATCAACATTAGCTCGACAATTTGCTCGTACGGACAGGGCAGATGTCGTATGGGAGATTGAAGCTCAATCCTCGTCATCGATTTACAATTCATTTGAATCCTTTGCGTATGCGCTTGCGCAAACGCGTGAGGAGCAACAAGAATTAGAAGTCATAGAGGAGCTTAGAGTTTCCTCTGGGCGCGATAAAAAACTCCTGCGATTTGTAAAACAGCAACTGAAGAAGCATGATGGATGGCTGCTTATTTATGTAGTTGAGTGGGATAGGGTTAACACCCTCGCCTTTAGGCGAACACTTTAGTATAGTGTTTTCTATGGAATATCGTCATGGATCTCATAGCCTGTATGACTTAAAATATCACGTCGTGTTTTGCACGAAGTAC
>CAJQNC010000036.1 GCA_905479605.1 uncultured Alphaproteobacteria bacterium | reverse complement strand
GTCGATTGAGTCACCAGTATATCTGCAAAGCTGCTCATTGTTCCTCCAATGTAAGTCTATCATTGAAAAAATTATAACCTGATGACAGAGAAAGTTACACACTAATTAGACCGGATGGGGGACTTTTGCAGAGGTTTCTATCACAAGCATAGACGAGATTTTTTAGTTTCTAATTCTCTGAAAGGGATCACTTGCCACCCAAATATAAATTTGGAACTGGACATTAATCAGGTAAATACAGGCCTCGTTTTAGGGGGTCAGTTCCCTGGGCACACCCTTTTAAAAGAGATTTACTGCTTGAAATATGGTGAGTACATTCACTCCCAAAAATGTGTTTCTGAACACCTTCCCATTCCTAATTATAAAAAAGACAATTCTCTCGATGCTGCCTCGTGCATTGAAGCTTTATATGATTTGTGTTTTGCATCGACCAAACCCTACAGCAGTTATGATCGTATTGGACTCATGTATAGCGGCGGTAGGGATTCAACCTCGATTGCAAGACTTCTTGAAACCCTACCTGACACATCACTTGACCTCTGCACATATCTAGCCAGCGACCAAGATATGAACAAGGAAAATATAGATGCTGCTGAGAAAATTTTCGGGTTGAAACCAAGTGTTTTCTCAGAAGGCATCGATGCAAATTCATTTATGGATCTTCAGAAAGAAGCCATATGGTATGGAGAATCCGAAGCAGTAGGGGTAAATTCCTTGAACCTGGCTATGGAGGCAAAATTCGCCAAATTTGTAGCTGAACGAAACCACGCATGGTCCGTTGGAGACTGCTTCCAAAGTGAAGTTAAAAAAGAGCACCCCTACCAAAATTCAATTTTTACAAAGATAAATTTTGCAACTAACTACAACCTCATCAAAATTATCGACTCTACAGGGTTCTTTGAAAGAACGAATATAAAAAATGACATCTTATCCAACTTGGCCTCTTATGTTCAAAACCGCCTTGCCAAAGATGTTTATGAAGAGTTTAACTTATCTCTCTACCCGGGTTGCCTTTATAGGTTACGTAATAGATCAAATGATTTTTCATCCCATAATTTCATTCTCAATCGATCCCCTGAATTGCGGGACTTCATTCGCACAATCCCTCAAGCCATACGCTGTAAGTTTGTTCGTTACCCCAATGGGAAAACTCGGAACTTTCTTCTCGAAGGGTTACTAAACAAGCTGCTTGGTGAGTTCTATCGCCGCCCCCAACAAAAATGTTGGATGGAAAGCTTCTTGGATGTGGATAAAAATTCAGCCATTCGCACAACTGCACAAAACTATGTTTTTCATGAGTCAGCTTTTCTGAAAGACCTGTTCGGAAATAGCTTAAAGCGACTTGAATCAACTGCAAATCAACGGCCACCTAAACATGACAACCTTGTTTTTTCATTACTCAGCTTAGATATTTTCAATGATAAGTTTGTTTCGTCTTTTCAAGCACACCCTGAAAATACCAACAAAATCAGTGAGATTTCTTGGAAAACTGGATAATACTTTTTCAATGAACACTTTATCATCAAATAAAATTCTGTTAGATTTCAAAAAATAACAAATGGGGGGTGTCTATGAACCGCTACGTTAACTTAGCTTCTGAAGGAGTCATCTGGGAACAACTTGGTGATCAAATTGTTGTTGCCAATATGGAATCAGGAATCTATTGCAATATCCAAAGTGGTACCGGTGTTGCCATCTGGAATCTGTTAATGGCAGGAAAAAGCTTTGATGAGGTAAAATCTCAACTCTGCAACTATTTCAAAGAAACCCCAGAATCCTTTGATGCAGATTTTGAGCATTATATACAATCACTCCTAAGCCGAGATATTTTGGTTGAATCCCAATCTCCAGCCTCTACAGATGAGCCAATATCTATAAACCTTGACGATTGTAACTTGGGGAGTGAGTACGCAAAACCAGTGCTGTTGGGATATGATGATATAGATACTCTCCTTCAAATTGACCCTATTGATGATGATGTCGTAGAGCTTATAAAGGATGCCTGAATCAATTCCGAGCCGACAAAGCTTTGATGAATTATACCTCAGCGAATTAGAGCATTTATTTCACCAAAATTTTTCTTCGACCAAGACGGAAAAATCAATAAGCATTTGCAATCAAACCCTTCAACTTAACTTTTGCTCGCAGTCGCTTGCGGAAATGTACTACCCTGCTTTACAGCACCTTGCCCTTCTTCCAGATCAAAGCAAAAACCCTTTTACCCTTTTTGTCATTGATGTCAAAGATATAAAGAATCCTTCGTTCCAGTGCCTTAAGGACTTTCTCGATACCTTTTTTGCAAAGTTAATCCATCAATCACACCAATTACCCGGCAAGCACCCATCCTGCAGGTTCTTAGCTTTTGAAGACTATGCCTATTTTTATAGTATATCCTTGGGTTTCGGCGCATGGTTTGTATTCAATCCCAATGCATTTAGCCATTGGCATTTTGCGAACCCCTTCCGTTATGTCTTATATGACTGGCTATTACAAAAGGATTATCAACTTGTTCATGCTTCTGGCATATCCGATGGTAAGTCGGCCCTGATTTTCACCGGCCCCTCCGGTTCTGGAAAATCAACAACAGCTCTGACAGCGTTCAAAGCCGGGTACCAGCTTTTAGGTGATGATCATTGCGCTCTATCACTGGGGTCTGATCTAAAGGCCTATAGCTTATTCAATACAATCAAACTTGATGAGCCTCTACTAGACAATGAGTTTTTATATTTGAAGCCTCATGTGCATAGTTACATAAGAACCGAGAAAATTTCGAAAGGGCTTGTCCATACAAGTCAGATTCCAGGCGTAGCGCATGCAAATGATATCCCAGTAAAAGCCCTTCTGACTTTGGAAATTTTAGAGAATCATCAGCTTGCGTCTCTTATCCCTATCGAACCAAGTTCTTTAGCTAAAGTTCTTCTTCTTACCACCATTGAACAGTGCAAATGGGTTGATCGTAAAAATGTTTTCAAAAATATTGTAGAGACCGCCAATCGAGCCCCATGCTATCACTTGCAACTATCTTACAATTTTGATGAAAATCTTCAACTTATTCGGAGGTTATTTGATGCCTAGTCTATCGGTCATTATTCCCTGTTATAATCAAGGCCAATATCTGGTTGAGGCTATCGAATCAATCTTCAAGCAAAACGTAAAAGATCTACAAATTATTATCGTGGATGATGGCTCCATTGATGAAACAAATAGCATCCTAAATATGCTAGAGAACAAACTTTATATCGAGTGCTACCAACAACAAAATCAAGGCGCAGCGGCAGCTCGTAATTTTGGAATTCAAAAAGCGAACATGGAATATATTGCCTTTTTAGATGCCGACGACCTTTGGCAGCCTCAGAAAATTCAAACACAGTTTGATGCACTAGAGACAGGAGAAGAAATCATATTCACGGGAATTAGCCAATTCATTAGTCCGGAATTGATGTCTAAGAAGCTTAAAGACATACAAATTAAGAACAAGATCTTACCAGGAATTTGCCCTAGTACGTACTTAAGCCGTGCAGAGACCTTCGCTAGGGTAGGTAGTTTCAATGAGAAGCTTAAATTAGGAGAATTCATTGCTTGGTATTTGAAAGCTAAATCTCTCAACATTAGAAGCATTGTATTAGATGCGGTACTCGCACAACGCCGCATCCACAAAAATAATACCTCTCATCTAAATAAGGAACACCGAGGTGACTATCTCAAGATCATTAAAAATAGAGCTGCCTAATAATATTGCAAGGGCCAAAAATAGTATATTTGGCTACTTCAATTTCTCAGGATTACCTCTTACTTCTCAACAAACTCCCGCAGAGGATACTCATAGTTTTTCATTTAATAATAAGGTTAAGTGCTTCATTTCAAAAAGAATGGGGGGGTGGAAAAAGTATGAAGATGCATCTATTACACTGTTGTGCTTTGGGAATACGGCGGATCAAAATTTACGTCTGCTTGCAGAGTTTTACCAAGCTGGAAAAATGAATAAACTGCGTCAATCCATCACTACTTTTTCAGTTTTGATCTTTAATAAAGCACAGAACGATCTTGTCCTGATACCTGGCCATCTCGGCACACACCCCTGGTATTATTGCGAAACACACCAGGGACTTTTCTTCGCCAACACCCAAAAGCTACTGATTGAGTCTGCAGGCTTAGAGCCCAGTTTAAACCGAGATGTCCTTTTTGAGCTTTTTCATCTAGGATTTATTTCTCCTCCGGATACATTAATATCGCAAGTTAAATGCATCCCACCGTCCCATTACCTTGATACATCCGATACGATCGCATTAAAGCCATTCAGATACCCTATACCTGAAATAGCTTCCTTCAACCCAAACCAGATGAATGATTTGCTCTATGACTCCATTCAGAAATCCATAGGCTGTTCCCATGAGGTTCATATGCTCTGTAGTGGTGGTCTTGATTCAAGCATATTGGCAGCCATTGCTGCTAAAAAGTTTAATAAAAAACTTACACTCCACATCATAGCCTTTGACAGAGATTCCCCAGAATATACTCAGACTCAATTTCTCAAAAATCACCTTGGCTGCAACGTCATCTACTTTGCTCCAAAAACTGAAGATATCTTTGCAAATATCCAAGTTAACCTCGAGCAAGGTGAAAGTGAAATGGTGGGTATACTCTCCGTAAATGCATCACTGGAACACCTATTCAGTCATCATGTTCTCAGCTTTACAGATAGTATTTTAACAGGAGATGACAACCTCATCACACCTTCAACCCTAGCAAATCAAAACCCTGGATACTACCACCTAAAATATGGGCTACTTGAGACACCCCAAATCCTGAAGCTACTAAACAATGGCAAGAAAGGCATGTTAAGATTTGTCAGCAAATTCAATTCGACATTTAATGCTATCGATAAATACTCAATTTATAAAGCGAGACGTATTGATATTCATTCGACACTGATAGGGAAAATAATAGCCAAGTACCGTATTGGTCTCAACCACAAACAAACATGTATAATGCCACTTAATCATCCCGAGTTTACATCATACATCGATCGCTTAAACTACTATGAGCACGATTTTAATTATCGTTCAGCCTTACAAGATATAGCCATTTCGGATGACTTATTACCACCAGCATATTTCAAACAGCAAAAAGCATGGATGCCTTCCGTATGGGAAGAAAACAGAAGTAATCAATATCTTAGTGAAATGATGAATTCACTCATTGCTGATAAAGGCGAGCTTGGTGAATACATTAATTTTGGCCACTTATCGGATAACCAATTCCAAAAGAGCTACTGTAAACATCCAAAGATCATTTTACTAATGTATTACCTACAAAACTTTTGCAAAATGCTAAAATGATTCATAATTGAGCTACCTTAGGCCCCTTTAAGATATTAAAAATAGGCGCTGTGGACTTCAAAAAATAAAGATCAACGACGAATTTCCATCCATCCCGAGCACTTGCCATGCCTGCCAGAGCATCTTTGAAGCCATCTGATATTTGAAAGGCTATGCCACTTCCCTTGGTATTACGGATAAGGAAAATGCTGCACAGGTAGGTGGCATTGAACTCTTCGTACTCCCTCCCACAAGGCCCCAATACAATGGTGGTGTTAAAAGAGGAAACAGAACCTTCAGAAGATAAGTTCTGTGCTGGGAAAGGTAGGCTCGCTGACTCTCCTGGGGACATTAACAATGACTTACAAAAAGCTGTTCATAAATACAACCCATACACAAGCCACATGCGAACTTGAATATGATAGGATGACAGGATAGGCATCATTAATGAAATAAAAGCTTATTTTGTATCGATACGTGATCATACGTAGTAGGTTGGTTATATAGGAGTTTGAAATGAGTGAATTAACAATTGGCGTTGTCGGTACTTCAAAGAAAAAAGATGAACGACGTATTCCCATCCATCCCGAGCATTTATCTCGCCTGCCAGAGCATATTCGGCGCCATTTAATATTTGAAGAAGGCTACGGTGAACCTTTTAATATTACGGATCAGGAAATTGCTGCACAGACAGGTGGCGTTGCTTCACGGAGTGAATTATTAGCTGAAACTGATGTGGTGATTATTGCCAAGCCCGTGCTTGCAGACTTACAGGAACTCCGTGAAGGAGGCGTTCTCTGGGGTTATCCGCATTGCGCCCAGCAAAACGCACTTACGCAAGTGGCAATCGATCGCAAGCAGACAGTTATTGCCTTTGAGGATATGTTTGTTTGGGGTCCAGAGGGCGAAATGGGCCGGCATAGTTTTTATAAAAACAATGAAATGGCCGGCTATTGCGCCGTGTTACATGCCTTGCAACTCAAAGGTATTGATGGACATTATGGAAATCAACGCAAGGTTATTATATTCAGCTTTGGTGCAGTTAGCCGTGGCGCTATATACGCGCTTAAAGCCCATGGCTTTCGGGATATTACCATCTGTATACAACGCCCTGACCATGAGGTGCGCGAAGAGGTTCTTGATTGCCACTATATCCGTGTTATGGAGGGCAGAAAAGGAAAAGCACGCATGGTGGTTATAGAACATGATGGCACAGAGCGCCCTTTATGTGATTTGCTCCACGAGTCTGATATCATCGTCAATGGAACCTTGCAGGACCCCAATCATCCAATGCATTTCGTGACCGAAGAAGAAAAATGCTGCCTCAAGTCAGGGTGCCTCATTATTGATGTGAGCTGTGACGAAAATATGGGGTTCTATTTTGCTAAACCTACCACATTCGAAGATCCTATGTTTAAGGTGGGCACGACAGATTACTATGCCGTGGATCATACGCCAAGTTATCTATGGGAAAGTGCTTCAAGAGCTATCTCTGCTGCACTCATTGTCTATTTACCAACTGTGATGGCAGGTCGTGACAGCTGGCAAAAAAATGAGACGATTCGCAAAGCCATCAATATTGATGCTGGTGTAATTCAAAGCCTCACAATTTTGTCCTTCCAAAACCGCCAAACTGGCTATCCTCATGCTACTATTTAAGGATACTAAAAGTCTCAGATTTTATGAATTACAATTTACGGGATAACTGTGGCTATTACTAATAGCTTTCTTACCCTTATTCTGTATGTTGGGATATATCAGCTTTTCTTTTCTTCTTGATAACTACATATATGCATCGAATATTCGTAGATATAACTTGCTATTCTAGCTGAACACTGCTAAATTGCTCTTAGTCACAAAATACTCCACTCAACATCACCCCTCCCTGGGAAATTGCGGTTTGTGTTCGAGATTATGTGTCTTTATCTTTTTTACAAGTACAATACAGATATATTAACAAGGCCCTTCACTCGCAATCGCCTTTCGATCTGTCGTACAGGTCAGTCGCTTAGTATATCGCTCCTTTTGATCGGGAATGATCACTCTTGTAACTAAATAAAACTTTAAGACCATTGAGTGAATCCACTTAATGGGTCGATGTAATTTCTGTCATTTTCAGAATAGACGGGTAGTGATATGTGCACACCCCAACCTACTTTGTGATTTTCTCAGGATACAAAAAATATTAAATGATATCTGGAGATATAAATTCAATGAGCAAATATTTTCTATTTACACCAGGCCCAGTAAATGTAGCAAGCAACGTAAGAATGGCCATTTGCAAAGAGGACATTTGCCATCGAGAGATTGATTTTGATAACCTCCTACAAAGTGTTGAAAATAAATTACTGGCTCTATTTGAAATAAAGAGGTCAAATGATTATAGAGCTGTGGTCATAACTGGATCTGGAACGGCTGCAAATGAATCAGTTCTTTCATCGGTTGTTGGGGATCAGAATATTCTCATCATATCTAACGGTGAGTTTGGTGAGCGTTTATTCAAAATTTCAAAAGTTCACAATAAAAACACTTTCCACCTGCAGCTCCCCTGGGGAGACCCCCTAGATTTGGAAGCAATAGAAACCTACCTTAAAAAGCATAAAATTAGTGTTGTGGCTATGGTTCACCATGAAACAAGTTCTGGAATGTTAAATCCCTTGGAGAAAATTGGAGCCTTATGCAAGTTAAACGGTTCAATCTTGATTGTTGACTGTGTTAGCAGTGCAGGCGCAGAAGTTATTGATATGGAAAAGTGTCATATTGCTTTCTGTTCGAGCTCTAGCTCAAAGGCAATCGGTTCCTATTCGGGATTATCATTTGTGATTGGAAAGCAAGGGGAGTTTGAAAAATTAAAAAATCTTCCTATAAAGACCGTTTACCTGAATTTATACAATTTCTATACTTTCATTAAAAATACTTCACAGACACCCAACACACCAGCCGTTTCACTTTTCTTTGCCTTAGAACAAGCTTTGATCAATATTCTGGAGGAAGGGGTTTCCAATCGTCATGCAAACATCAAAGCTAAAGCAGACACGTTAAGGCAAGGAATGTTAGACTTAGGGATGACATTTCTGATAGACCAGGAAGAAATGTCTTCTGTCTTAACAACCGTCAATATTCCCACTCATATTGAGTTAGATACTTTTCGTCAAAGGCTCCGTGAAAGATCTATTATTATCTACGAAGGAAAGGGGTGCTTTAAAAATAAAGTTTTCCAAGTAGGTAACATTGGAGAGATTTCATTAAGTGATATACATTTTTTTCTTAAGATTCTGAAAGAGTGTCTAGGAACGTTTCCACAAAATGAAAAAAGAAGATGTAACTTTACTAACCATTACGATTCAATGACCACCCCGATTAAAAATGGCTCTTTATTATCTGTGGCAAACACATGAGTAGCAAACTAGCACGCTTATGGGCAACGAAGAATAAAGATGATGAATGGTGGTCTTCTTTTGTAACATCTCCTTTGGCAATCATACTCAATTTTATTGTCGTGGATATTAAATTCCTAACTCCAAACAAAATTACAATTCTCTCTTTTCTAGTTGCCTGCATATCCGTTGTATTTATCGTTCTGGGCGGTACAGCCAATTTTATTGTGGCAGCGATCTTGGTTAACTTAAGCCATGTCTTGGATTGTATGGATGGACAAATGGCTAGATATAGGAATACACCTTCCCCATCAGGAAGTTTCTTTGACAAAGTGACAGACCAAGTTCAAGTAATTATTTGGTTTGGATCATTAGGATACGCAGCGTATGCTCAAACTCAGAGCATCACTCCATTGTTTTTAGCGTTTGCTGGTGTTTCTTTTTATTCACTCCGAGGATATATAAAATATGTTGCTGTATACACTATAATATCGACAAATCCCAATTTCATAAAAGATGCAGCGCGAGATAATACTGTGCCGCAGAATGCACCAAATGCCGGTCTTGGATATGGCATTTGGGCTAACCTAAATTGGTTTATAAAAGAACAAAAGAAAATACTTTCCTTTGATGAGGGCGTATTTATTTTCATGCTATCGATAGCTTTAGTCTTCAACTTACTCATTCCAGTTCTCTGGATATTTACCTGCACTCAAATATTTTACGGAATAGGTCGTGGGGTACAACGTGGCATAGAAATTGACAGACAATCAAAAAGTGTCATTCGTAAATAAGAGAAGATTTGTGTTTAATTTTTATTTTAAAGAAAGAAAAGTATATGAAAGCCATCATACTAGCTGCTGGACTCGGCTCAAGAATCTGGCCTTTGACAGACTCCTGCCCTAAAGCTCTCCTCAAAGTAGGAGGTCAAACGATCCTAGAAAGAATGTTAACAAATATCCAGGATTGTGGAATCAAGGAGGTTATATTTGTACTGGGCTATTTAAATGAAAAAATAGAGTCATTTGTGAAGGAGAATTTTCCTAAACTAAATGCAAAATTTGTGATGAATGACATATATAAACAGACAAATACGGCCTTTTCTTTAATGCTAGCAAAAGAGCTTGTACAAGGTTCCTCTTTCATTAAATTTGATGCAGATGTGGTGTTTGATATTAAAATTCTTAGAAAGCTTATCGATTCTAAATATGAGAACTGCCTGTGCGTTGACAAAAACATTAATCTTCAAGAGGAAGAGGTAAAAGTTATTATTGGAGAAAACAACCTAGTTCTCGAAGTTAGTAAATCTGTTTCTCCCAAGAGTGCCATGGGTGAATCAATAGGTATTGAAAAAATAAGCTCTGCTACAGCAAATGTCTTATTTGAAGCGCTCGAAACAATGATGGAAAAAAATAGCAACCGTCGAAAATATTATGAAAGCACGTATGAAACATTAATAAGTAAGGATATTCCATTTTACGCCCTTGATATTACTGGACTAAACTGGGTTGAGATAGATACTAAAGAGGATTTATATAAGGCACAGATGATATTTTTATAAACTCAGCTGCTATCGCAATAGCCGGTAGTCTCTTCCTCGGTTTGCTTCACAACGTAATTTAAGATCACTTCAACGGGCACATTTTACTTATCTAGGTTGGCAGGACCGATTGACCCAAGCTTAGTAGATGATAGCGGCAAAACTGCAAAGATTAATCAACTTCCAGTTGAACCAAATATCATTGCCATCTGCCAAATCAATATGGATTTACCCTCACTGTAGAAGTATTAATTTTAATCGGTTTTTTACTCATGGAGATTATCTACAACCTGCAGCATATGCTTTTCTAGCTAGAACAATCATTGAAATAATCTATGGTACGCAGCTTATATTTGGAAAAGCGGGCTTAAGGGGATTTCCTTTATTGAATTATTTAGTGATTGGTCTAATCCCACAAGCTCTCACCCCGTTTCTAGTGGCACTGAGGTTCGCCTCCGATGTTGGCGAGCCTAATATATTATGGTGGCAACCACTGCTCTTTATTGTAGCGCCGCCTTTATTTGTCTTATCGATATTTAGTGTAAGTTATAAGGCCTCGAAAAGCAGAAAATGATTTCAGACTTTGATTCATATTGGCCTACAGGGGCTGTATTTTATGCAGATCTGGTAAATAGGGAGGTTTTAAATAGATTCTGCATCCAGGAGCTTCAATAAACTCAACTTTCGTTTAGATCATGGAAGCTAACATTATTGAGGATTAAGACTTGTCCTGCCCCTTAAAGCAAGAACCAAATACTACTCTCCTCAGAGATTGAATCTCAATGAGGAGCCTTTGTGCCTACTCACACCCAAATTGTTCTTGAAGAATCTCTCTACTCAGGAATATGGTCGTGATCAGGAAAATTCTGTGAGTGGTGTGAAAACAAAAAGGTCTACCATTGAGGTTTAATGGGCGTGAACGAAGAGTATCTATCTAATATATTGAATCTGTATCTTATATGATACTTGCAGACGATAAGATGTTTATGAAATATTAACCGATTTCAGAAATAATTAACCTCTTAATAGGGAGTTTAAGGCGTTTGACCATATATACTACGCGACCAGTTGCTGGGTGGAATGAAACGGCAAGCTTACCCGAGCTTGGCGTTGATTCAATTCGTGTAAAATTAGATACAGGGGCAAAAACATCTGCTTTACACGCATTTAACGTGTCGGAAATTCAGAAAGATGATCAGGCTTGGGTTGAATTTGAAATCCACCCTTTGCAAAATAATGATACCTATGTTGTGAAATGCTCTAGCCCCATCAGCGATATCCGACATGTTAAAAGCTCTAATGGACAAAAAGAGAAACGGTATGTGATCTTCACAATCTTAAAAGTTGGATCAGATGAGTGGCCTATTGAAATTACCTTAACGAATCGAGATCAAATGAGTTTTCGCATGCTTTTAGGGAGATCAGCCATGAAAAATCATCTACTTGTAGATCCTCAAAAAACCTATTTACTCAGTGATGCAGTGAGACAAAAGAGAGAGAGAAAATGAAAATTTGCTTGATGACACAAAATCCGCAGCTTTATTCAAGCAAAAGAATCATCGAAGCCGCAAAAGCCAGAGACCACGAGATTGATGTTCTCGATACACCCAATGCATACATGAATGTGGTAAGTCACAAGCCTCGCGTGAAATATAAAGGGCACGAAGTTCCCATTTATGACGCTGTCATTCCACGAATTGGAGCTTCAACAACTTTCTATGGGCTAGCCGTCTTAAGGCAATTTGAAATGATGGGTGTGCGCCCGTTGTCATCAAACTTCTAGAGGGAACGCAAGGCATTGGGGTCATACTGGCTGGAACAACTCTTTCAGCAAAAAGTACCATTGAAGCGTTCCGTAATGCCAATGTGAATATCCTTGTACAGGAGTATATTAAGGAAGCGCGGGGGGTAGATATTCGATGTCTCGTCATTGGTGAAAAAGTTGTGGCTGCTATGCAAAGGAAGGGAGCAGAAGACGAATTTCGATCAAATATTCACCGCGGAGGTAGTGCTGATCCTATCAAAATCACACCTGAAGAACGTTCTGTAGCCGTAAGGTCAGCCGCCATCATGGGACTGAATGTGTGCGGTGTTGATATCTTACGTTCAAATCATGGGCCTTTGGTTATGGAAGTAAACTCTTCTCCAGGCATTGAAGGGGTTGAGAGGGCGACTGGAATCGATGTAGCAGATAAGATTATCGAATTTGTTGAAAAGCATGCAAAACCCAACAAAACCAAGACAAGGGCAAGGGATAAGCGATGAAAGAACTTCAGAGATGGTTTGATAAGATTAGTGGAAGCTTTGCCAGCATTCATGGGGAAGTAATGGAGGCACTGCCAAATATCTTCTCATTCCTTCTTATTTTTTTTCTAGGAATTATCGTTTCCTATATTCTTAAAAAAGTTGTTTTTAAAATTCTTCAAAAATCCAACATTTTACTGAAACGCCTGTCGAAGGCCTCAGAGACACGTCTTTCGTATTTACCTGAAAGTGCCATAAAAGTAATATCAAAAGTTGTATTTTGGGTGTCTCTGTTTTTTTTCTTTATGGCAGCTCTTCATTTTACCGGATTCCAAAAGATTGAGCTAGGGCTTAACCGATTCGTATACTTCATTCCCAACCTTTTTACAACAGGGGTTATCTTCTTTGTGGGTTGGTTCATCAGCCTTTATGCTCACAGCATTATCGTCGACTTCTGTGCCGAGCGAAGCCTCAAGCAGGGCCCCTATATCAGTGGAGCGATTAAGTGGCTTGTCATTATCATCTTCTTTGATATTGCATTGCTACAATTAGGCGTAAAGACGTCTGTTATCAATAATCTGATAGTTATCTTTGTGGGTGCTATTCTGGGGGGTCTGGTCATTTCTTTTGCACTGGGGTCCAGGGAATTTGTTGAAAATTTAATTGCATCACATACCTTACAACGACACTATGGAGTCGGACAAAAGATCAAGCTTGAGTCTATTGAAGGCACGATCCTCAAGTTCACATCTACGGGCGTTGTCCTGATTACAGTCAAGGGACAAGCTCTTGTTCCGGCAAAGTCGATTCTTCAAACTCATTCTATACTTCTGCCCTTGGGAGGTAAAAAGTGAGTCTTAATCCATTCACAACTGAAATCCTTGAGAATCACCCCAAGTTAACATTGGAGGTTATAGATTCACTCCAACCAAAAGAGATTGTTGCTCTTGTGCGCCGCGTCAGTCCTGCTTTGTCTCTCAGAATATTGTTGCCTCTTTCCCATTGGAAATGCACGCAGGTCTTTGAATTATTACCTAAAGCAACCTCTGCAGCAATTTTAGGTAAAGCCTCAACAGATGAATGTCTTCAAATCCTAAGGAGATTTCCGAAATCAATACGCTCAACTTTACTAGATACACTAGAAGCAAATCGAAAGAAGATCTTAAAAGCTGCCCTTACTTACCCAGAGGACTCTGTGGGAGCATGGATGAATCCTGCCCCTTTATCGGCTCTCCCTGAAGCCAGGGTAGATGATGTTCTCGTAAATCTTCATGCGGTCAAAGGACTCATTTCTGAAAAGGTCATGCATGTTTATATTGTTGATAAAAGCAATAATCTTAAGGGAGCTCTCTCAATCTCGGAATTGTTACAAGTGAATCCAGAGAGCTCTTTAAGAAGACTAATGAAGAAAAAGATCAAAATTCTAACGCCTTACCAATCTTTAAGCTTAACAAGTTCATTTAAAGAATGGCAGGAGTTTCCTTCTCTTCCCGTCATTGATCCTGATATAGGCCTGATTGGTGAATTGACACAAGCGCACCTAAGGCGTGCTCAAGAGTCGATTAAGCCGAGGCGGGAAGAAGTTGGTGGCAAGCAAACTTCTCTGCTTTGGGGTGGTTTGGAAGCAGGAGACGCTTTTGTATCTGGAATCATCGAACTTCTTCCAAAGACAAAAGAGGAAGACTAACAATGGCGACACCACTCTCCAATGCACAACACTCTCTGCATGAAAAGTTTATCCAGCGCTATCCAAGAGATGCAGCACTTATTATAGAGAAGCAAAACCCAAAGAAAATGGCTCCTCTTCTAGTCAAACAGCCATTGAGCAATCTTATCCCCCTGATTGAAGATCTTCCCTTTGATACAACCACTGCACTGCTTAAGCTTTTTCCTGGTAACCTTGCCGTTGAAGTGTTGGAAAATGTACGATCAAATATCGCAGTTAGTATTCTAGGACGTCTGCCAGAGAAGAATAAAGACTATTTTCTGTCTAAACTTTCTTCCATATCTCGTGATGAAATCAAACGACTACTAAACTACCCTGTTGATTCTGCTGGCCATATAATGGACACCCATGTTCTAGCCTTTCGTAATGACGTGACAGTTCAGGATGTCATTAATAAGCTTCGCCGTATGAAGACTCAACACACACGTAGCATTTATGTTATTGATGAAGGTAATAAAGTTACGGGGAAAATAAGCTTTGAAAAGCTCGTTTTGGCAAGAAAGTCAGACCCTGTCATTGAAATTATGCAACCTATTATCAGTGCTACTTATGATTTTTCTCCCCGAGACGAGTTGATTGAAAACTTTGAAAAATACAAAGTTATTGATATCCCCATCATCGACATTAATGGAGTCTTTTTAGGTGTCGTTTACCATGATAAATTGATCAAAGAATTGGAAACACAAACCATTTCAAACATCCAAACCATGGTGGGTGCCAGCAAGGATGAGCGAGCACTTTCTCCCCCTCTATTTGTTGTCTCTAAAAGGCTTCCTTGGCTAGAGATAAACCTCTTAACGGCATTCCTTGCTGCGTCGGTTGTGGGCCTATTTGAGGGGCTTATTGCACAATATACGGCCCTTGCTGTTCTTCTCCCCGTGGTGGCAGGGCAGTCAGGAAACGCTGGGGCACAAGCCTTAGCTGTAACCATGCGTTCATTAGCCGTTCGAGAGATATCCATAAGACAGTGGTTTACCGTCCTCCAGAAGGAGGTGTTGGTGGGCTTTATCAATGGCATCGCCATTGCTCTGACAACGGCCCTAGGTGTGTATGTATGGAGCGGTTCAGCAGGTCTGGCTGTAGTTATCTGCACGTCTATGGTACTTGCCATGGTTATGGCTGGAATTGCAGGTGTATTGGTACCCATTGTCTTAACCAAACTCGGCCAAGATCCTGCTCAGTCATCATCCATTATATTAACAACAGTGACGGATGTCGCAGGGTTCTTCTCATTCTT
>CAJQNC010000035.1 GCA_905479605.1 uncultured Alphaproteobacteria bacterium | reverse complement strand
TGTAAAAAGATATCCACGACCTTTGCCAACGTACTCGCAACCACTATTTGCAGGGATTGGTGTAATAACCTTACGGTCGTTGTCGAACCACCAAGCGTTAAAATTAGATTGACCCGAAATAGTCAACTTAGGAGCAGCAAGAGCTGGGGTTTCACTGGCTGCGTATGCCTCTGAAAGAGCCATTGTGCTGATAATAGCAGAAGTCATTAAGATTCGTTTTGTCATAGGAAGCCTCTTTATATTTATGTTTTTACTAATTATGATTAAACTTTTGACGGCTGGAGAAATAAAGAAATAATCGTAGTTGTGTTGGATTTAATTTAGAGGTGTTGTATTGGAGCCATATTTGATGCAAGAGCAAAAAAGTAAGGGCAAAAAAGAAGGAGGGATAAACCCTCCTTCTCAGTAATAGGTATTCTAATAGAATTAGAACTTGATTTTTGTACCAAGAACGAACGCATTAGATTTGCCACTACGTACTCCGTAGTAAGAGCTATCTGTACCGTTGCCGCTTGCATGGTTTGCAATAGCAGCATCAAGTGAAGCACCCTTGTTTGTCATCTCATAGTGAGCATACTCACCGAAGACAAGAACACCTGGAGCTAATTTATGATCCAAGGAAGTTGAGAAGATGTGAGTCTTCGCTTTCTTGTTACTAATGCTATCTGTTGTTGCATTGTATGCAACAGCTTTACGGTGACCGTAGAAGTAGCCTCCGCTAAGTTTGGTAGCACCCCAGTTGTAGGCCAGACCAGTATCAATGAACCAGCTGTCTTTTGGTTTAGCAGTAACGCCGTTGTATGTTATGTGCTTAACTTCATGTGAGCGACCATTCCAACCGAATTCACCGCCCCACTCGAAGCCTTTGAATGTGTTTAAGAAACCAAAGGCAAATGCGCCTGTATCTTTGTACTTATTAGATACGCTGTAGTTTCCGCCACCTAGGTTATATCCAGGATCAATAGGTCCATTAAGAGCGCCAACTTTCTTACAAGGTGCATGTGCATCACCAAAGAGGAAAGTACCTGACAAAGCCAGTTCCCAGCCGTTGTTGAACTTGTTGATGAAGTTCAGACCACCAGCAAAGCTGTGCTTGTCAAAGATTTCACGGTTGGCGCCATACTCAGCGAACGTAGTTCCGCGAAGTGTGTCAGCTTTTGCTGCACCACGGTGTTGTGTACGTGGAGTGTAGCTTACGCCTGCCTGGAGACCTTTCCAACGAGGTGTGTGGTAGATGATCTTTGTTGAACGACTTGTGTCACCAACAAGGTCAGGAGAAACAACGGCACCTGTTGTAAAGTTTACAACACGATCGAAGTTTCCGTCAAATCCACCAGTACCACCGAGAGGATCGCCACCGTAGAAAGCCATTGCATCTTCTACGCCGTCGACGTCACCCATAGTGAGTTTACCCCAGCTTCCGCCGAAGTACAGGTAATTTTCTTTGATGTTTTTTTGTTTGTTTGTGTCTGCATCCACAACGATGGTGAAACCATAATCCATTCCTGGATCTGTTTTACCTGTGATGTCAAACTTAAGACGAGCATCGTCAACTGTGAAAAGGTATCCACGGCCTTTACCGACATAGTCGCACTCATTCCCATCGTTTGGGCGAATGACTGTTCGGTCGTTGTGGAACCACCACGCGTTGAAGTTAGATTGACCAGAAATAGTCAATTTGGGGGCAGCAAGTGCCGGAGTCTCAGCTTTCGCTGCAGATCCTCCTGCCATTACCAAAGCACCTAAAAGAGCTGTGCTTCCAAGAAGGCGTTTCATCATAATATTATTCCTCCATGTAGGCTGAACCTACCGTTTTATTGTTCACACAGTGATTACAATAGTTGATTAATCACTACGTACAGAGAGCCATTAGGATGACAAAACCTCAATGATAATGTAAGGTGGTATTGTCGAATATTACTGAACTGTGTCGAAGGAGTCACACCCCCATGCCCACTCTTTTTCTTAATATAAATGATAAGCTTTTAGAGCGAAGTCTTAAAGAACTTTTTGATCCCTTGCCTGAGTTTCAGTGGGCTAGCGCAGCTGAGGCCGACTTGATTCTTACAGATCATCCTCTTGATATTAAGAGAAACTATCTGCTTCTCGACCAGTATCCGCTGGTGGTGGATAAAGTTATTCAGGATGTGCGGATGATTTTAGAAGATGGTGTCGTTGAGTTTGGTCCTTATCAATTAGATATGCGTACTAAAAATCTACAGGGACCCAGGGGAGAGGGTACTCTCACAATGAAAGAAGCAGAGGTTCTCTATTTCATGGTAAAAAACAAATGTCAGGAGCTATCTCGCGATGAGATTTTACAGGAAGTTTGGGGTTATCAGGCGGATATAGATACTCATACTCTTGAAACCCATATATACAGGCTGCGCCAGAAATTGGAATTAGATCCCACAAGTCCTGTCATTCTAAAGAGTTGTGAGGATGGGTATATGTTGCTTGTAGATTAGAGGTTGTGAGGGGATAATACGTAGATATATCTTGCCCTCACCTGAAGAAAAACCTCTCTCCTAGTGTCAGAGACTTAATAAAACCCCCAACCCTTAAAATACCTGCTCGACCAGATTAGGATCATCAAATTGGAAAAGGCTATCAGAGACAGGGTCATTGAGAGATATGTTCGATAATATCACATGAGTCTCTGATCCTTGGGAGTCAGTGACGGTCCATTCTTTTAGGCTAACGGGGTCATTGGCGAAGACGAGTGTGATTTGCCCTTCATCGGGTTTCTCAGTTTTCACTAATGTGATGGCGGTGGTGTCATCGGCTTGAGGGACAACGCCGACCACTTGGGTATCTCCACTAAACTGGACATGTGGGCGCAGAATAAATTCAGCAGGGGTATTGTTGAGTGAGACATAGTTTGTTTCATCAAGCTCTTTGTCATAGGTAATCAACCATTTTCCATCAGCTACAATCAATAGCGGTGAAGGAGGATTATAATTGAGGCGCATTTTACCTGGGCGTGAAAGGTGTAGCTTTCCTGTATATGAACGGCCGTTTGTGGAGTCTTGGCGAAAGTCTCCTTTGAGTGTACCCATATCATTAAGGTAAGTTTCGAATGAGCTGAGGTCTACAGCATGGGCGAAGACCGTGGTTGATATACAGAGTAGTGAGCTCATCAATAATCCTTTAAACATCTATATTCTCCTTTTAAGCAGATTCGGCATGATCGGTACGGGCGAGGACTTCGCGCTTGCCCACATGGTTGGCGGCACTTACGATGTCATCTTTCTCCATTCGATCAATGAGGTCAGCGGCCTTGTTATAACCAATCTTTAATTGGCGTTGGATAAAGCTAGTGGATGCTTTGCCTTCACTATACACGATCGCCAAAGCTTTATCATAAAGTTCATCGCCTGAATTGTCATTACCTGAATCAAGGCCGGGGAAGCTGAAGTCTTCATCCTCTTTGGTGATCGACTCAACGTAATCTGGATGCTGTTGCGACTTTAGGTATTGGACGACTTTCTCCACATCCTTATCTCCCACGTAGGGGCCGTGGACACGGGTAATGCGCCCACCGGATGCCATATAAAGCATATCACCCTGGCCAAGCAGTTGCTCCCCACCTGGCTCACTGAGAATGGTGCGGCTGTCGATCTTAGAGGTGACTTGGAAGCTGATACGGGTGGGGAAGTTGGCCTTGATGGTTCCTGTGATCACATCTACAGAAGGACGCTGGGTGGCCATAATCAAGTGAATCCCAGCGGCACGAGCCATTTGGGCAAGTCGTTGTACGGCGGCTTCGATATCTTTACCGGCCACAAGCATCAGATCGGCCATTTCATCAACCACCACAACGATGAAGGGAAGTGGATTCATGTCCAGTTCTTGTTCTTCGAAGATGGGGCGGCCTGATTCGGGGTCAAAGCCTGTCTGCACCTTGCGGGTGAGTACCTCACCATTAGACTTGGCGTCCAGGATGCGCTGATTGTAACCTTCAATATTGCGCACAGCGACTTTCGACATGGCTTGATAGCGAGACTCCATCTCACGCACAACCCACTTGAGCGCGACGACGGCCTTTTTGGGGTCGGTGACGACTGGTGCGAGAAGGTGGGGAATTCCATCGTAAATGGACAATTCCAACATCTTGGGGTCAATCATGATGAATTTGCAGCGGTCAGGTGGCATGCGATAGAGCAGGGATACAATCATAGAGTTCACACCCACTGACTTACCGGATCCGGTGGTTCCTGCCACCAAGAGGTGGGGCATCTTGGTAAGATCGGTGATCACGGGGTCTCCACCGATATCCTTACCGAGAATCATGGCCAAGTTGTGCTCGGTTTGTTTAAAAGCTGAGGATTCAATGAGCTCACGCAGGTGAACCATCTCACGGCGTGGATTAGGGAGCTCGATACCAATGACATTCTTGCCTGGCACGACAGCAACACGGGCTGAGATGGCACTCATGGAGCGAGCAATATCGTCGGCCAGTCCAATGATGCGGGATGATTTTACGCCAGGGGCTGGTTCAAGTTCGTAGAGGGTTACCACGGGACCTGGGCGGACTTTTACAATCTCACCACGGATACCAAAATCTTGGAGAACTTCTTCCAGTTGCTCTGCGTGGGCTTGCAGGGTGGCATCGTCAATAACAGGACCACGACCAGCGGTTTTAGGCATCGTCAATAGCTCAAGGGCCGGCAGGCTGTAATCCGCAGAAGTGGGGTGGACTGGCAGGGGCTTTGCTGGCTTTTCTACTGGTTTACGCTTTTTACGGGTGGCTTTGTCATAGGCTTTTATAGGTTCATAGAGGTCGTCAGGGATGGCTACACCCTCTTCATCCAATGTTTTGTTACGTGATAGAATGTTCTTTATCCACCAGAGTGCATCTAAGAGGGTGGATCCTAGGCGACTTAGAAATGCCATGATCGCTCGTACGTATTCAATTTTCATACCTAAGGATATAAATAGAGAACCCAATGAGATGATGCACAAGAGCACTGTAAGGCCAGTAGAAGTGATGAGGGGCGATAAATTATTATAAACGCCCCGCGTGATCAGATAGCCGAATGCGCCACTGAAGCTTTCATTTGTAAGGGCCAGGCTGGAAATCCAGCCCAATAAAAAGAGAGGTCCTCGCCAGGATAGGTTGGCCGTTTGGTACATCATCCAGCGGTAGCCTACCGCTATGGCAAATGTCATCAAAAGATAAGATGAGTGGCCAAACAATTCGGTATAGAAACGACTGGTATTGGCTCCCCATAATCCAAGCCAATTGGATACAGGAAGAGAGGTGGCCGTGTGGGTTGAGGGATCCCAGGGAGAGTGGCTGATGAGAGCTGTCAAAGTACAAAGGCTTAAAATAATAAGCCCTAAGCCCAAAAGCTCGTAAAACCGTTGGGCAAGAAAGTCTTTCACTGGGTCCATAAATCCATTCATAGATTCTGGGTACATGACAAATGGCGAGAGGTCAATGGGTGTGTGGGGTTTATGGCTAAAGCTTGTGCGCTTTTATTGCAAAATAGTATCCTTGTTAATCAGGACTTTTCCCATAAAATCAATTCAACGCTACAAGCCACGTTCCCCGGGGCTTAGGTGAGCACGAGCAAAGTGCCCGGGGGCAATGGCGCCTCAAAATGTTGATCTGTTAGTATTCGAGATGGATCCCGTATAGCCTATTCGCCAAATGCTCACTACGTTCGCAGGCTCATATGGCTTCCGGGAAACCTAATTAAGGGAGATCTCGGTACCATTCACTGTGTAGAGACCACTGCAAAATAACATATTAGCAACCGCTCAGCCCCAAGACTAGCTTAGCACCCGCTTGCGGGCAGATTTCAAGAGTGACCTGAGGTTTGGAGCAGAACCCTAAAAAGCCTTAGCCCCTCGGTTACCCGGTCCAGCTGGGTGAGGTACCAGGAGACGTTCGTACCACTCTTGAAGAGTTTCACCAGGTTGTAGAAACCCTGCATTCTGCCTTGTTATGTTTGCTGCATTAATCCTTCGCCCCGGTTGAGGTGGGGGCGGTGGGGAGTTTTGCAGGTTTAAATGTAGGGCTGATAAACTGCGGGGCATTGAAGCTGGTGAGCCAAGAGGTAGAGTATCAGCATCAGACCACTCATCTGGGTATGGTAATGTGGGCGGTGTGCCCTGGGAGTGGGCTTCTTCTTCAGAGTGAAACCTCTGCAAAAGTCCCCCATCCGGTCTAATTAGTGTGTAACTTTCTCTGTCATCAGGTTATAATTTTTTCAATGATAGACTTACATTGGAGGAACAATGAGCAGCTTTGCAGATATACTGGTGACTCAAT
>CAJQNC010000034.1 GCA_905479605.1 uncultured Alphaproteobacteria bacterium | reverse complement strand
CCAAAGTCCCTGCTGAATGGCATTGTTGGCTCCATCATACGTTTGAAACACCTGCTTCAGTTTCTCAAATCAAACGATATCCATGGCAGAAAACGCATCTTCCCAATTTAACCGGAACTTCTCTTGCATATCATCCTCCAGGTCATGTAATGGGTAAGAATGCAAGAGATCCATCAACTGGTGACTATGAGCCATGGGTACCATCGTGATGCATGTATTAAGTCAAATTAACTTAGATAGGAAAAACTAAGCATGAAGAACAATACAATCGAAGCTGTTATGGGAGCTGTGGTTATTGCTGTGGCTGGTTTATTCTTGTTTTTTGCTTATGACTCATCTCAATTGAACACGACCACAGGTTACACCATTACCGCTAAGTTTGACCGTGTAGACGGCCTGACGGTTGGGAATGATGTTCGCATGTGTGGGGTCAAGGTAGGGACAGTGGCTAAATTAGAACTTGATAACAAGGACTACCTTGCTGTTTTAACTATGGATATTGTCCCAGAGGTTAAGCTACCGGATGATAGCTCGGCGGAAATTGTAAGTGAGAGTCTGTTGGGTGGTAAATTTGTAGCCCTTGTTCCTGGTGGGGATGACGAAATGATTCCTGCAGGTGGTGAGATTAAGTTTACTCAGGCCTCTGTAAACCTCGAAGCGTTGATTGGTCAGTTCATTTTTAGTGGGCAAGATAAGGATAAAGATAACGGTAATGAGTAAACTCTGCTTTCTTGTTTTAGCATTTTTTGTGTGGGTTTCCCCTGCTAAATCCCAGTCATTTTTTGAGGTTTTGCAAGATTTAACGGGGATAGGTGACAGTTCTGTACCTGATGAATTAGAGACCTCAGATCTACCCGATGCTCAGCCTCATTCGAGTCTTGCTTCCATTGAGGAGTTGATCATTGACTTTGATGCGCTTCCTCCTTCGCAAAATTTACAGGCCCAGCGTATAATTCTGCACGGCCTCTATAAAGAGACAGCACGAGTTTTCTCCATGGAGGCCGCGGTAGGTGAGGCAATTCAATTTGGTACTTTGAAGGTCAAAGTTCATCATTGTGAGATGGCACCTCCGGATAAACGACCAGAATCAATGGCATTTTTAAGCATAGCGGATGTCAAAAATGGCAGTGAAGAAGAGCTAATATTTACCGGTTGGATGTTTTCATCCAGTCCTGCTTTATCAGCTCTGGATCACCCCGTCTATGACCTGTGGGTCAAGAATTGTGTGATCCAGGATAAATGATAAAGGTACATTAATAGCTTGATTGAGCTCCTTGTGAAGCTTTAGTCACGGCACTGCCGGCTCCTTGAACGTCTTCTCCAAATCCCGACATCGTATTGCAAGCTGATAAACTTGCGGCTACGCCAATCAGCACTAGTGCGTTTGCAATGAATTTCATGGGTTTTCCTTTCTTATTATATTGCTATGGCAATAGTATCACACCTTTTGGTGGGTACCATCATATTCTTATCATATCCTATAAATCCGATTTGCTCAAAAGTTAGGAGTCTTTTAATATTTTATTAATAATAAGTTAATAAATAGAATAGGAAAATTATGGCGATCCGTAAGCTCCTTACATGCACATCAGCCCTATGTTTAGCTCTAGGGGCCTGTACAACCTATAATGAAAACACTGAGTTCCAAAAAGCGTTGACTGAGAGTGCCCCCCTTCAGTCGGTGGCGGGAAATAGAAAGCTGGATCCAATAGTTGTGGCAACTCTCGAACTTATGAAGGATGGGGACTATAAGCAAGCATCTGTCCTTGTGAATGCTCGCCTTCAAGAAGATCCATCTAATGTAGCTCTTCATATTCTAAATGGTTTAGCTTATGAAAAACTAGCCGAAAGTGGTGACTCCGGCCGTCTTGATTTGGCTGTCGTGGGGTATGAAAGTGCTTTGAATGTTGATCCCAACAACCTTTTCGCTTTAAGGCGCTTAGGGCAGTTGCAGTATAAGAAACGTGACTATGTTAAGTCACAGGAGCTTTTCGCGAATGCTTTGCTTGTTAAGCCGGACGATTCCTCACTTTTGCAAGAGTTGGCCGCAGCTTCTTATTATGCCTATGATCTCAAAACTGCTGAGGTGTCTATTAAAAAGGCCGCTAAAGATAATCCTGATGATTTATTGGCGCAGCGCTCTGCAACAATGATTTATTCTGCCTTAGGTCAATTTGATGAGGCTAATAAATACTTCAATCAATACAAGAGTCTTGCAAAAAGCGACCCTGACGTGCATCTAATCTCAAGCCGTATGAATGACTGGAAGGGGCTGTATAAGAGTGGTCGTGTTCACCTTGCGCAAGCTACTGATCAAGCCAGTCAGTTTCCTGCCTTTGGTCAGTCGGATACATCGACAACTGACTCTTCTGGTGATGCCGATCTAGCTGCAGAAGTCACAGATCAGCCTATGGCTGGGGGGGCGAATAGTGGTGGTGGAGATGGAGATGTTTCATCATCTGCAAGTGGGTCGACAGATGGTTCTACTGGAAGCAATGCCAATGCAACAGCAGCTTCGGGGGCTAGCACTGTTAGCCAAAAAACCAAAAATCAACAAATTATAGTCGATTGCTACATTCTGAGGCTTGCCGAGGTGGCGAATACATCAAAGGGAAATAATATTCTTGAAAATCTTCAAGTAACCCTCAGTCCAGGAGGCTATTTTTTCAATCGCACGAATTTAACTGGAACGAGCGCATTTACCAAGCAGCAGAACAAAGCGTCAGGTAATACAACTCCTTCTAGCACGGGGACAGCGACACCTGTCATGGCACCCACAATTGGGACGCTGGCGGCGCCGGCTATTGGTGGTTCAACCTTAGGGACTATAAACGCGGCCCGTGGCAGCCTCAACTTGACCAGTTTTGTAGGCGGGCTCACATGGAGTGGACTTTCTTACAACCTTAACATTGCGAATGTGCGTAACAATCGTACGGAGATTATTGCTCGTCCATCCTTATTGACCTTTTTAAATAAAGAATCGATCTTCTTTTCAGGATCTGAGTTGGTGACTGGGCTGGTTGGATCTGAAGGCGGAGGGAACTTAGTGAAGTATCCCGTTGGTGTCACGCTTGTGGTTACGCCGACTGAATTAGATGAATCTACAAACACAGTATCTTTAGATATTTCTGTAGAAGGTGCCGAGTTTAATGACCCTAACGTTCTGCAGCAGTTAAGCCAAACTGTGCAAGTCGGTAAGACTCGTATTGATACCAGTGCCAAGCTGAAGTTGGGGGAAACTCTCGCTTTGGGTGGAATTTATGAGCGCCAAGAGATTTTTCAAAAATCTGGTTTTCCTGGGTTGTCCGACATGCCTGTTGTGCAGTATTTCTTTTCCAATGAGCAGTCAAATACGCTTCGTCGTTCAGTAGTTATCTTGATGACACCCCGTTCGCCTAAGAAGACTCGAGAAGATGTCGAGCGGGCTTTGGCGGAAGCGAATAACCCTAGTGTCGAAGAGCTTAAGACTCGCCATAGTGATTGGTTTAATACTTCACCAAACCTGGTTAAGATACTTAACTATTTAAACTTGGATCCTGTTATCTATCGTGAGTTCCGCAGCTCAGATGTTTTGCCTCCAAGTTGGGGTGAACCGGATAACTTCTATAATGATAATTGGAATATGGTTGCATCCTTTCTTTATTATTAGTTTGATTTAAGTAAAAAAAAGCCGGACCAAAGGTCCGGCAAGTTTAACAGGGAGGCTTCACGTCTAGGAGACGTAGGACCAACATAGAAGTTGCCCCTTGGGCCCGAGGGCCCTCCACATTGAGCATTGCGCTCAATTCGAATTTCGTCAACAAATAAATCTAGTTGCATTTGTTTGATATTCATATAGGTGATATAGTTGGTTTTATCCACAAGAAAAAATGCATAGGAGATGCTCACTTCTTGTAACTATAAGAAACCTCTGCAAAAGTCCCCCATCCGGTCTAATTAGTGTGTAACTTTCTCTGTCATCAGGTTATAATTTTTTCAATGATAGACTTACATTGGAGGAACAATGAGCAGCTTTGCAGATATACTGGTGACTCAATCG
>CAJQNC010000033.1 GCA_905479605.1 uncultured Alphaproteobacteria bacterium | reverse complement strand
AAATCCCTTAAAAACCAAGCAAAACGCATAAAAAATCCCCCAAATCGGGGGCTCGTACTTCATAAAACTCACAGTTAAAGACTGGGCAACTCTTCTGACCTGAAAAAACTACGCGAATGCGGACTTATTCAGATGATTCTTCTTAATAAATCTGCTACGTAGCTTCGAGCAGCTTCTATTACTCGCTCTACGAGTTGTCTTTTACCTTCTTCAAATGACTCAGCAGCTCTTTGAATACTTTCTATTGAAGCATCGACATTTTTTACAATTGATTCTTCCAAACCTTTTTTAATTTGCTCAAAAGCACTGGTATTTTCTTCCAAGATTTCTTTATGCGCTGCTATAAGGCCTCTTGCAGTTTGAACGGATGGATCTATCCCCTCTACCTCTGAAGAACTAGATCCTGCAAAGCAAGGACCTATGACACAGAAAATAAGCGAGATAAGCGTGAATATATGACGTTGCATGGGAATAACCTCCATTACTTTTTTAATAATTATAAGATGCTTTATATCAGATTTTCACTAAAAATTCTCTCCTAACATTAATACAAAAGACCCTCTAAAAAGGACCGCAAATAATTTATTATAATTCAAATAGTTATGTGTGCGACCCACAACATGAAGTAGCACAGCTCTAGCACAAATAACCTCACCTTCTATGTAAGAGTTTTGTGTTCCTACCTCGCCCCTTGTGGGAGAGGTAACAATAGGTAATATAACTTTGCAACACCAACCACAGGGCTTCTTTTGACTACACTAATGATAATTACTTAGTTATTTGAATTACAATCATTTTATATTCCAATCTTCTCTTGTGTTTTTCCCCAAAAGCCTCTATATGGTGTGTACGGTTTTAAGAGTAAAGGTAAATAGTGTGTTTATTCAAACTGAAGAGACCCCTAACCCCAATGCCCTCAAGTTTATTCCGGGGCGCGTGGTCATGGAACAAGGGACCGCAGACTTCCCTAATAAGGATACTGCTGCCAAGTCTCCTCTAGCACAACGCATGTTTGAGTTACCTGAAGTGACCGGAGTCTTCTTTGGCGCTGATTTTATTAGCGTAACCAAAATGGAAGCGGCAGATTGGTCCATTCTTAAACCCTCCATTCTTGGAACCATTATGGAGCACTTCGTCTCCAACCATCCTTTGTTCTTTGGGGAAAATACCGAAGCAACTACAGCCTATGAGGGTGATCCTGTTGTCGCTGAAATCAAAGAAATTATAGATACCCGCGTCCGCCCTGCTGTTGCTATGGATGGTGGGGATATCACCTTTGAAAAATTTGAAGATGGCGTAGTTTATTTGCGCTTACAAGGAGCGTGCTCTGGATGCCCAAGCTCTTCCGTTACTTTGAAGTCGGGAATTGAGAATATGCTCAAGCACTATGTCCCCGAAGTTACTGAAGTTCGCGCGATTGATACGGAGGAAGTCTAATGCTGATGAACCGGTTTATTTTAGTTTCCACTGTTGTTTTTATCGGAGTTGTCGCTGCCCTAAAAACTGAATCCAATAGTGATTTACCATCCGTTCAGACGGTAAATTCCAGTCCTGAACTGATGGAAGTCGATTGTACATATAAGTTGAACAAACTTTATAAGAAGCATAGTTTTGATGTTAATGATCTGAGGCAAAATGAGAGAACTGTGCCTCGCATCCACCTATCTTCGTTACCAAAAGATTTTGAGCTAAACCAATCTGGCTGCAAAAAAGATACCTTTGTAAGGGTCATGCTTCCGCTTATTCTTGAAGTCAACAAGAACGTGCTGCGTGAACGTCAGCTATTGTTAGCCCTCCAAAGTCGCATAGCTAAAGGACATAGCTTACAGGTTTTTGAAACCGAGTGGATCGAGTCTATGGCTGAAAAATATCGTGTTAAATCCACTGATATTGCTGACCTCCTTCACAAAGTAGATGTGATCCCCCCTTCCCTCGCCTTAGCACAGGCAAGCCTTGAATCTGGTTGGTTAATGTCAGCTGCAGCGCGTTTAAAAAATTCTACCTTCGGCCACATGGCCAACAGAAAAGATGTTGAGGGCTTCGAGTCTCTCTATGCCAATGTTGAGGCCTATATTCTTAATCTCAATCGGCATAATGCTTACCAGGACCTCCGCAGATTGCGTGCAGGCATGCGCCAGAGTGGACAAGATGTGTGCAGCGTAACTTTGGCAAACGGTCTAAAAAGTTATTCTGAACGTGGTGCAGCCTACATTCGGGATATAAAAAATATGATCAAACAGAATGACTTCAAAGCTTTTGACGAGGTTGCTCTCGAAACATAATACTCGTAAACGCAAACCTCCCTATGCTAAAACTCTACTAATTAATGTAAGGAATTCCATATGTCACACGAGAAAAATCGACGTAAAGTATCGATTGAATGCATTGATCAAATTTTTACTGATGCCCGCACCCACCACAGTTGGCTAGATCAAGACGTTCCAGACTCTTTGCTACAGAGCATTTTCGACCTCACCAAGCTGGCGCCAACGAGTGCTAACTGCAGTCCTCTTCGTGTTATTTTCATTCGAACACCAGAAGCGAAAGAACGCCTCAAGACTCATATCATGGAGGGAAATATTGAGCAAACCATGAGTGCACCTGTTACGGCCATACTCGGGTATGACCTCGAGTTTTACGAGCACCTTCCTCGCCTTTTCCCCTTTACTGACGCACGCTCCTGGTTTATCGGAAAAGAAGCTTTCATTGAGGAAACAGCCTTTAGAAACAGCAGCTTACAAGGGGGGTACTTCATGCTTGCTGCTCGTGCTTTGGGTCTGGACTGTGGCCCCATGTCGGGATACAACCCTATTGGGTTAGAGAAAGAATTTTTCCCTGAAGGAAAAATAAAAGCTAACTTCCTTTGTAATCTGGGTTATGGCAATGAAGATAAGCTCCCCGGACCGCGCGCACCACGCCATGACTTCCAGGAAGTATGTACAATTTTGTAAATAATTAGATGTCTATTCACTAAATATTATTGGGCTATGTTAATTCTTGCTATCGATACCGCCGCCAACCTTTGCTCTCTCAGTATCTGGGAGGATAATAAAAAACGTGCGGGAGCAGAAAAGGAAATAAACCGAGGGCATGCCGCTGTGCTTGCTCCCTTATGTCATCAGCTTCTCTCTGACTGCAAACTGTCGCTCAATGACATTGATCAAATCTTAGTCAATACAGGACCTGGCTCCTTTACTGGAATTCGTGTTGGTTTAGCTTTTGCCAAGGGTTTAGCTTCATCAACCCAAATCCAGCTGAATGGTATCAGCGCATTCGATGCGGCTTATTGGGGTGAAGCGACACAAAATACAAACACACTGATCGTTTTGGATGCACGACGAAAGGATTTCTATTGTCAACACATCTTGAATGGTGAAAAGCAGCACCCTGTATCCATGACGCCTGAAGAGATCAAGGCATTTTCCAAAAGACATAATCCCACACTCATTGGTAATGGGGTTGAAGCTGTCCAAAATCAAGCTTCACCTCCTGCTTTGCGAGGAGCCGACAGCCTGGTTTCAGGCTATCACCGTGGGACATCTCAAACTGGTGCATCGCCCTATTACCTGCGTGAACCTGACGTAATGCTCAAAGCATGCTGACTTTTACTCCATTTCAATGTGATCACGCGGAAGCAGCAGCCCAATTACATTCCTCCTCATTCACACGTCATTGGCCTATTAAAGATTTTCAACAATATGCTAATGACTCAAATATATATGGGGTTTCTGCTTTTAAAGACAGGTTATTAGTCGGCTTTATTTTAGCACGTAAAGCCCAGGATGAAGCTGAAGTTCTGACTATAGCTGTCGAGTATAAATACCGAAGGCAAGGCGTAGGGAAAGAATTGTTGAAATATATTTTGGATTTACTATTGCACAATGAAACTAAAAATGTTTATTTAGAGGCATCTGAGGATAATCATAGTGCAAAAGCACTGTACAAACAGGTCGGTTTTATTAGAATAGGCAAACGTCCTGGTTATTACTGTACACCAACAGGCAAATATAAAGATGCTTATTTATATAATAAGAAACTATAGCTTGCTTGTTATGCGAAAAACTATTTATTTACTTGGAAAAATAAATATAAATTATTGTTGCCTTTTTTTTAAAACTTCAATATATGTTTAAAACACTTATAGAAAAGGAAAGTGATATGACAGAGCATAATTTAATTTTACTTGAAGTTGTTGGCGAAGTTGTCGCAGCTTACGTTCACAAGAATGAAATGAAGCCTGAAGACCTTCCAGCGTTGATCGATTTGGTTCACTCCAAGTTCCGCAGCCTTGGTTCACAACGTTCATTTTTACTAGACCGCCCCGATCCAGCTGTTGCTATCGAGGATTCTATCACTGATGATTTCATCATTTGCTTAGAAGATGGTAAGCAACTAAAAATGCTGAAGCGTCATTTGAAAACATCTTACAACATGACACCTGAGCAATACCGCGAGCGTTGGGGGCTTTCTCCTGACTATCCAATGGTTGCTCCAAACTATGCTAAGCAACGTTCACAGCTGGCAAAAGACATTGGTCTTGGCACACGCGAGCGTCGTCGTAGCGCACAAGCTGCTTAAGGCTTAAGCTTCCAAAAAACCACTGAATTGTTCGATTAGTTTCGTCTTCGGTGGTTTTTTATAACCACCCGGCAACTCAATGCATGCCTCTGAAAAAAGGGGGATAACTCACATAAATTATTAATCCTCTTAAGGCTTATAATTTTACTGAAATCGAGTTGTTGTTGACACCCTTTACTGGACAGCTTAGTACATATATCTATGAACCAATTTGCTGAAAAAACAGAGTATATACCGTTCTCTTCAGATCCATTGCCATCTTTAATGGTAGGGTCCATGGAAGTGCGCTTAGCTACAACTCCACAAGAAGTGGAAAGCGCACAAGCACTTAGGTATCAAGTGTTTTATGACGAGTGCGGTGCCATACCTGGAGCAGATGCACGAACACTCAACAGTGACTTTGATCCCATTGATAAGTATTGCGAGCATTTACTGGTCATTGACCATAGCAAAGGTGATATTGTTGGCACGTACCGGTTTCTTCGCCGCAATGGGGCGCTTGCCTATGGTACTTACTATACTGCCTCTGAGTTTGAGATTGACAAGCTCTTAGCCATTGAAGGTGAGATCATGGAATTGGGACGCTCATGTGTTCACAAAGACTATCGCTCTCGGTCGACCATGCAACTTCTCTGGCGTGGAGTAGGGGCTTATGCGGAAGCTTATAACGTCAATGCTTTGTTTGGTTGCGCTAGCTTTCAAGGTACAGAGCTAGACGATTATCGCCATGCCTTGGCTTATTTATACCACAACCATCTAGCACCAGAAAGTATCCGTACCCGGGCTTTAGAGCATCTCTACCAAGACATGAATATTATGCCTGCTGATCAAGTTGATACGAAACTAGCTATTCGCCAACTCCCCCCTCTGATAAAAGGTTACCTTCGTTTAGGTGGTTTTATTGGCGAAGGCGCCGTCATTGACGAACAGTTCAATACTATTGATGTTTGCATCATTGTTCAATCCGACCTTATAGCGAATCGTTATGCTCAACGATATCGTAATGTGAGCGGCGTTCCCGATGGGAGTCCCTTGAAATGATATCCTCAAAAATTATAGGCGCGTGGCGATTTTTCCTTTTTTTGATGGTTTATTCTACTGTTTATCTTCCTTTTTACATCGCCAGCAAAATCAGCACTAAAGCTGCTTATTTCTTTGGACGTTTATTCCTAAGGTCCTCGTGTTATGTTTTGGGCCATCGTGTTATTATTCGAGGCCAACCCAATACTCAGTCACAAACTTTATTTTGCATTAATCATATTTCCTATTTAGATATTGCTGTTGTGGGCCCACATGTTCCTGGGCGCTTCATCGCTAAAAGTGAGGTCAAAAACTGGCCTATCTTTGGTCAAATGTCTACCATGTATGGCTCTGTCTATATCGAGCGTACTTCAGCAGGTATCTCTGAGGGCTTGAAGCAGCTCGACGAAACCCTCAAAAGAAATGAGAATCTCATCTTATTCCCCGAAGGCACAACCAGCGACGGCTGCCGAGTTTTACCCTTCGCAAGCTCATTTTTTGACGTTGCCATGAAAAATAATTTAACTGTGCAACCCGTAACACTCGCCTATGCGGGCTGGGATGGTATGCCTATGCCTCGCTATCTTCGCAAACTCGTGGGTTGGTTTAGTCCAGATCTAGAAATGATGCCACATTTGTGGCAAATGGCTCAATTGGGAAAAATTCAGGCAATAATTACATTTCACCCTCCTATACAAGCGAGTGATTTCCCATCACGGAAAGCGCTTGCTAAGAAAGCATGGGAATCCGTGAATCAGGGTCTTTTTGATTCTTTTTCAACCCCTATATATAAAGAAGCCGCATAATAACAAGAGGTTGTTGGTGTCCAAGAAACTATTCATTAAAACTTACGGCTGCCAGATGAATGTTTATGATTATGACCGCATGGTCGATATTCTGGCTCCACTGGGTTATAGCCTATCTGATAAGGTTGAAGGCGCCGATATGGTTATCCTGAACACGTGCCATATCCGTGAAAAGGCGGAAGAGAAGGTCTATTCGGACTTAGGAAGAATTAAACCTTTCAAGCAAAAGAAACTTGCCCAAGACGAGAATATGTTTATTGCCGTAGCTGGGTGTGTCGGTCAGGCAGAAGGTGCCGAGATTATGCGCCGAGCCCCTTATGTTGATATCGTACTGGGCCCACAAACATACCACCGCCTGCCTGAAATGATAGCTCAAGCTGAGCGAGCAAAAGGCAGACCCACTCAGCCTGGCCGGGGCATTCTTGATGTAGACTTTCCTGCCGAGCCAAAGTTTGATTCCCTTCCAAAAATTCAAGCCGGGGCGAATCCTGCTGCTTTCCTGTCCATTCAAGAGGGCTGTGATAAGTTCTGCACCTTCTGTGTCGTACCCTACACCCGAGGCGCAGAGTATTCCCGCCCGGTCGCGACTATCCTTGAAGAGGCACGGCAATTAGCTGAAATGGGGACAAAAGAACTGCACCTTCTCGGGCAGAACGTCAGTGCTTACCATGGCCAAGCACCGTCTGGATCCGGGGAATGGGGCTTGGGTAGTTTGCTGCGTGAGCTTGCTGAAATTCAAGGGGTAGAGCGCCTGCGCTATACTACCTCTCACCCTAGAGATATGGATGATGAGTTGCTGAGTGCTCACAGAGACTTACCCCAACTTATGCCTTACTTACATCTACCCATCCAATCCGGCTCGGATCGTATCCTGGAAGCTATGAACCGCAAGCACTCCAGTGAACAATACCGCCAAGTTGTGGCTGACCTACAAAAGGTGCGCCCAGATCTCGTCATGTCATCGGATTTCATCGTAGGTTTTCCTGGAGAAACCGATCAAAACTTTGAAGATACTCTGCAACTGGTACGAGATATCAACTATGCCCAAGCTTATTCTTTCAAGTACTCACCACGCCCTGGAACACCGGGTGCGACCATGATCAACCAAGTTCCTGAGGAGGTGAAAGTTGAACGTTTGGCCCAACTACAAACACTTCTCAACAAACAGCAATTGGAATTCAACCAGTCTACTGTCGGACAAACCATGGAAGTCCTTTTGGAAAAGCCGGCTAAACAACCTGGTCAATATTTAGGGCGCTCGCCCTATATGCAGTCGGTGATTGTTAAAGCTACGCCACGTCTCTTAGGGAAAATCATCCAAGCAAAAGTTACATACGCAGGCGCCAACAGTGTGCAGGGTGAAATTATTACCGATGAGACTGAATTAGCCCTCTCTGCTTAAGTTTGTATTTATTTCTTAAAGCCTTCTAGTTCGCGGTCCATTTCACAGCGGTGCTTAAAACGAACCTTAGGTCTATTACAATTGACCCAGTGGTTTGTCTCAAAGTAAATGAGCTTTCCCTTAACACCTCTGCATTTTTCATTAGCCTTGCAAGATTGAATCGATTTTTTATGAGCCTTTATCTCTGGCTCAATGAATCTTTCATATTGATCTAAATATTCTAGAGCTTTGTGTTTTGCTTGACGGATACAAAAGCGAGTGGAACTAGCTAAGTGCCTATTTTTCAGCAAGTTATTAGCTTGACTGATAGACTTTTTCAGACAAAGACTATAATCGCGAGATGCCAGAGCATCTGAGCCAGGGAAAAAACAAACAAAAACTAATACAAATAACAAACGTGATATCATTTTTAACATCCAATATTAATATTAATTAATTATAATATATTTATCGTTAATATTTTATTAAGAAGAGACTTTTGCATAGGGGCCCTGCTCTACCCTTTGCTGTTTTGCGTTCGTCTCAAGGTTCTCGTTGCATTCACTCATAAAATCAATTAGATGTAGAATAGAAAAATACTTTTAATTGTTTTTATTTGAGGTTTTTATGAAATTTTCATCTTTACTACTTTCAACCCTGATCTGTTCAACAGCTTGCCTTGCTGTTGGACCAGAGGCCGATGACGGAACAACCCCCATTAACCCAATCATTCAGCGATCAACCTCTGAACGGGGCCTTAAAGACCGCCCCAAAGAGCCAACCACGGTATCAAGACGGAGAAGTCTGAGCACTACTGAACTTCCTCTGGGAACAGATAGTAAAGATATCATCATCCGTGATGACTCAACAAGTTTAAGAAGCAGCGATGACGAAGCCGTTGCGAGATCTTTTTCCGAGGATATGTTACCAACTCACAAAGAGCTAATTGACTTAACACTTCCGTGGGGACTCAATTTGTCAAGGGTCGTACAACGCGCTGACCTTGTTCGCGCAAATCAAAAATTGTACGGTCATGTGAACGATGAGGTAGCTACATTTCTCATGAACTTGGGGACACAACGGCAACGAGCACCGTTGATCTATCAACTTGATCAGAACCTGCAACGAAAAATTATAGAAATCTATGAGGAAAAAAGAAGCTTAGATGAAGAGCGATATGCATTAAAGCAAGCAACAAACGGCGTCATCACGCCAGACGTTCAAGAACTGATGGATAAAATCGCAAAACTTGACTCTCAGATCATAACAGATCTGTCAGCTGCTGATATTGAGCCTGATCAGTTTGATAGAGTTATCAGGCTGGCCCAGCCTATTTATAAAGAAAAGGAGAGAGCATTAGAAATTCTTGGTCCTCTCGGACTCACAGCTACACACCTTGCCAAACTTCCCCCTCGAAGTGATTTTGAGAAGAAAATTATCATCAGAGAATCCGCTCGCAAGCCTCGCCGATCTTTGAAAGAAATATCATCTGACGATATAACTGAAGGCTTGGATGACATACACGCTCGCTACTATGAAATTGAAAAAGAATTTCCTGGCGCCACTTCTGAAGATAGACACAAAGCCTCTTCCGAGGACAGTTAGGTTATAATACAAAAACTTCCCCTGACGATATGACTACACTTGCTAACAAAGAAAGTTAGGAAGGGTGTTTCAGTGACCCTAGAGTAAATAATATTCTTTTCGCCTCCACCTCTTCAAGACCATACGGGACCCAGCAAGAATAATTACAAATAGTACGTTTTGAAGAGTTTTAGCTAGTAGAGTTATCTTGCAGGGGAAAGCCCTTGATAAAAAAAGCTTGTAAATAGCTTGTAAATAAATTACAAACACCTATTTAATGAATAGGTAGATCAGGACAATGTTAGTTTTCCTCCTTTGGTAGCCAGGGGATAAAGTTAAAGGTAAACTATGTCAGTATCAAGAAAGATCTCTCATTCAACGCCGCTTGTTGCTAGCTTTTTATGCGCAACCACAGCATTCGTACAGCCCTGCTTCGCTGGAGGACCAGATAGTGACGCAGTGACTGTCACCTCACCCAGTCATGCTTCAGCCCCCTTACGGCTACCTGACTGGCTCATGGGCTTTAATGAAGATACTTATGCTGAAAACAGTGGTCGACACGGCGTACAGCATGCCTTGAGATCTGTTGTAGACCCTGAAATGCCAGGCAATTGCTGGGTATATGGCTGTCCTCCTATTGATTGGAAGATCGTTGATAAACTAAACCCCCTACTTCGCAACAAGTTTATCCAATCCTTTCAAAGGGTTCGACTCATAGAATTTTCAGATCCGAATACGATGGCCTTTTATGCCCGCTACGTACAGGACTATATTTTTGCCAGCACAACTTTTAACAGCTCTTTCGAGCCTCTCATCTGGGTACCGGGCGTTCCCCATCGTTTTAATTGGCGACAAAAGATGGCTGAAGTGCAAAGAGATGACCCTGATTATAGAGTGCGCCATAATATAAAAAGCATAGCTGAGTATGCCCACCAACTGCAGCTTGATGAACGAAATCGAACTCAGGCTTTGGAAACAGTTTCTGAAAGCAATGGGTCTTTTTATTCGGTATTCGAGAAAAGTTTACCCCTAGAGACACAATATTCATTAATACAAAGACTTCTTGATATGAAGCAACGGTCTGTTGACCTTAATCAATTTATAGAAACACTCCGTATATTTGACAGCCCCCAATTCGCTGAAGACAGAGAGTGGTTGTTTAATATCGTGCAAAACTTTTCTTCGAAGGCTACACGTGCTGGCTTAAATCCATTAGATCTTGATACCTTGAAAGAAATGCAAGCACTCTATACTGAGATACATAAGGAATTGAAAGGCAACCCCTTAAGCGCTGAGCTAGGAATATCACCAGCAAACACTCTTTTCTTGGGCTATGAAGACTATCAGCATCTTCCATCACCATCTAAACAAGCGAACGAAATTTTGGCATGCCTGGAAGAATTTGAACCCACTTTTTTCCAAAATCCTTATCTCCGAAATGTTTGTGGCAGAAAGCTAACCCAATTATTGAGTGAGGATTTTTTTATATTTAACAAAGATAATTTTGCGAGAAATATTCTTCCCACATACCAAACCCTCGCTACAGGGAGCAATCTGATTGAAAAAATGAGAATGCTCTGCCCAATGATCATGATTTGGGAAGTATCTAAATTAAAAACAACAGACATGCCTTTTTTCTGCGACCTAGCTGACGCAATTAGATCATCTTTGGAGACAGGCTATGAGCGCATCAATATTTTCCATGAACTAGCCATTCGTAACTTCTCTCAGTTGCCCCCTACCAAGCAAAGCATTGATGCAGTCGCTCAGATTTTACACAGCGATTCAGCTCGTCCCTCTGCATTTACGAAACATTTGGCTCAATACTTGCTCGGGACCTCAGCAAGGGTTGCGTCTTATCCAAGCCCTCAGCGCGTAGGTGAAATAGTTGATCAATTAGGAGAAAATGAATCACTGACAACACGCACTCTATTAGCTATGAAGCTAGTGAATACTCCTTCAGATATACTTCATGAAAAATCTATTGAAGCGGTAATGCAACTAAAGACCTCTATTCACCCAGATTTCTTCTACGACAGTGCCTATTATATTGGTTCAAACTTTAGAGAAGAACAAATCACCCGTGATTTTGTAAAGTCACTAGAACCTATTGTTCGCCTAGATGCTGAGGAATTCATTGAGAATGATAATCATTGTATTTTCGAGGCCCTTGCTCAAATATCTGACGATAAGAAACGCCAGAAATCTCTTGAAACCCTAAACATCCTTCTTGAAAAAGCCCCTATCTTAAAATTAGAACTCGAACTTCCTTCCGATCTTCCCCGCTCACCACAGGACTATGCAAAGCTTATTGTAAAGATCCCCGACCTTTGGAAACTTCACGAGAATGCAAAGGTCATAGCCGAAGGATTGGCACAAAATAGCAATTACCTCTTTTACGAATCTGTTATTCGTAAACTTAGGAATCCAAAGTACAAACAAAAATCAGACATAGAAAAATTCTTTTCAGACTTTGGGAAAGTTGAATATACTGAAAAGTCCAATTTTCTTCGAGCAAAAAAGCGCGGAAGCTAGGAGCTGTCGACATTTAAGCTAAGGGATGGTGTTCTTCCAAGAAAAGGAAGAATAAATGAGTTACACCAAGCATTTAAGTGAAGATCAATGGCTTAGGATCAAAGATTCCTTACCAGGAAAAGAAACTGACCCTGGTCGATCTGGAGCTAATAATCGCCGATTTGTCGAGGCCGTCATTTGGATAGGTCGCAACGGTGCGAGATGGCGTTCCCTGCCTGGGGAATACGGACATTGGTCAGGGGTTCACAAGCGCTTTAAGCGCTGGTCAGATAAAGGCATCTGGCAAATGCTTTTCAATACATTGGTAGAAGATGCAGACATGGAATGGGTTATGATAGACTCGACCATTATTCGCGCACACCAACATTCATCTGGCGCAAAAGGGGGCAGCAAAGCCAAGCCCTAGGGAGAAGCTGTGGGGGTTTTTCAACAAAAATTCATGCCGCATGCGAGTCTCTTGGTAATCCAATCCGATTTATTCTATCGCCAGGCCAATCATCTGACTACACTCAAGCAGAGGCTTTGCTTGATGGTTTTGAAGCAGAATTTGTTTTGGGCGACAAGGGTTATGATGCTGATTATGTCATTAGCAAAGCTCAAAGTATTGGTGCTCAGGAAGTCATACCTCCAAAGGAAAACCGCTTAATTGAAAGAATATATGACAAGGAGTTATACAAGGAGAGAAACCTTGACGAGAGGCGTTTTAACAAGCTCAAAAATTTTAGAAGAGTTGCGACACGTTACGATAAAACAGCAAGTGCATTCCTTGCATTTGTCCAAATCACT
>CAJQNC010000032.1 GCA_905479605.1 uncultured Alphaproteobacteria bacterium | reverse complement strand
CCAAACCCTCTAGCAATAATGAATAAAGCTTTAAACGATCCTCTGACTTCAGGTGGTGATACTTTCTCCGCGACATACTTTTCTCCTGTTATTTTTTTTCTAAATTTTAACAGAATGTCGCTCTTCAGTTTTGAATGTGCCACAAAGGATTAAAAGGGTAAAGCACACTCGACCAGTTCCTGATCTAAGTAGTTCCCGGAGAGACAAAAAAAAATCTTCCCCCATTGCGTTGGAAGATAAAGAAAATGAAACTAACCGCCCTGGTTTTGGCAAGTCACTAGGGTTTGAAACTCCTAAGCGTCCTGCATTATCAAATACTATAAACGTTTATAATCTAACTCCTGTATCCAGGTCAAAAAAAGAGCTCTCCCCCACCCGTCGTAAGTTTTTAAAGAGAGGGTATACAGAGGGTGGTGAGCGTCAATCTGTTCCTAAACTTGAAATGGAGAAGATACTTGATAAGCACTTGCCACCGTACCCTCAAGTAGATCATGACCGTGAAAAGGTTTTCTTAAACATGTCATTGTTCGATTTTGATCATACATTTTTGGCTCGTCAAAAGGGTGAACTTGTATGGGAAACGAACCAGGAACGTATGGCTCGTGGTGCAGCACCCATTTGCTATCGTGGTTATGTGGATCCAAAAGACCGTGAGGGAATGTCCACCCAAGAGATTTTTCAAAAACAGCGCGGGTGGAATATCGAGTTGCATCACCTTACCTTGGATATGAGTGGTTATGGAATTTTGATGGTTGTGAACGGTCTTCATCTGGGTGGAGATGCGGCTTACTTGGTTAAATTCGATGGTAAGGAACTCACAATAACTCAGTCAGGAATCACCAAGAAAGATCGAGAAAATTTGGATATTGATGAAGGCTATAAGTTGGTGGCCAATGTTCTTCATCCAGCTAATGGTTCCAGTAAAATTGACCGTGGCACCTTTGATAAGTGGCGCACGTCTTTCTGGAAAGCTTTAGGGAATGGTGAGATTAAAACTCCCGAACCTCAGCTTATTGGAGATTCACCTTTTTCAGCTGCTCATCAAAGAGCTCTGTTAATGGCTCCTAAAAAATTAAAGAAGTCCTTTGGAAGATATAACCCATCTATGAGTACTCGAAACGGTCTAGGAGGGTCTCGACTTTTTCATTAAACTATAAATCAGTTACAAAATGAGAAACGCTGCTCTACCTTTGGGGGTTTTCCTGATCATTATCAAGCGTAATCCAAATTTATTCCATCCTTGAGAAGGGAATTCTTTATCACAAGGAGATCCTTCCAAATCTCTCGTTTCTGACCGGGGGAACGCAGGAGGTAAGCAGGGTGAAAGATAGCCATGGTCTTAATGGGCTGATCCAGACCATCTGTTTTATACTCTCTCCATTTCCCTCGCAGACGCATAATGCCATCCCGTGTATCGAGAAGAGTTTTCGCTGAGGTACCGCCAACCATAATCAAATAGTCTGGTGATACCAGCTCGATATGTCGCTGAATGAAAGGGACACAAGCCGAAGTTTCTGCAGGAGTTGGTTGGCGATTTCCAGGAGGACGCCAGGGGAGAATGTTACTGATGTAGAGATTTTCTTGGCGCGTAAGGCCAATGTGGGAAAACATCTTATCTAAAAGCTGTCCACTTAAACCCACGAATGGCTTGCCATAACGGTCCTCATCGGCACCGGGGGCTTCGCCTACCAACATGACCTTGGCCTTGGGGTTGCCATCAGCAAACACCGTATGGGTTGCTGTATACTTTAGAGGGCACCCTTCGAATTCTTCCATGGCCGTGCGGAGTTCATCCAAAGTGAGGGCAGACTTTGCCAGTTGTCGAGCTTTGGAATTAGCCTCACTGGCCGATATAGCAGGGGCAACTTGAGGCTGAACTGGTCGGGACGGCGGCTCAACACGCGGGGCAGCCTCAGGCTTGGAAGGGACCAAATCAAGAGTCTCTTCGATAGATTCAAAGCGGTCGACTGATTTTTCAACCAGAATATCGTCTACTCCTAGTTGGGTCCAACACTCTAAAGCGGATTTTAGATCAATTTTTTGCTCCATGACTTTGAAATACCATGAAGCCATGGTAGAACCAATAGTTAATTAGAAAAAGAGGCTGTAAATATAGAGGGATTCCCATGTCAGAAGAAGCTATGAATTATGATGTTGTGATTGTTGGAGCCGGACCTGCTGGCTTAAGTGCAGCTATCCGACTGAAGCGGCTAGCGAAAGAGTACGGCAAGGAACTGAGTGTTTGTGTTTTGGAAAAGGGAGCTGAGGTAGGTTCTCATATCCTCTCAGGCTGTGTGCTGGAACCGCGGGCTTTAGATGAACTTCTTCCTGAGTGGCAGGAAATGGATTCCCCGATCACTACGAGAGCGAAAGATGATCGGTTTATGTTCTTAACCAAGAACAATGTGTACCGTTTGCCTACGCCTCGACCTACGAAAAATAAGGGAAACTATATTATTAGTCTTGGCGAATTTTGTCGTTGGCTAGCGGAACAGGCTCAAGGCATGGGTGTTGATATTTTCCCAGGTTTTGCAGCGGCTGAGGTTTTGTTTGATGAAAAAGATCAGGTTATCGGTGTTCAAACAGGCCCTATGGGGGTGGGTAAAGATGGCAAGCCTACTGATCAATTTCAGCCTGGAGTAAAGATTTTTGGAAACATGACCTTATTGGCTGAGGGGTGTAGAGGTTCTTTGACAAAAGAGCTTTTTAAGAAGTATGACTTGGATAAGGATAACGATCCTCAAACCTTTGGCATTGGTATTAAAGAGGTGTGGGAAATCGACCCTCTTAAATCGAAACCAGGCAAGGTATTACATACGATTGGCTGGCCCTTAGCCAGTGATACCTACGGTGGTTCATTTCTCTATCACATGAAAGGGAATTTGTTATCTATTGGGTTAGTGGTCGGTTTGGATTACCAAAATCCTCATCTCGATCCGTTTAAGGAATTCCAGCGTTTTAAAACTCACCCTTATATCAAGCATATTTTGCAAGGAGGAAAGCGTGTTTCCTTTGGTTCTAAAGCTCTGAATGAAGGCGGATTCCAGTCGATTCCTAAGCTGGAATTTCCTGGGGGCTCCCTTATCGGTTGTACGGCTGGATTCATGAATGTACCTAAAATCAAGGGCACTCATACAGCAATGAAATCTGGCATGGTTGCCGCGGATGCCATTTTTGGGCATCTGTGTATGGATAAACCGTATGCTTACGAAGAGCGTTTGCAGGAGTCTTGGGTCTATGAAGAGCTCCACAAGGTCCGCAATATTCGACCAGGATTTCAGCGTGGCCGTGTATTCGGTCTATTGAATGCTGCATTTGAAACTTATATTACGGGTGGAAAAAGCTCGTGGACTCTCAAGAATCATGCGGATTATAAGCAGCTCAAGTATGCATCTGAAGTTGAACCTATCGATTATCCGTCGCCTGATAACGAGTTTAGCTTTGATCGACCGTCCTCTTTATATTTAGCTAATTTGAGCTATAACGAAAATCAACCTTGTCATTTAAAGCTTGCAGATCTGGGGCGGGCCATGAATGTGAATTATGAGGAATATGCTTTCCCTGAAGGTAACTATTGTCCTGCGGGGGTCTATGAAGTTGTAGATGTGGAAGGCCATTTGGCTTTGCAGATTAATGCCGCTAACTGCCTGCATTGTAAAACCTGCGATATTAAAGACCCAACTCAAAATATCACTTGGATTCCATCAGAGGGTGGCTCAGGTCCCAACTATCGTAATATGTAAATCGTGGCAGGTGGTGTTATGATTTACATTAGCACAGTCTATTTAGTTGATTTTATTAAATTTTTAGCGTTTTAAGCCAATTTAATAGTAAGTCGATAAAATCTTTCAAAAAACCCCGATAAAATCTTTCAAAAAACCCCTTTTTTAGCGGAATTACTTGGTAATTTTGTAAAAAAGTAGTATATTAATAGTGTCAGGTAACTGACTATGGTGATAAACGGCTTATGGAATAAGCGTTTCGGACCCGGGGGCGGAGCCCGGCACCTCCACCAGAAAACATGAGCAGAAGTGTTTTCCTGTGGGGGTGAATTAGGATCGACGAGCGTAGTAAAGATATGTTTTTCACTCGGTATGATACCACCGTTATCGGGTCGTATATATAGATGCAAAAACTAAAATTGCATTCGTAGAGCCAAACATGCTGACTGTAGCTAATTCAAATGCTGCAAATGGCAATGTTGCACCCATGAAAGTGGCTAACGCTGCTTAATAGGTAAGTTTTACGCGGTACGAGGGGCACCGGGCAACAGAAGCCCCTCACTTGTTAAGAGGAACCAGGAGCAAGCATTGTGGACGACGAAATAAATTACGAAGAAATGGTTCAAGATGGCCTGCGCGGTGTCGTGAGGGAAACTCTCGAGCGTGTTGCGGAAGAGGGCATCATTGGGCTTCACCATTTTTATATTTCCTTCAATACGAATTTTCCTGGTGTTCAACTCAGCGAGGCGTTGAAGGAACGCCACCCTGAAGAGATGACCATTGTTCTGCAGCATCAGTTCTGGGGACTCGAAGTCGAAGACGATGGATTTTACGTCACCCTCAGCTTCAATGATACTCAAGAACGTATTTACACGCCATTTGCAGCTTTGCTGAGCTTTATGGATCCTTCGGTTAAGTTTGGTCTGCAGTTTACACCACCCCCTATTTTTGATCTGGAAGAAGAAGCCCTGGCTATCGAGTCAATGGAGAGTGGTGCACCGGTCAAAGCCGATTCTGGTGATGGTGGTAAAGATAACGTAGTTACACTTGATGCCTTCCGCGACAACAAAAAGAAATAGTCCTTGTATTGGTTATTGTGAGGCCAATAAAGCTCTCGGTTTGTGCGAGGGCTGTTTTCGCACACCTGATGAGATTGCTATGTGGAGATCATTAAGTGAGGTTGATCAAAGGCTGATACTTCAGGAGCTTCCCCTAAGACGAAAGAAAGTTTTGAAAGATCTCCTTGGTGATGTTCTCAAAGAGCAATATTCCTTGTCATAGACTCGCAAGCCAACATGATATTGCAATATAAATAAAATTCATTTAAGGTCTACACAGTGATTTGATATCTCTATATTATTTGGGGGGGGTGAGATACATGACTGATAGTGAATCTAATTCAATAGAATACTCAATAAGTTTCAATTTTATAACGACACGAAGTCCAACAGTTTTTGGGAAATCAAGGAACATTCAACCGTCATGTTTCAACTGTTTCAATGACTCGTTGTCTATGTATGGACGTTTTGGGAGCCAGAAAAATGATTTTAAATCTTTTTAAGAAATTTATTCATCTAACATTGATCTATTGCATGATTGCCGTCCCTACGCAGCAGTCCGCTTTGGCTATGTGGAATGGAGAAGGTGGCAGTGATGATGAAGAAAAAGGTGGGAGGGGCACGAGTGCTTCCAGTACTTTCCAAAGTAAAAAAGAAGCCTCCAGCAGTGGTGAAGATAGTCCGATTTTAAAGCGCAAACAGAGGCGCAAAGAAAAACAGCCAATGTCTGCAGGAGCAGGCCGTCTCATGGAGGAAGAAGAGGTTGTTGATAGACGGCGGGATTCGGATATAGAAGAGGGGCGCCCAAGGCTAAAATTGATACCCAAACTCGATGCTCAAAGGCTTAATGCTTTAAGAGGGTATTTTGACGGTACTCGATATTAAACGGATGGAGATTTCTTAGCTTTTGGGGGTTACATCGTTGAGCCTCGCGCTGAGGACTCAGGGATGGTTGGAAGTTGGAGCGATGTTTACGTATTCCCAAAAGCCAGTGATATGGGGTTTCTTCATGAGGCTGTCCAACCATTCCGTTGTGGAAGATTGAGCTGGCAATTAGTAGGTTCAGGTTTCAGTTTAGCAGCAATTATTGGTTATACGAACATTGTTTCTGGTGCAACGTTTAATACCCTTCAGATCCCACTGGATGGGGGTGGAGAGATCGGCGCTCTCATAGGAGTTATGGCTGTGGAGCTTCCTTTGTTGTTGCGAGATGGTTGGGAACTTGGCGGAAGAGTACACAAGTTCTTAGTAGGAACAGTAGGTCAAGAACGGACTATTTGTGGACAACCATGTACCCCTTTGTGTTGTATTGTTGAGCGCGGGCCTTATAAATCTATCGGCTTTGTTGCAGGAGAGTCTCAGGACGACCACCCTTGGTATTTTCAAATTTCAAGAAAGGAAAAAGTGGCCAAAGTCATTGCAGTAGCAAGTGGTGCGATCCGAGCATCGCTTCCCATAGCACTCTTCCTTGATCAAGCCATGAAAGGCCCGATAACTGCAGGAACCATCGTTCTCGCGGTCACTATGGTTCCACCTTTACTAAACATGTATGTCTCCAGTGCACTGAGGACGATGACTCGATTGTTCCAACCTTATAACTGGGGTCAAGGAAGCAGCGCTTACAAGCGACGTCTGATGATTGGCCGAAGTGAGCGTTTAATAGAAAAGCTTTTAAAAAATGATAGAAGGTCCGTACACTTTGTTAATACATTGTTCGAGTTGTTGGTGGATCAAGTCGATAAGCGTATGCAAGAACATCGAGACAGCCCTATTTTAGAAAATGATTTGCTTGATGGCATTATGGCGGAGTTTAATTCGTCAAAGAATCGCCTTGAAGAAGTAAAGAAGGCAATTAATAGTGAGCTAGTACACGGGATAAAGCCAGGCACAGCAGCTTTGGACACTGATTACAATGTGAGAAAGTTCTTAAGAAAAGATCTGAAAAAGATATCTTCTAACGGATCATTCTATCTGAAGCGTATAGGTTTTCTAAAAAGAGTGCTTGCAAGAATCCGTGACGAAAAAACAAAAGCCTCAAGCGAATCAGATCCAGATGAATTTGCGCACAATGACTTAGTAGATGCAGTCCCTGAACAAATCATACCTATAATTTCATTGCTTATGCTAAGAAGTGCTGAACTAAACCTCACGATTCCTGATGACCCTAAGCTTCATCTTGATCGTGAGCCAGAAGAAGACTTTCTCCTAGATCACGGGCGTGATGATCACCATATACAGCATATGAGTGAAGGTTCACATTTGCTGGGTAGCAGAGAATTAGAGCTTGCGGCTGATATGGAGAGGCTTCGAAGGGAAAATGAAGAGCTTCAAACAGAAGCTGATAAGTTGAATACAAGAGAGATGGTTCGTCAGCGGGATATGGATGCAGGTGAATTCAAAGAAGAAGGTGCGTGGGCAACGGTATCTTACGGGGTGGCTGCAATAGTCGGTTTCGGCGGCTTAGTCATGGAAACCTATGTATTCAAATGGGCAGTAGGATTATTTTTAAGCTCTGTTTTTGGAAATCACATGTCTGAAGAACAGGTAAGTATAGCCTCTGAATGCATTGGCGCGGTGGTAGCTGTGAGTGCGGCACTTGACTTTGAAGATGTTCGCCGAGCAGTTTATAAAATGAAAACCTTTTTTACGAGGGATGGAGATTTTTGGCCAGCTAGGCGTTTGGCAACGGTCTACTCTTTTGGTTTTGCGTTTCTGCTCAGCTTTATCGAAATCGCTATTGGTTTGGAAGAATTGCCCAATGTTATTTCCGATCCTGGGTTGCAATACACGATTATCGGTTTGGGAGGAGCCAAGGCTTTGCTTGCTAGCATGCATTATGTTGATATGAGAATGCAGAATATGGTTACAGGGGTAGCCACTTCTCGTAGATTGCACAATACAAGCTCACTTCAGGGTAAGAGAGCTTGGTTGATTTATCTGATTGACCATTGGCAAAAACACTTAAAGCGATTTAATGATAATTCCATTGATGCTCACGCTGATAAGCTAGAGAAGTATTAAATCCTTACTGCTCGAAAAAATTGATTATTTCAGCCTTTCTATGGGTCTTCTGTCATGGTGTTTTTGTGGAGTATGGTTAATAATTCCCTAGAAATAACAAGTTACGACTCACCGCACTTGATGCGGGGTCCATCTTAAAGTATGATGAATGTTCTCCAGGTGGCAGATTGGATCCCGCATCAAGTGCGGGAAACGTAAGTCCTTGAATTAATGGTGTATTCTAAGGCTTTCCCTCTAGTGAGATGTTAGCCGTTATAAAAGCTTAAAACCCCTTCACCCAATCAACGAGAGCCGATTTAGGCTGCACCCCAGTTTTGGTATCTAGCAATTCACCGTTCTTGAATAGCATCAGTGTGGGGATGCTGCGTACGCCGAACTTGGCGGGGGTTTCTGGGTTATCATCAATATTCATTTTGCCGATAACAGCATGACCATCCAACTCGGTAGCCATCTCTTCTAAGATAGGAGAGAGCATCTTGCAGGGTCCACACCACTCGGCCCAGAAATCCACCACGACAGGTTTATCGCTTTGCAAAACATCAGTGTCAAAAGAGCTATCGGTAAATTTAATAGTCGCCATTTTTATGTCCTTTATTCATTATTAGATTATCATGCTGCCAGCAGCTGAGCGCTGGGGTCGGCAAGATATGGTTTCATCAAATCATTGGGGATTGTATCAAGTCGCGGCAGGGTCGTCCACAGCAGGCTGCAGAAAATTTCGCGGTCAGGATAAAGTGGCATGAGAGCCGCTTTGTAGGCAGCTAATTGTCGAATATAAGCCTCGGGAGTTTGTTGAATACTGACCGGTGGGGCGGCATTGGTTTTGTAGTCTATGACATGCACAGCGGTGTCGGTGACGACCAATCGGTCAATTTGTCCCGACAGAGAGTAATTTCCTACCAGTCCAATAATGGGAACCTCAGCTTGGGAATCGGGAGTGAATAGCGCAGGGTACTGATTGAGGATTTCCAAGCAATCTTGAGTGATTTTATATTTTTCGCCAGAGGGAAGAGTCTGGTGCTCGAGGTAATGTTCACAACCCTCTTGCCATTTTTTAGGCGAAAGCTGAGGAAGAATCTCCAGCAATTTATGGACAATTCGACCCCGCTTGAGCCCAAGCCCTTGTGGATCAGGAGTCAACGCTAGGAGAGTTTGAGTACCTCCCAACTGTGATGGAGTCAGAGGTTGACTAGGAGTGGGATCAGGTGCAAGAGGCTGAGTCAACCAAGAGGGAAGCTCAGTGATAATCGTTGAGTCATGGATTTGCCCTTCGTTTTCTAGGGTGGCCACCACTGGTGATGCAAGAACATAACCTTCACCACTCCACCCTTCATCTTCAAGAAGGGGGGTGAAATCAAAATCTTGAACTTGCGTACACGCAGCCAATCCCTGCCGTGCCAATTCATACCAGCAATTTTCTGGTAAATCATGAGTGTTATTTTTCCAGCCACATATGTAAAGTTGGTCCTCAGCGCGAGTCAGTGCCACGTAGAGCAGGCGCCGATATTCCTCATCTTGGGTAGTCTGCTGTGGAGCCCGTAATGATCGTGTTAGAGAAATATCTCCATCCTTTGGTGGCATGAGAACACACAGATCATCAGCCCACAAAAATGGCGCAGTGTCTTTCGGAACTTGGGTTGTGTCGGGTAGAATCACCACAGGAGCTTGCAGGCCCTTGGATCCGTGCACTGTCATAATCCGTACTTCGTTGCTTTGGTCCAAGTCTCGCTTCAGCTGGGTTTCACCTTGGTGCACCCATTGCAAAAATAGTTGTAGACTTGGAGTATGGTCTTTCTCGAAAGCGAGGCTTAAATTCAGGAGCTCATCCAGAGGATCCAAGGCTTCGGGACCCATGCGTCGTTGCCATAGCTTTCGCCCCTGCATGGGGCCTAGAATAGCACTGAAGAACTGATAGGGTGTGAGAGTTCGGCTCAGTTCAATAAGGTTTTCTAGCTGGGTTATCGTGGAGAGAAAATGACTATGAGATTGTAGACTTTCCCACAGGCTTCTTTTTTCACGGTTATGAGCCAGGCAGAAAAGGTCCTCTTCGGTAAGATTAAAAAGAGGGCCTTTCAATACGGTTGCCAAAGTGAGGTCATCTTGAGGAAGTAGGGAAAATTCGGCCAGCTTCAAAAGATCCATAACAGGCAACTGGTCCAGCAACACCATGCGGTCTATACCAGCAACGGGTACTTCCAGTTTCTTTAGTGCACGGATAATTTGATCCACAAAGGCACTGCGTTTACGAACGAGAATCATGATGTCACCCGGTTCAAGGGGGTGGCCTTGGACAACTTTTCCCGACTTCAACCAGCTGGAAATTTGTTGGGCTAGCAGTTGGGCCAAGCGGGTAGGAGAGGGCAATTGATCCCGTCCTACTTGAGGAAATGGCCAGACATCCAGTTCATCTTTTTCGTGTGGCTCTACTAAAGGCCAGAGCTCTACGTGGCCAGGCGAGAGAGAACGATGGGGATGATGCTTGACCACGGTTCGAGAAACACCTTGGCGAATGCTATCTGTTTGGAAGATAGCATCAACGGCTTGCAGAACTTCTGGGGTTGAGCGGAAGGATACATCCAGCTCAATGGCTTGCCAGTTCTTCTCAATAGACTTTGAACGCTGTGTAAACAGGTCCTGCATTTGTGAGAAGGTTTTGGGATCAGCTCCTTGGAAGCTATAGATCGATTGCTTATCGTCCCCGACGACGAAGAGAGTTCGCTGATCATCGGTGTGAGAAAAGAACTCCTCACAGAGAGCTGTGATGACCTGCCATTGGTCAGGGCTCGTGTCCTGGGCCTCATCGATCAGGATGTGATCAATACCTCCGTCGAGCTTATACAAAACCCAGGTTGCACAGCTGGCGTCCCGAAGAAGATGGGATGCTTTCAGGATCAAGTCCCGGTAATCCAAGGCAGCGATCTCGCGTTTTCTCTCTTCATAAAGTTGCACCAAAGCCTGGCCAAATCGAGCTAAGTGGTAGGAATTTTTTGCTATATTGAGAGTAGCTAACTTTTCATTCAGGTATAGGATTCGCTCAACTTCTGCTTCGAGGACGGGCAGTATACCAGGGTGCTGAGTATTCAAGGCTGCCGTGATAAGCTTCTGACGAGGCTCACCTTTAGATGTGAGAAAACACGACGCGTAAATAGCATAGCACTTGACCGGATCCTCAGCTGCTATCCAAGAGTGCAGCGCTTGGCCTCGGGCTTGGTCAGTTTTCGAACCCTCAGCTAAGCTCGCAGCCGCAGTTTTGATCTGGCTGTGTGGGGTATGGTCATGAAACTGCTGGATGAGATGGGCAGGATCAGTCTCCAAGTTCAAACTAAAGATACCCTCGTACTTCTCGCGTAGCGTCTCCGGCAGCCTTTGAAAAGCTGTGCGTTGCTCAACGATCATTAAGTTGAGTTGAGTAAATAGCTGTGGGCTGAGCACTTGCCCTAAATGACCGAGGGTGGATGTCAGGTGGGGGTCCTGCAGGAGCGTGCTTTGGGCGTCTTGCAAAAGCTCGAGGGACTTCTTTTCATCGATAACTGTAAAATGGGGAGACAGGCCAGATTCAAGAGGGAATCTTTTGAGAAGTGACTGACAAAATCCGTGAATGGTTTGAATCTGTAATCCACCCGGCGTGTCGATAGCTCGGGCAAAAAGTTGTTTCGCAAGGGTCAACTCCTCTGGTTTAGGCTGACGGTTGAGAAGCGGTGATATTTGGACCGAAAGGTCAGTTTCTGAAAGTGTTGTCCACTGACCTAATCGTTCATAGAGGCGGTTTTCCATCTCGGCTGCAGCCGCTTTGGTAAAGGTCAAACACAGAATACCTTCGGGTGCGACACCAGCTAATAAAAGATTTAAAACCCGATCGATGAGGACTTTGGTTTTGCCAGAACCTGCAGAGGCGGACACCCATACGCTAGTATGCGGACTGGAGGCTTGGTATTGGGCTTGGGTGGCGCGAGCGAAGGTCATGCGGCGGCTCTCCACTCTTGGATGCGGGCCAGATGGGCATAATCATTGTAGGTCAGTGCCTTGGTAGACCACGGCATAGCCGGGTAAGTGGTAGAAGGGTTATCATAATAGGTTACGAGACGCTGCAAGCCCTCAAAAGCTTGATTAGCCAGTTGCTCAGGATCTTTGCCGTAGGACTGGATAGCCACGCCTTCAGAGCTACCCTTGAGCCACCAGAACTCCATGCCGGTGAGGGTTGGCGCCACATTGGGGAATCCCCCGTGAATGACCATGGCAGCTTCGAGTGGAAGTTGGGGTGATAAACCTTGTTGCATATCGATTACTAAAGGAGGTTTTCCCGTCTTATAGTCAATAAGCGTGATATTTCCCTGGAAGTCTTGGTCGATTCGGTCAGCTTTTGCGGTTAAAACAAACGGTCCAACAGGTGTATCAAAGTTGACCGAGCCTCTGACTTCACACCAAATCTTTTGAGGAGACAGTGTGCTTTGCTCATCAACAAACCAACGAGCTACCTGTTTGAAACGAGGCCACCAGAAAAAACTCACATCCAGATGATTGCTGAGTGGCGCAAATAGGGTTTCCCCAATTGAGAGAAGATGGTCATAAGCCTTACTGCTGGCCGCTGGGATTTCATCATTGATGAAGAGCTCAAAAGCTTTGTGAAACAGAGTTCCTCGGTCAGCAGCGCTGGGGGCCATTGCAATTTCATCCAAAGCTTTGAGCTGCAGAATATGGCGGGCATAGAGCGCATAAGGATCACGCATCCAGGTTTCAATTTGGGTCACGGACAGCTGACGGGGCCGAGCGTGAACTGGCGGGCATGGCTGCGGACGAAGGGGTTCAAGGAACTCGGTGGGCTGATCCAAGAATGTGGCAAGATCTTGTGTTGCGGTGGAGCGAGGTAAGCTACGTCCTACTTGTTGCAATGCCACGTCGAGGCGCATGAGCCAACGGCTGGGTACAGTTGGGGCCCCTTGATCTCGAAGAGAGCGTGTCAGTAGAACTCTTCGGGCTGAAAATGCTTGGTAAAAATCGTGAGTGGAAAGCCCCAATTTTTGCTCGGGTGGTGACAGCCCCAAATCATCCCGCATAGAACGATTCATCCAAGGATCTAGGTTGGCCTCTTGTGGCCAGGTGCCTTCATTTAAACCTGCAAGGATCATCAGATCTGCATGGTGAAGTCGAGCTTGAAAAGGCTTGAGCATTGATAGACGTGGATGACATTCAACGGGTTTTACACATAAGAATCGAGACAACAGAACATCGAGAAAATCATGAAATTCAATGCCCTTGAGTTCAGGAAATTCAGGGGCTGCTTCTTTTAAATCTGTAAAGAATTGGGAAAGGCTTTCTCCTTCAGCTCCTTGCCAGAGCAAAGCGTCATCAGTAACCAATTGCTGTGCACTGTGCAACAGAGTCTCCAACAAGTCTGCCAGATAGACATCTTCTCCTTGCACATGTTCAATCAGTGGCGTAAGGGCTTCATTAAGCTGTGAGAGTTGCTCTCTGAGGGTTTCGTTATGCTTGGCAGCTTGTAATAGAGGTTCAATACCCGCTTTCAATAGGGGGCCACGCAGAATGGAAGTTTCCAGAGCGGTTGCCCATGGTGCATTTATGAGAGGGTGCTTGAGGAGTGCTAAAACAGCATGGGCTTCATAGGGCGTTTGGGCTACTTTTAAGAGAAGCAGCAGCAGCGATCCCTGCGGAGTGGATTTGAGCGTCTGAGAACTCTCTTCACAAGCAATGTGCCAGCGTTTGAGCTCAGCCCTAACTCGTTCGAAAAGGCTTGCGCTAGGAGATATCAGACCGACAGTTTGACCAGGACTATTGAGGGCCTCGCGGATTTTAAGAGCGATGCTGATGGCCTCGCCTTGGGGTGTGGTACATTCAAGAAATTCAAGGTTTTCAAGAGCAGGATCAATATTGTCTTGGGCTTGGGGTTCCAGTTGGAGAGCCTTCAAAAGTAGCTGCGAACGGGCTGTATTTCCAGAAGGTGAGGTTTCTTGTAGCTGAGGCCAGTCGGCTAACTGACTTGGATTGACTCCCAGTATTCCTAGCAACTGATGATGGGCATGTAAGGGATGAGTAGAGGTAATATCCTGTGCATTTTGATGAAAGCCTGGCAGCAGCACCGAACCTTTTTCGAGCTGAAAAATAGCTTTTAATAAGTGAGCCGTAGTTTTCCGAGTCCCTGTAGAGCCTGCGGCAATCACTGGTGCTTGCGGTGGGTGACTTTGCCAGCGTTGGATCAACCGCTCCACCGCTAAAGCATTGTAGGTATGTGGCTCGACATGGCCTGTGGATTGCAGAATTTTGGGCCAGTGGTCGCTGATGATTTTCAAGAAATCCAGAGTGATCTGCCAGTGGGCGGCTAGGTGAGTGGGAACAAGCTCAGCGAGATTCTTCCATTCTACACCTTCCACCTGGGCTTCATCGATCAGGCCCATTAGATCTTGTGCTAGCTGAGCTGCAGAGGCGGCGGAATGAGGCGAGACGAGACCTGCATGTTGCTGGGTATAGTGGAGAATGAGTTTTGTCAGGAGGCCTTGCCGCTTGAAGGGCGGGAGAACCGCAGGAAGGCCGGGTAGTGGGGTGTTAAGAATTAACTCCTCTTCTTGATCAAGATCACCCAATGGTAGCATGCGCGGCAGCAGTAGCGGTTGGCCGTGGCTTTGTCGCAAGAATGCATGTTGCAGTTCCTTGCAGTCGTTGCGTGTGGGCAAAAAGAGTGTGTAATGGCTAAGCTCAAGGGGAGCATCCCGGGTTTGTGCCAGCAGCCCTTGAGCGATGGCATCCAAGAAAGAATAAGCTGCAGGTATGTTATAAACGCCGGCCACTGACTATTCTTTCTGTTTCGCTGTTGGCAATAACCGGTCCCCAAGTTTCCAGGTCCTCAGGAGTGGAGATATGAAACCAGTCTCCTTGCAAGACTTGACCGAACAGTCGTCCCTGAGCCAAGGCGCGATCATAAAGCAAATTCATAGAAAAGATGTCAGGGGAGTCAACAAACAAGCGCGGGTGAATGAGCTGGCAACCGGTGTAAGTATAGGCTTTCGCAGGTTGTCCGGTATAGCGTTCAAGTTTGCCGTCCTGATCAAAAACAAAATCACCGTTACCGACACTCCCGTGAGCCTCTTCTGTGGGAATCAGCAAGAGCAAAGCATCCATGGTTTGGTTGTCCCAGGCATCATGCAGTTGTGCGAGCAGGTGTGGAGCTTGCCACACCACGTCCCCGTTGAGTGTAAAGAATGCCTCGTCTCCTAATAAGGAAAGGGCCTTCTTGGCACCTCCTCCTGTTTCTAGTCTCTCATCCTCCAATGAAATTTGCACATGAGAGTGGTGTTTAAGAGTGTTGGCCACTTGGTCAGGAAAGTAGAAAGTATTGACCACTACGTTAGAGATATCTGCTTGGTCTATGTGGTCAAGAGCACGAGTCAGAAAAGATCGACACCCAATTTCTAAAAGCGGCTTGGGGCAGGTATTGGTCAGGGGTTGCATGCGCGTTCCCAAGCCAGCCGCAAACACCATGGCTGAACGTTGACTCAATTCCATCACACATCTCCCCAGGCTTGGTGTTGGTCAAACCATTTTTTTACGGGCTGCAGGGCAGGGTGCTTCAAGTCTTCTCGCAGGATGCGCCATACACGAGGAATATGTTTGAGGTAATTAGGCTTGTGATCCCGCTTGGCGAGCCGAGTAAAAACACCGACGATCTTGGTGCTACGCTGTGCTCCCCATGCATAGTAACTGTGCATAAATTCATCTTTGGATATATGAGGAAAAGCCTCTAGATAGCGGTCTAACATTTTTTGTGCAAGCACAGGCGAGACATCGCGGCGCGCATCCTCTAAAAGCGAGACCAAGTCGTAAGTCACATCTCCCCATAGAGCGTCTTGAAAATCCAGGAGACCACAAGCTTTGATTCCCGGGCGGTCTTTCAGGTAGAGGATATTGTCGATCATGTAATCCCGCAGCACGATAGCTTGGGGCATGGTGGGAAGCTGGGAGTAAATATTTGACCATTCGGACAGGTACGAATCCCTCAGTTCAGTAGTCATATGATGAGGGTAAGCCCAATCAAGAAAAACCAGGGCTTCTTCCAAGAATTTTGCCTTGCCATAAGGAGCCAAACTTGACCCATCGGTCGAATTTTGATGAAGGTGGATGAGGACATCGACGGCTTTCTCATAAAGTTCTTCTTCATTGTAACCATTTTGTAGACAACGGCTATAGAGCTCATCTCCAAAGTCTTCCAGCAAAATGAACCCTTGCTCAAGATCTATATGATAGATTTGAGGAACGCTTAGGCCATGTGTTTCAAGTAATCTGGTTACTTGAGCATATTCTGCGGGCTTTTCAAAATCCGGCGGAGCTACCATCAGGACGCGGGTTTCGTCACCCTTAACCAGTCGATAGTAGGTTCGAAAGGAAGCATCCCCGGCTAAGAAGGATATCTGAGTATCCCCCCAATCCAGGGATTTAAGCCAATCCTTCAAGACGGGATGACCAGGTTGTTGAGGGTGTGAGAGTGATTGTGCGTTCATCGGGTTGCTTTCCATGGGCCAGTTCAATAAGAAGAGTGTCCTCAGGCTTTAAATACCCTAAACGATCGGGCCATTCAACAAAGGATATCCCCTGGTGAAAGGCATCCTCGATATCTAATTCTAGAACCTCGTCGGGATGTTCTAACCGATATAAGTCAAAGTGCCACAATTGTGCTCGGGGTGAATCGTAAGTCTGTACCAGAGTAAACGTAGGGCTGGGGACATCAACTTTATCATTCATGAGAGTTTGAATCATCTCTCGGATGAGGGTGGATTTTCCTGTGCCCAGATCTCCTTCGAACAGTAGTACATCGCCAGGTTTCACGAGCTTTGCTAGGGCTTGGGCAAATTTTAGGGTTTCACTAATATTTCGTGCTATTATCATACTGCGAAGCTAAGTCAAAACCAATAAAATATCTAGGTTTTTTTCCCTTGATTCAGGCCGAAGAAAGCGTATTATCGGTTATCAAAATTCGCTTTTTTTGAAGCTTTATGATAACATAGTAACTAGATTTTTTTATAGAAGGGGAAGACAAATGACAGAGAATGCAAAGCACTATAAGCCTTCTGAGGCCGAAGAGTACATGAATGATCACCAGATTGCCTATTTTAAGGATAAGCTTCAGCAGTGGAAAGAAGAATTGGCGCGTGAGTCCGTTGAGACATTGCATCACTTGCAAGAAGATGCTCACAATGAGCCAGACATGAACGACCGTGCTTCCACGGAAACAGACCGTTCCTTAGAGTTGCGGACTCGTGATCGTGAGCGCAAACTGATCGTGAAGATTGATGAAGCTTTGGCACGTATTAAAGATGGCAGTTACGGTTACTGCGAGGAAACAGGCGTTCCTATTGGACTTCCCCGCCTTGAAGCCCGTCCCATAGCTACTCTTTGCCTTGAAGCGCAAGAGCGTCACGAGCGTATGGAAAGGGTTCACAGGGACGATTAAGGCGGGCTTTCTTAAAAGCCTTGAGCCTGGCAAAAAAGCCCAGTTTTGTCTCACCAAGAATGTAGTAGCTGTCACCCTTCCATGGAAGGATGACGTTGGTACATGTTATCAAAACTTACTGGCTTAGTACATTCTGGATATATTCTCTTTGCTGAGAAGGATTTAAATGCGCAGGCATATTTGTTTTAATATGATGACTTTTTTCCTCAAATTTGTTTGGTTCCAATCGCAGGGCAAGGGTTCTCATTTTATCCATAAAAACAAATCGGTTCCATGAATCCATTCCCAGATCCGGTTTAAGAAACGTACTTATTTCATTCTCAATAGTAATTATTCGTGCGGTTACATCTTCAATGTCGACTCTAAGGGCAACTCCTATGATCTGGCATTTAACCCAACGCTTATCGGCTTGGATGAATAGCATTTCTTTAGATTGTGCAATTTTCTCAGCTCGCGCAAGTAGATCTTTGGCGTCCACTTTGAGAGCTTCAATTATGATGCCACGTTTCTACTCGCTTTTCATGTTGGGTGTGAATAGCATTCCTTTGGATTGTGAAATGGCCAGCGCTTTCTCAGGTAAGTCTTTGGCGTCCACGGTAAGAGTTTCCTTTATGATAAAACTCTTATCCCAACCCGTCATGTCAGGTGTGAATAGCTTCTTTTTGTGCTCTGAAATGGCCAGCGTTTTCTCAGGTAAGTCTTTGGCGTCCACGGTAAGAGCTGCCCTTATGATATCACTTTTCG
>CAJQNC010000031.1 GCA_905479605.1 uncultured Alphaproteobacteria bacterium | reverse complement strand
AACGCATAAAAAATCCCCCAAATCGGGGGCTCGTACTTCATAAAACTCACAGTTAAAGACTGGGCAACTCTTCTGACCTGAAAAAACTACGCGAATGCGGACTTATTCAGATGATTCTAATTATGTTTTCATATAATCTCAGTGCTCTCCTATGAAGAGAGTAACAAGTTTTGAAATAATGAAGGGAAGAATCATGAACAAAATTTTTGCGGCAGCCGTTCTAGGTATTGCATTTACATCACTACAGGTTAATGCCCACCAGGGGGGAGGCGACCTAAACGCATGTTCTAAATGTGTAAAGACGGCATCTAGTGCGTGTACCACAAGTATAAGCCATACAACTTGCTTGAAGTTAGCAAATAAATTCTGTCAGGATATCAAGGACTGCGCTATACCACTTAAGGATTAGTGCTAGCCTATTGTAATGCAGGGAAAGCTTAGAGGGTTTTCCCTGACCTTATACTAGGCGCTACTTAACGCCATAATATTCCCATAATATTCCCTGTATAGTCCTTCGACTTAAATACAGCCGTCCCCGCCACGAGTACGTTGGCGCCGGCTCTAATGGCCAATGGTGCTGTTTCTGGGGTGATGCCACCGTCAACTTCTAGCAGGATATTCTTGCCGGATTGGTCGATCAGTTGGCGAACCTGGTAAATCTTTTCCAATTGGCTGTGGATGAATTTCTGTCCACCAAAGCCTGGGTTAACGGTCATGACCAAGATTAGGTCCACATCATCGATGAGATTTTCTAGATGTTCGATAGGTGTTCCTGGGTTTAGAGCCAATCCAGCTTTGCAGCCACAATTGCGAATCATCTGCAAAGTACGGTGAATATGGGGACCGGACTCTGGGTGGACAGTAATAATATCAGCGCCAGCGTCGGCGAAGTCTTGGATATAGCAATCTACTGGTGCGATCATGAGGTGCACGTCGAAAGGCAGGTTTGAGTGAGGGCGAAGCGCCTTGATGACATTGGGACCAATGGTAATGTTGGGGACGAAGTGCCCATCCATCACATCCAAGTGGATCATGTCAGCGCCAGCTTTTGTGATGGCTTCAACCTCTTGGCCTAGATTGGCAAAATCGGCAGAGAGGATGGAGGGTGAAATTTGTACCATATGATTAACTTTCTGTCCGTTGATACGATAACTTGGCCAATTCCACTTCGGCACGTAATTCAATTTGTTCCAAAAGGTTTTCTAATTCAGGAGATTCTGCCTTTTGCCGGTTGATACGGATGCGGTCTACGAGGTCGGAAAGAGTATTTATAGAGAAGTGCCCCAACAGCAGGCCCTTATGGACTTGTTCAAGATCATCCAGGATTTTGTGCCCGTTATTAACAGACTCTTGGTCAGCGTGGTTGAGGGTGAGGGCTTCTTGGATAGAGAGCAGTGCGTCAGTGGGAACAATACCAGAAATCTGAGAGCTCGATGGCACAGATTGGGTTTGATTGACTCCTGAAGAATCTGAGAATGCTTGTGACGATGCCTGAGATTTCGTCGCCTTCTTGATTTCAGCTGTTGTGGAGCTTTTTTGGGTTCCTTGAATTTTCATTAGTATTATTTCTTTTCATGGACGAGCCAATACAATCGTTACATCCTACTGGATTTTAGTTGCTGATCCTAGCAAAATCTGGGTTTAAGCCTTGCTATCAGAAATGGAGTCACCTGGAGGAATTGTCTCCATAAGTTTGTTAACCTTATCCTTAGCATTTTTAAAGGCTTTGATGCTGTTCCCAGTAAGTTTGGTGCCAGGCATTTGAGTGACCTTGCGTGGATTCACGTGTACCCCATTTTGTAGCAATTCAAAATGTAGGTGAGGACCTGTCGCGCGACCTGTGGCTCCTACGTAACCAATGACTTGGCCTTGGCGGACTTTGTCGCCTTTCTTGATGGCGTACTTGCTTAGATGAGCGTAGGCGGTCTTTGTTGAGCCATTGTGGCGGAGTAAAATATAGTTGCCATAGGTACTAAATCGGCCGGCTTTTTCAACAACTCCATCGCCAGCCGCCATGATGGGTGTGCCTGTTGGGGCTGCGAAATCGATACCCTTGTGCATCTTGGTATAGCCTAAGACTGGATGCTTTTTGCGCATGCCGAAGGTGCCACTAATGCGAGCTCCATCTACAGGGGTACGCAAAAGAGCTTTTCGTACGGCTTCGCCGGCTTCGGTATAGTAACCAGGAACGCCACCACTTGGTTGGAAGCGATAGACTTTGTGTGTCTTGCCTTGAGTGGTGAGCTCGGCATAAGAAAGCTCACCAGCCCGCTCAAGCCCTGTTTCCTCATCACGGAAGGTGTCATACACCATGGTGAATGCATCACCTGTATGGATGTCCCGTTGGAAATCGACGTCAAAGCTGAGGGCGCGGATCATGTCATAGACCATCTTAGGTGAAGCCCCGGATCGTAGGGCATCGGCGTAGAGGCTCACATTGACTTCACCTTTGATGTGGTTGTGGTGGTGGGCTAAGTGCTTTTTCTTCTTTATTGCCTCAAATGAGCCATCATCTTTGCGGCTCAGTTCAATGTTATGCTCGAAATCAGGTCGAAGTTGCAGGTATTGAAGGTCGTAGGCTGGGCTGTCAGGTTGCTTTTCATAAATGAGATAGATTTCTTGTCCCGCCTTTAGGTTGCGGGGGTTGAATACTTTAGTGAGTTCTTCTATAGCTTCCTGTGCTTGGCTTACAGGAATTCCTAAACGGTTCATTAGGTTGCCCAAAGTGTCTCCACCGCTAACGACTACCGTTTCATCGATAGGGAGTGATTCGGCCTCCACCACATCGTCTTTATCAGGTTCTGGCAGAGTCGTTTCTTCGATAACTCGTATTTCCTCAGCATCTTCTTCAAGGGATTGAAAAACATAAGAATAAAATGCAATGCTGTAAGCAAGAAAGATGCATAATATAAAAACAAGAAACTTGCGGAGATCTCGATTCATAAAAATATATGGGCTAGTGATTCAACAAGTCCCATTCATGCCCCATTTCAGCTTTCGTTGTCAAGGACGGTAGGTAGAAAAAATAGTTAAGCGATAATTAGCTCAATTATCATAAGTGCTCCAAAGGTCAGTGTAAATATGGCGCAACAGGAGATTGCCATACATGCTGGGGATCCGGGCTCTATTTTAGCGAAGCTTTCTTTTAAGGGCTGACATTTTCTGGAGAAGAAACCTTGCTCATAGGGCAACAATGATGTGGTCAAGTTCTGCTCATCATATTCTTCATTAAGTAATTGCCTTTGTGCATTTGTATATCCTAGACCATCCTCAATAGGCATTCCTACAGAAGGAGATAATTCTATAAAGGAAAATAATAAGAGGGCTTGAAATAGGTATTTGATCATTGTATTTATCCTCTAATTTATGTAAGTTAAAACCTAACGTAAGTGGAGACTGTTTGTAAACACTCAAATGTTCACGCCTATTATGAGTCCTTGCTTAATGCAATACCCCAACTTTTTTATACAGAGGAGTTTGTTGTGAAAAATATTTTGAGTCGTGGGTTATTTTTGAGCTTCATAGCTGTTCTTCCTCTTCATGCTGAGAGGCAATGTTTTCTAATGCAAGAGGGTAGTAAGATCCATATAGAAGAAGGCGATTGTGAGGGACGTAATGCCCCATGCTCAACCTTTAAAATTCCTTTGAGTGTCATTGGTTTTGATGCAGGGTATCTCCAAGATGAAACACACCCCGAGTTACCTTTTGAGGAGGGATATGTTGATTGGCTCGAACGGTGGAAGCAGCCGCATAATCCCAAGACATGGTTGCAGAACAGCTGTCTATGGTTTTCTCAATACATCACTCGAATGCTTGGACAGGAGCGCCTGGAAGGCTATTTGGCGAAATTTGATTATGGTAATCAAGATGTTTCAGGTACGCCGGGTAAGAATAACCAACTCACAGATTCATGGATTTCGAGCTCGTTGCAGATTTCACCCTATGAGCAAGTGGCATTCTTGCAGAAGCTCTTGGATAATAAATTGCCTGCTACTCCATACGCTCAGGAAATGACGAAAGAGAATCTATTTGTTGAAGATTTACCTGGTGGCTGGAAACTCTACGGTAAGACGGGTAGTGGTAGTCAATTTGATGAGAATGGCGTTAAGAATGAAGACCGTCAGCTGGGATGGTTCATCGGTTGGATTGAAAAAGATGACCGTAAGTTAGTGTTTGTTAAGCGAGTTCTGGATGATGAGAAGCAGAATTCTTACGCAAGCCTGCGGGCAAAGGCTGATGCTAGGATGCGATTGCAAGAGTGGGTTGGATCTATTTAACTGGCTACTTTGCGAGTGTATTGTTTAAAGACTGCAAAAACGTTCTGAATCTTCTCTTCGTCCACGATGACGGCTTCATCCTCTGACCGAATTTCCTGGACGTCAGTGGGGTGCATAATGGTGAACGTTGATCCACGACCAAATTCACTTTCGACGAATACATCCCCACCCAACATGCGGGCAAAACGGCGGGTAATGGCCAATCCAAGTCCTGTGCCGCCATATTTACGGGTGGTTGATGAGTCAGCCTGGCGGAAGGATTCAAAGAGTCGCCCCATTTGTTCTTTGGTCATGCCAATGCCTGTGTCCGAGACTTCAAACTTGATCCATTCCTCGCCGTCAATGGTTTCTCGTTGTACATTGAGGGAAACTTTACCTTTTTCCGTGAATTTTGAAGCGTTCGAAAGAAGATTAAAAATGTTTTGGCGGGCCTTTGTCAAATCAGCTTTCATGGTGCCAATATTTTTGGGACAGTTAATTTCTAAAGTATTGCCACGTTGGTCCACCATGGGTTTGATGATGGCCTCAACCCCTCTTATTAAAGGCTCAATCTCAAACTTCTCAAGGTGCAGATCCATCCTGCCCGCTTCAATCTTGGAAAGGTCAAGAATATCGCTGATAATTTCCAGAAGATGCTTGCCTGCGTGGTTGATCTTATCCAAATCCTCTGTCAACTCTTCCTGGCCTACATCGATAAGATCATCTTTCAGCATTTCACTGTATCCAATAATAGCATTGAGCGGTGTGCGAAGCTCGTGACTCATATTGGCCAGAAATTGGCTTTTGGTTTTGTTGGCCACATCCGCTTCTTCGCGAGCTTTTTCTAGGTCTTCATTTGTGCTTTTCATTGTTTCTGCGCGTTCTTCATAGGCTTTGTATATAGTGCGCAGGCGGTCAGTCATCATATTAAATGAAATGGCGAGACGGCCGATTTCATCGGTTCGCTGAACTTCGACCTTTTGGCTCAGGTCACCATTAGCCATCGCCTCGATAACTACCAATAGCTTTTTGAGAGGCCGCATAATAATGCGATTGAGAGTAATAAACACAGTGGCCATAGTGGAAATAAGCAGTATGAGAAATGCAACCACTTGAATGACTATTTCATTGCGTTCCCTCTCTATGAGATTTTCCTGAGAAAGAGTGAGTTTGATTTTGCCAATAGGTTTTTGATTGCTTTCTGCTTGCCTGTAGATATTTTCTGAGAAAACCAGATCAGAGTCATCTTCTGTCATGATTCCTACGTGGGCTAAAAGTTTTCCTTTGGTGTTGTAGATAGCGGCATTCTTAAAGTCACTGTCCTTCTGAAGAGCCTTTAAGAGAACTTGAACTTGATTTGTATTATTATCCCAAAGGGGAGTGGCGAGAGCATTGGCTTGAATTACGGTGATTTCTTCACCTCGGACAAGGAGATTATGTATGTCGCGAACTTAGGAATTATAAATCGTAAAGACTAGAGAAGCGGATACAATTGCGGTCATCACAGAAGCAACCCACACCATCATGCGGGTTTTGAGGCTCATAATTCCATCATTCTGGTCTAATTGTAGGTTTTTTTCTTTCTTACTGGTCTGGCTTTTCATATAATCAGCTTACTTTTAAGATTAAAGCGCAAGGTATTCGAATTGTTTATTAAGAAGATTCTCACAAAGATAAATTATCAAATGGTTAATGATCGTGGGTTTTTGGGACTCTTTTTTATCCTGGCCATGAGCTTTGCTGCCTCCTCTTATGCTAAGGAGCTGAATATATACAGTTGGAGTAACGCGATTCACTCGAAGCTTATCGATGAGTTTGCTGCCGAAACCGGGATCAAAGTAAACGTAGACCCGTATGAGAGTGGCGACTTAATGGAAGTGAAGATGCTCACAGGAGACTCGGGCTATGATGTGGTGTTTGTGACGGCATCTCCTTACTTGGATCGGCAAGCAAAGTTGGGTGTTTATCAACTTATTGATCGAACCAAACTAAAAAATTACGACCTTCTAAGTCCTGAGATTATGAAGAGCCTTGCGATTGCCGACCCGGGAAATAAGTATTCTATACCTTTTCTTTGGGGAACCACCGGGTTTGGGGTAAACAAGACACGGGTGCTGAAATTGTTTCCTGATGCTCCCTTGGATAGCTTTGCTATGTTTTTTGATCCTGATGTTGTGTCTAAGGTTAGTCCCTGTGGTGTGGTGCTGATAGATTCTCCTATTGAGGTTTTCCCTGCAGTTTTGACATATTTAGGTTTAGACCCTAACAGTTCTAATTTAGACGATCTGCAGAAAGCAACAGAGGTGTTAATGAAAATTAAGCCTTATATTGGCAAGTTTCAACCTGTGGTGACTCCACGGGAGCTGGTTTCAGGGGAGGCCTGTCTGGTGCAAGGTTGGTCTGGAGATATTGTGCATGCAGAAAATATTGTTGCCAAGTCTGGATCGAAAGATGTGGTGGAATACTATATTGCCAAAGAGGGTGGCTTCATTTGGATTGATGCCATGGCCATTCCTGCAGATGCTCCTAATCCTGAGTTGGCTTATAAGTTTATTGATTTTATCCTCCGCCCAGAGAATATAGCGCGAGTGACCAATGAATTCATGGCTGCGAATGCTATTCCTGATTCCAAGCCCTATCTCAATCAAGATGTGAGAGACAACACATCTATATATCCTTCTCTTGCAACTGTAGAGCGTTTGGATGTAGATGTAATTCATTCACCGCAATATGAAAGACGCCGGTCTCGGGAATGGACCCGCGTAAAAACAGGCCGCTAATGATGTTAAAGAACAAGCGTACCCCATTGGAATCGTGGCAGGATTCATCCGTCTCGCCCTATATTGAGCTCAAGGATGTCAGCAAATCCTATGGGAGTGATCTCGCCATTGATAACTTATCTCTATCAATTTATAGAGAGGAGTTTTTTTCTTTATTGGGACCATCTGGCTGTGGAAAATCGACCTTGCTTAGGGTATTAGCTGGCTTTGAAAAGCCATCATCGGGCCGCGTGCTGCTTGATGGAGTTGATATTACCCATGTTCCTCCTTTTGAGCGTCCGGTTAATATGATGTTCCAATCCTATGCCTTGTTTCCGCACATGACAGCTGAGCAGAATATTAGCTATGGGTTAAAGCAAGAAGGATTGCCTCGGGATGAGATTCATTACAGAGTGCAAGAAGCCTTAGAGCTCGTCCAAATGAGCCGGTTTCAACGTCGTAAACCTCATCAGCTATCCGGAGGACAGCAGCAGCGTATAGCTTTGGCTCGTAGTCTAGTAAAGAGGCCTAAGCTTTTGTTATTGGATGAGCCCATGGCTGCTCTTGATAAAAAATTACGAGAAGAAACTCAATTTGAATTGGTGAGTATTCAGGAAGAGGTAGGTGTTACATGCCTCATGGTGACTCATGACCAGGAAGAAGCCATGACGATGTCTACCCGAATGGCCGTTATGGATAGTGGCCGTATTCGTCAGGTGGCAACACCAAGCGAGATCTATGAGTACCCGAACTCGGAGTATGTAGCCCAGTTTGTAGGTTCGATAAATATTTTCGAGGGCATTGTAGAGGAGGCGGGAGCTAATCATATCAAAGTCTTCTCTGAAGAAGCTGGTAGCGAGCTTTATATTGATCATTCTGGTGAGGTTCCAGAAGGGGCTCAGGTGAAGGTTGCTATTCGCCCAGAGAAGGTGATGATGTCTCAAACCCCTCCAGATGTGGAGCACAATTTTACCCGAGGGCGGGTGGATGATATTGCCTACTTTGGTGATATGTCTACTTATTACATCCGTTTGCCATCAGAGAAACTTGTGATTGCGACGTTGCCAAATTTGGCTCGTTTAACAGAACGCCCCATTACTTGGGAGGATGAAGTCTATGTATTCTGGCGAGCAGAAAACAGCATCATACTGACAAGCTGATGAAAGGATTGCGTTTGTCCATAGTAAGATCTCCTCTCTGGATAGTAGTGCTGCCCTACATTTGGTTAGTGCTTTTCTTTCTGATTCCGTTTTTAATCGTGCTGAAGATTAGTCTTTCTGAATTTGTTATCGCCCTTCCACCCTATGACCAGATGTTCACTTGGACTTCGGAGGGAGCCTTATCCATTAAGGCCACATTTGAAAATTATAAATTTATTTTGCAAGATAGCCTATATGTATGGGCCTATTTTGACTCAATTAAGATTGCTGCTTCAGGGGCGCTCTTGTGTTTAGCCATTGGTTATCCGATTGCTTATGGTATCTCGAAATCACCAGAAAAGTATCGTTTGCCTTTGTTATTGCTTGTCATTCTTCCTTTTTGGACGTCCTTTCTCTTGCGTGTGTTTTCATGGATGGGGATTTTGGGGCCTAGTGGAATTTTAAATACGCTCTTGTTGTATTGGGGAATAATTGAATCCCCTCTGCATCTTTTAAATAATACATATGCCGCTGTGTTGGGAATTACCTATTGCTATTTGCCCTTTATGATTTTCCCTCTCTATGTTTCTCTTGAAAAAATTAAGCCCTCAGTCATCGAAGCGTCCTATGATTTAGGAGCCAAGCCTTTGCAAACCTTCTTGTCCGTGATTCTACCCTTATCCTGGCCTGGAGTTGTTGCGGGTTGTATGTTGGTGGCTATCCCTGCAACAGGTGAATTTGTTATTCCCGAGTTGCTGGGTGGGACAGAGACCCTCATGATAGGTAAGCAGCTGTGGATTGAATTCTTCAACAACCGGGATTGGCCTGTTGCAGCCAGTCTTACCATCCTGACTTTAGTCTTTCTCATTACTCCTATTTTGATCTTCCAGCGCTTTGAGGAAAGAGAGGTTACTCATGAATTCGAGGCCTAGAGGATGGTTGATGTTTTTTATGGTGTTGGGGTATGCATTCTTGTACCTGCCCATTATTTCATTAGTGGTTTACTCTTTTAATGATTCTTATGGTGGTGCGGTATGGGAAGGGTTCAGTTTGAAGTGGTATGGGGCTCTATTTCATAACAATAGGCTTATAGAAGCAACTCTAACGAGCCTCCAGGTGGCTACTTATTCTGCAACCCTTGCTGTTCTTTTGGGAACTTTAGCGGCAGCGGCTCTTGTGCGTATCAAGCGATTTAGGGGCAGAACTATTTTTAGCGTTCTCACAGCGGCCCCCTTGGTGATGCCCGAAATCATTACAGGCCTTTCTTTGCTTCTGCTGTTCGTCGCTTTCCAAGATATGCTTGGTATTAATATTCATAGGGGAATTGGGACTGTTGTCATAGCCCATACAACCCTCTGTATTGCGTATGTGATTATTATTGTGCGTACAAGGTTGGGAGATATGGATCGTTCCTTAGAAGAGGCTGCGCTCGATTTAGGGGCAAAGCCTCTAAAGGTATTTTTGACGGTTACGCTTCCCATTATTTCGCCGGCACTATTGTCCGCGTGGTTGCTTGCCTTTGCTCTCTCCATGGACGATTTGGTAATTGCCAGTTTTACGACAGGGCCGGGGTCTTCAACCCTTCCCATGCTGATTTTTGCGAGTATCCGTTTTAATATGACACCTGAGATTAATGCCCTTGCAACTATAATTATATCATTTGTGGCGGTGAGTGTTTTGTTGGCTGGATATTTGTTACATCGCCGCAAGTGATGCTAGGCAAAAGGTTAAAAATGAGTTAAAATGGCAACAGGTTCGGGACAGACTTCGGTTTTGCTATAATAGTTGCAAGTTCGAAGGTTGTCCCAACGCATCAGGAAGGGAAAAAGGATGTCGGAACATAATAAAAAGCCTTATGTCATTGTTCTAGGGAACGAAAAGGGTGGCACAGGAAAATCAACTATCAGTATTCATTTAATCGTTAACTTACTTCAAGATGGATATAGTGTTGGGTCTGTTGACGTAGACGCTCGTCAAGGAACCTTGACACGGTATATTGAAAACCGTCGTGCGACTAATAACAGCCTTGAAAAGCCACTGCCTATATCTGATCACATACCTCTCATGCGCAGTACGAGCTCTAAGAAAGAGTCAGCTGATTCCGAGGACCTTGCGAACCTTGAGGGAGTGTTTGAGCGGTTTGCAAATAAAGATTTTATTGTTGTAGATACGCCCGGTAATGACACGCCTTTGTCTCGCCACGCTCATTCCAAAGCAGATACGCTGATTACGCCGATGAATGACAGCTTCATTGATCTGGACGTAATCGTACGTCTGAAAGGTGATTCTTTGGATATGCTGCGTCCCAGTCACTATGCTGAAACGGTGTGGAATCAAAAGAAGCAACGAGCTGTTCGTGACGGAGGCAACATCGATTGGATTGTCTTAAGAAACAGGCTCAGTAGCATCAATGCGAAGAACAAAGAGCAGATGGAGCAGGTCATGCAGGCCCTTTCCAAGCGTCTTGGTTTTCGTTACATGCCCGGTTTTGGTGAGCGTGTGATCTTTAAGGAATTGTTCCTCTCAGGGCGCACTTTGCTAGACCTGGATCAAACACCACAAGAGATGACCCTCTCACACATTTCAGCTCGTCAGGAGCTGAGGAATCTGTTGAATATGCTTAATCTACCTGAGAATCGTCAGCAGCAACAGCACAGTTTGGCGGCGTAACCTAGTTAGTCCTTGGATCACACCTCTCTCCCCTTGTGGGAGCGTTGTTGAATCAAACTTCATCAACATCTACCTTCGTTATCCCGCATGGCTAAGGGAGTCCAGGCTTTCCCTGGTTAACGAGCTCCAATGCGGGATCTCAGGCCGACTCGCGATGAAAGAGATCTTGACTGTCCACATAAGGTCCCGGCTCAAGGCCGGGATGACGCTACATTGTTGAATTGAAGAAGAAAATCAACGCCTCGATCTTGAGCCGGTATCGTGGTTCGCAAGGTATAGTGTTTTGATTAATATTAGCCACGAAAGAAATATCTAAGTGCGAGGTAAAGGGCCTTAAATTTGAGGATATTATTTCTAATCCACTTCTTCATTTTAGCCCAGAACTTTTCAATAGGGTTCAAGTCCGGTGAATAGGGTGGAAGAAAGATCAATTTACAACCAGCATTCTCGATGATTTCTCTCGTTCTCTTAGATTTATGAAAGGTTGCATTGTCGAGAATAATGACCTTCCCCTTCTTAAGCTCAGGAACGAGAACCTTTTGAAGCCAAAGATTGAAAATCTCTGTATTGCAAGACCCATAAAATGTAAAAGGGGCATGGGATTTTCCTTCACTCCAGCCAGCAATGATATTCAGACGTTGATAGGTTTTCCCGCTCTTCTTCGCTGGAATGACATCTCTAACCTTAGACCATCCATGCTCCTTACACGTCCCCTCTTCAATGCCACTCTCGTCAACGTATATCAAATCCTCTTTTGGGATATGAGAGATCAAGTCTTTATAGGCTTGTCGTTTTCCTTCATTAGCTTCCAGGTAGGTGAACGCTTTTTTTTATAGCTGAACCCTAGCTTACGGAGACGTCTAAATATTGCAGATTCGCTGACTCCAAAGTGGGTGCCTATTTCCTTTAAAGTGCTATCTGGAAAACGATTCACATATTGAGACAGAGCTCCGGGGTCTACTCTTGCATGGCGACCTGGGCGAGAATGGGGGTTCACATGGCCTTCTCGTTGGTAACGACGCCACCACCGACTCACTGTAGAAAGGTTGAGTTCAAAAGTATCCGCACAGGTGGATTGTGTGTGACCTTTCTTAAGAAAGGATATGAAACGCGTAAGGGCTGGTGCTCATTTTTTCCTTTTATTAAACCACATAACAAAGGCTAATAAAAGTCAAATCACTATAATATGTGGCATTGGTATTATTTATTCAATAAAGCCCTTTGCAGGAGAGATTGATTCGAAGCAATCCTTGGTCAACTTAGTTCTTTGTTAGTTTCAAGCATCAAACATCAACTTATTTTAGAAGGGGGTGTGGGTTCAGGGTACTTGGTCCAACCTTAAGATTCACAAAGCACCCAAGAAAAATTAGAGCTAGCATCTTGAAAAGAGTGTCATTCATTACTACATAGCCTATAAGCTTGCATGTATACATTTATAAGCTGATTAAATTTTTAAGTTTTTTTTAGAGGAGAAAATTATGTTTACCAATGTTGTCCATGAACTAACTTCCAGCTTTAAGTCTGGAGTGGTGAAGACAAGCCGTTATCTAATGCTTTCGGCAGGACTGACTACTTTAGCTAGTGCCCACTTAGCACCTTCGACATGCTATGCCAGTGGTAAGCCTAATGCCCCGGAAACTGAGAAAAATACTAAGGCAGCCCCAAGAGTCTTGAATGGAGGGTTCAAGCAACTTCCTAAGAAGTATCAAACTCAGCTTATTCCCACTGCAATTTCTCAGCATTCCCGTGTTGCAAAACCCACGCATGGGCGGCAATTTGCTACCCATGGAAAAATAGAAAATGATTTCAGAAAGGAAATTTCAAATTTACCAGAAGGGACTGTGGTTCTATGGGGAGATGGCTTCGGGCGACTCTCAGTTGATGCTTTCCGAAGAAATGGGAATATACGTGTTATTTATAACGACATCGACCCAAAGAATATGCTGCCAATGAAAAGCTTTATAGAGAAGTGCGTCAAAGAGGAAAACAGAGATCAATTGGTGCCTATTGCTGGAGACTGTTTAACAATTCCCTCAGACCAAGGATTTAGAAGTCTTTTCCCAGACGGGAATCCTAATGGCCAAGTGACAACAACTTTTGGAGCAAACTTCCTTCATTTCATGGTCCCTAAAGACGTCGTCGAGTATTTCGCACTGCAGTTTGATCTGCTTTCTCCTGGAGGTCATACGTTCAGTATAGCAGCTTCTATGCCCCGTAATCATGAGTCTATGAACGACTTTTTACAAAAAGAGTGCGACGAAGACACCCTTCAGGGTTGGTTGCAACACTCATACGAGCAGGGACTAACTCCTGTAAGAACCGCTGGAATGAATGAATTTTCCCAAATCTTAAAAGAAAAAGGCCTGATTTTTGCTTCACAATTGCGCGGCAGCTGGATAGCAGAAAATCAAGGAACCACTGACCCCAATGACAAGTTACTTTTGTCCAACTTGTATGGTAAATACCCAAGCGTTGCATTCATCGATTATGTTGCATTAAAAACTATTGCAGGGACTATTGGCTTCCGGATTTCTTCTAAACATTTCTTTACCTACACACCAGGTGGGATTGAAGAGAAACAACAAGCCAGCGGGCAGTATGCAGGACTTGTTCTTGAAAAACCTCAGGATGCTCCTTTGCCCTCTGACGAAGCTTATTTTCGACATACAGATGCCTTCAAGGAATTGGAGGAAAAAGCACTGTCAGAGGTAGAGTCAGCACGTGAAGTGTTTAAAAATATACGATTCAAACCTGAATATCCTTTTGTTTTCTTTAACGAAGAACAACAAACTTAAGCGCAATATTTAAGAGCAATATTTTCTCGCGGTTTGGGCACTCAGCTCAAGCCGCTTTTCGGCTCGCAACAACCTTCTCAACGATGGCTTTCAAATTCTCGTCTTCTAATGCGAGGCTCAGTGTAGCTTCTAGTATTCCTTCTTTCGACCCACAGTCATAGCGAGTGCCCTCAAAGCGGTACGCACATAGGCTGTGGTCATTGGTGCTCGCAGCGATAGCATCAGTGAGTTGAATCTCTCCTCCCGCGCCAGGTTTTAGGCTCTCAATGGCATTGAGAACTGCAGGCGTTAAGATATAACGCCCCACAGCAGCTAATCGAGAAGGGGCATTGGTTGGTGAAGGCTTCTCAACAATATCGCAAGCATAAGAGCATCGTCCATCCTGGTGGTTCGTATCAAAAATGCCGTACTTATTCACGTCAGCATCTGCCACTTCCATGGCGGCGACGACAGCGTTCATGTTAGGCTGTAGAGCTTCAATCATTTGCTTTAGGCATGGAGTCTCACTGACGATAAGATCATCGGTGAGGATGACCGCGAAGTTTTCACCTGCTACGTGTTCCCGTGCACACCAAACCGCATGGCCAAGACCCTTTGGGTCAGGTTGGTCGACAAATGTGGCTTTGATTGATGGTGGAAGGATCTCGTGCAGTTTATTGAGGAGCCCTTGCTTCCCTTTTTCTTCCAGCAGCGTATTCAGCTTAGGGGAGGGGGAAAGGTAATCTTCAAGAACAGATCTATTCGTTCCTGTGACAAAGATGAGCTCTTCAAAGCCAGAGTTGACAGCTTCATCGATGGCATACTGTAGCAAAGGAATGTCCAATATGGGTAGCATCTCTTTGGCTACAGATTTAGTGGCTGGCAACAGACGAGTGCCCATGCCCCCTAAGGGGAAGATAATTTTACGAATTGAGTGGCTCATATAAATTGTATCTCTTTATACTTAAGTTGGTCGTAATTTAGTTGTATATAATTGAAGATACAAGCGTTTTGTTAATCCCTGGTCCTCGAGTTTTGAGGTTCTCTGTGAGTGCTTGGCTTGTCTTCACTTTTGAATGATCTCCTGAGGCTGTCATTCGTGAAGTCTATCCTTGCCCTCCATAAAATGATAGAGTAACCGCCACAGATTTTGGAAAGTAAGGGAAAACAATCAGATGTCTACTGCTGAAGGAATACTATCACCCATTTCTGAAGGTAAGCTAGCAAGTCAATGGGACGGGGCTAAACTGTTACCTACATCCATTTTGTTTGCGGTGGCCACCGGCTTTTGGTTCATGGGAGCCCCAGAGGGTTTGTCTGAGCCAGCATATCACTTGTTGATTATCTTTCTGACGACTGTGATTGCAGTGATCCTTAAGCCCTTACCAACGGGGGCTATCTCCTTAATTGCCACCACTTTTGCCGTTGGATCCAATACCTTGACTCTGGATCAAGCATTGACATGCTTTAGCTCAAGTGTGGCTTGGCTAGTGGTGTTGGCATTCTTCCTTTCGTTAGGATTCAAAGTTACCGGACTGGGTAAACGTATCGCCTACTTCTTTATCTCTTCTGTTGGAAAGAGTACTCTTGGCTTATCCTATAGCTTCGTTTTGACCGAACTGATTTTAGCTCCCTTTGTGCCCAGCAACACAGCACGTGGAGCCGGGATCATCTATCCTGTCGTGAGTTCTATTGCAAAAGAGCAAGGCAGTTGCCCCACGAAAGGCACAGAAAACAAGCTTGGTGCTTATCTCATTAAGGTTTGCTTTCAGGTGAACATGGTGACATCGGCCATGTTCTTAACCGGTATTGTTGCGAACCCTTTGGCTGCAAGTTTGGCCGAGACAGTGGGTGTGAAGATCGACTGGATGACGTGGGCTGTGGCGGCCATTGTGCCTGGTCTCGTCAACCTCACTGTTATTCCTTTGTTTATCTATAAACTCTACCCACCAGAGATCAAGCGTGCCCCTGAGGCTCAGCAAGCCGCGCGACATAAGCTGAGGGAAATGGGTCCACTAGCGAGTCAAGAAGTCATAATGATAGCGACATTTTTCGTTGTTCTAATGTTGTGGATCTTTGGTGCGGATATTGGAGTGAAAGCCACAACTGCGGCTCTTATTGGTTTTTCGATACTTCTATTTTGTGGGGTTCTGAAGTGGAAAGATTGTATCAAAGAGACCGGGGCGTGGGAGACTCTCATGTGGTTTGCACCACTGTTGATGATGGCCTCATTTTTGACCAAGATGGGGACTATGGAATGGTTTTCTGGCCATGTGCAAAGTGTGGTCGGATCGTTTAGCTGGCCGGTTACTTTGTTAGTTATTTGCTTGCTATATTTCTACATTCACTATGTTTTTGCCAGTGTCACAGCGCGTATTACTGCCTTGTATAGCGGTTTCTTGACGGTGCTTATTGCGGCTGGAACACCTCCTATGTTGGGAGCTATGAGTTTGGCGATCTTGTCGTCCTTAGCAGGTACACTTACTCACTTTGGTACTGGCTCAGCACCCGTGTATTTCGGTGCTAACTATGTACCTGTGAAAGACTGGTGGCATGCTAGTTTTGTACTCAGCTTGGTGAACCTAAGTATTTGGACTGTAGTGGGTGGATTATGGTGGAAGGTCTTAGGGTACTGGTAGGTCCTGGAGCAGAAAACTAAAGCTCTTGCTACTGATTGGAAGCTTCTATACAATCCGGCCCCACAAGTTAGATAGAGAAAGAATATATGAGACAAATCCACCTGATTGGTGTTGAAATGGGAGTTGGTAGTCCGAAGCCCGGAACGGCGAAAGGCCCAACACAGCTAAAAGAGACAGCGTTAGCAGATCAATTGCAAGCTCCTTGGAAGGCGTTCATTCAACCTGAGGAGGATGACTCTATAGCTGGCACCCTTGAGGCTTTGCCGCGCATTGTCCGTACTTGTACAGAGTTGGCGTCAGCCACCGCTAGGTCCATTTCTCAAGATGGGTTCCCCTGTATCATAGGTGGAGACCATGCCATTGCCGTGGGCACATGGAGCGGCATCGTTTCGCAACTCAAGTCTCATCAGAAATTTGGATTGATTTGGATCGATGCTCATATGGATTCACACACGGATAAAACCACGCCGTCTAATGCCATCCACGGAATGCCTTTGGCTGCGCTTATGGGGCATGGCTTCGATGATCTCACAGCCATGGCCTCATCGGGTGCAAAGCTATCTCCTGAGCATGTAGTTTTAATTGGTGTGCGTAGTTTTGAAGAAGGCGAGGAGCTCCTTCTCAAGCGCCTTAATGTGCGAGTGATTGATCGGCAGGAAGTTCACGAGCGTGGCTTTGATGCTTGTTTCCAAGAGGCTCTAAATATCGCTCAAAATGGAACCAAGGGCTTTGGTATCTCTGTTGATTTGGATGCCTTTGACCCAGAGTTTGCACCTGGTGTTGGTGTGCCTGAAGTAGATGGTTTGAGCCCAGATGAGGTGCTTCCTGCATTGAAAGGTGTGATCCAGAACCTTAATTTGAAGGCTTTTGAAGTGGTTGAGTTGAACCCACCTTTGGACAAAGCCGATAAGACCCTTAAGCTCGCTCAAGACCTTATGACCACAGCCTTAAAACAAGATTCCTAAAAAACCTCTCGACAAGTGAGGTAGATGTTGTTAGAACTCGGGCATATTAATGATCTCCCTTGACGCGGGGTGGAGCAGCCCGGTAGCTCGTCAGGCTCATAACCTGAAGGTCGTAGGTTCAAATCCTACCCCCGCAACCAATTAAAACAATGACTTATGACGCCTCCCCCCCCTCACCCGAATTTGATCGGGGATACACTGGGACGGAGTTGGAGAGATTTAAAGTCCCCACTTCTTTGGTTAAGCTTTCTCATACAGTCCCTCATTTATTTTCCCAACCTCTCTCATATTATCTCAGTATTTACAGGACCCACTCAAACTGGCATTGTGAGAGGCTGCATGATTAAAACCTCTCGATTCAAAACCAGTAGGTGCACACGTTGACAGTTTGGAATACATACGACCACTTTTCTGATGATTACCTTCAAAAGCATCGTGAAGTTGTTCTCATTGATGTTATGCACCAGATCATCGCCTACATTCTTCAACCTTCATTTTCTGAAAATGACTCATTGAGACAGGATATTGTTCTTTCTCTTAACCTGCACCATCTCAGCTATCTTGAAGGCGAAAAGCGCAACCCTGAAAATATTTCCATTACCAAGACAATTTTAAACATTCCTAATGACTCCTACTTTCGGGACCATTGGAATCAATCTTACCCCCTATGGATGATTGAGAAAGACCTTTCTGAAAAAGAAAATCAGAATCACTTCAAAATTGTAGATCGCCTAATTTGGACACTTCTACGGCTTGGACGAACCTATGAATCTGTATTGGGCGAACGTCGAGCCAGCCTTAATGAAGCCACTGAGATTATTGTAGGGAGCACCCCTGCGTCTATAAAACCAGAGCATCTCTGCGGAGAGAAAGCATATACCTCATATTTTAAGCATTATAAATCAACCTGTCACTTTATCGCAGCCTTTGAATCTATGAGAAAGATGGATCCATCGCTAACCTCTCTTTTGGAGATTAAGTCTGTAAAACAGATAGAGGATTTTCTCAACCTCTCCCAGAAGTTTAGACAAGAGTTATTATCCCTTCAAACACCTAACATCAAAAACAATACTTTTTTCCCAGAAGGTGCCCTACTCCCTCTTCCTCCTTATGTGAAGCTTAAAGGTAAAGCACTATCTATTCAGGCATTCCCTGCAGAAACGCTAGGAACAAGGCTCAAAGGTTTACGCGTCAATCACTCCTGATCAAAAGCTGAGGACCCTATTTCATATTAAGCAATGCTAATGACTTCAGGTGATTGTCTATAACTTCTGATAATTTCCTTGAGAGAGGAAGATCTTTTTTATTGTTATTCCACACATGCAAAAACGTCTCAACGGTCTGCATGGCCTCCTCTATAACTAGTTTTTCAGGAATATGGGATTTGCTTGCGAGATATGAGAGCTCATCTTTGTCGAGCTTTGCCATTTTTTTCGTTCGGGCATAGGTCAAGGCAGCACTGTCATCCGTAATATAAGGAATGGTGGAAACAAAATCATACCCTGGTGAAAGGGTTGCATGAATACGGTCAGGATAGAGTAATGACCAATTTTTCAGATGCATGTCTGCATTTCCAATCAAGGTGTTGAAAATAAGGCGCTTGATAAACTCTCGCACTCCCTTTTCCCCTGTTTCAATCCACAAAACCGTGGCGATTGATTTTGCAGAAGCCCGTTCATATTTCCGCTCTGGGTACACACCGTAGACTTGTGCAAAGTCTTCCATATGCACCAGGGATCCGTCTTTGGCTCGATCAAATCGACGAATGGCAAAAGCATCTTCAGCAATATGTTCTATCCCTCTGGGAAGTCCTTCTATTTCTGAAAGAGGTATGAGCTTAAAGTCAGGAATGTCCATGCCCACCAAGCGTGCCAATGTCATCATGGAGAACTCATTTTGAGACAAGCCTTCAAACCTGAGGGAAGGAAGCTTAACAATCCAATTTCCTCCTATGCCCTGTGTTGGAATTGTCAGGCCACCCTTTTGCTTTGCAAGAGCAGAAAATTTGAGTTGAACTCCTGCCAGGGAGAATTTCAGGGCGTTATGAGGTATTGCCTCTGATTGATCTGAAACATTCTCTTTTTCCACCTGAACCTTTTCTTCTGAAGAAACAATTTGCACAGCCCCCGGAAGATCTTTTCCTAAAGCTGCAATCAGGCTGTATTCACGCACCGGCTTCACGCCTGTTTGTTCTGCAAGATATGATCGCAAAGGCCCTTCAGGCAAAAGGTTGGAGAACCAAGGGAGCAGTTGTGTCTGTGTCGGAGAAAAGTCAGTGATGAGTTCCCCTCCATCTGATTTGAAAGAAAGTCCAAGGGTCGGCCGAGATGGATTATCTATATAGGACTCCTCAAAAGAAAAAATGGATCGATCTCCACCTAAATAAGTGATCGCACCTATCTTTTCACCATACAATAAGACGTTGAGAGAGGCAGGAATCATGTCTCGTCCTCCTCATCCAGTGTATAGGCTTTTTTGATGCTTTTCTTCTGATCTCCTGAAAGCTGCAGGGAAAGCGCTTTCATTGCCGGAATGGTATTTCGGGGAACAAACATCAGTTCCAAATCAACAAGCCTTGCCAACTCAATGACATTGGAAAGCCGCAGATCAATTTCCCCTCTTTCAATCCGGGAAAGATGAGACTGTGTCATCCCTGCTTTTTGTGCCAATTCGATCTGGCTCCACCCTTTTTCAAGGCGAGCTTGGTGAATTTTCTGAACATAATCTTGAATGGCATGCTTCATTTTATATTCCAGATCTCATATTACGAATTAATTATATGATAAAGTATATATTTATTTTGTCAATCGTATCCGACTTTGAAAATCTTCTTTTTCTTCTCTATTAACGCACATAGACCCAAAGAGATCTTACCGCCGCAATATTTTTGCAGAGGTTAGCCCTGTTGAATGATCTAGAGAGAGCCTAAAAGGCTTACATAGAATCAAAGAAGTTTAACCACAGAAAATTTTAAATCCAACTTTCAATCCTGACTTTTGGCTCCTATCGTTTATGTACGACACCCGCTTTAAATCAAAACATAAGGAGTTAACTGACTATGAAGTTGAATGAAAATGATCGACTGCTAACACGAAAAGAAGCCGCGCAAATGCTCGGTGTGAAAGAGATGACATTGGCCATCTGGAAGACAAATAACCGCTATAACCTGCCTGTGGTGAAAGTAGGACGACTGGCCAAGTATCGTTATAAGGACCTGCTGGATTTTATTGATAAAAGAACGGTGAACAAACCCACTGAGTGTGAATGAGGAGCATGGCTATGACAGGACTTTCCAATGGCCTTGCCTCAGAACATCCAGTTCAAAGAAACTATATAAAACTTGATCAGACGGAGAAAGCCTTCGTTGAGGCAATGAATGAAAATGGAATCTACTTTCTGGGACAGATCATAGGCGATGGTCAAATTCATCGATTTTGCACAGATAAGAAAGGAAGGAAAAATGGCTGGTATGTCTTCTATGGTTCTGCAGGGGTTTTTGGGGATTGGAGTCGTGATATTAACAGACGGTGGAATGTAGATAAGGCAGCCCTCTCTCTTGGGGAAAAAGAAGAGTTAGAGAGGCAGATTACGAAGTCTATAGAACATGCAAAAACTGAGCGCCTCCGTCGGGAGGAAGAGGTTGCGACCTATGCCCTGAAGAACTGGAACAATTCCTCTGAAACTGGTTCTTCATCCTATCTGGAGAGAAAGAAGATTGCGTCCTATGGGATTCGCTTCGACAAAGAGTCTCTTGTGATCCCTATTCGTGATGCAGAGGGAAACCTTTGGAGCATTCAGTATATCCAACCCAGTGGAGACAAACGATTCCTTAAAGGTGGTCGCAAAAAGGGGTGCTTTCATCTTATCGGCATGATTGAACCCAAGAAGCCGATTATAGTTGTTGAAGGCTACGCCACAGGTTCAAGCCTTCATATGGCCACAGGAGCTTCTATCGTTGTGGCCTTCGATGCAGGGAATTTGCTTCCAGTTATTGAAGGTCTTCAATCAAAACATCCAGGAAATGCGGTTATTATTGCAGGAGATGATGATTGTTGGGGGTCTGAAAACACAGGGAGACTCAAAGCTGAGACTGCTGCTAGAAGACACCAGCTGAAAGTTGTTTTCCCTCAATTTAAAGACAGTACGAATCAGCCCACAGACTTCAATGATCTTCACATCTTAGAGGGATTGGAGGAAGTCAAGAAACAATTGCTTCCTCACCTTGAATCAAAACTACTCAAATCTCTCACCCTACGTGAACTTCTTTCTCTAGAAATCAAACCGAGAGAGATGCTCCTTGATCCAATTATCCCTGAACAAGGACTTGTCATGACTCATGCTCCGAGAGGGATTGGAAAAACACACGTGTCTTTAACCGTGGCATTCACAGTCGCTGCTGGAGATCAAATGTTCAAAGGAAAGTGGGAATGCCATAAAGCTCAAAAAGTCCTCTTTATGGATGGTGAAATGCCTCTTGTGACCCTTCAAGAACGCTTAGCGAAGATTGTGCAAAGTGCCGATAGTGTTGAAAACACAGGTGAGAACTTACGGCTCATTACCTCTGATATCCAAGAACAAGGCATACCAGATCTCTCATTACAGGAAGGCCAGAGATTCATTGAGGAGCACTTGGAAGGGGTCAAGCTCCTCATTCTCGATAACTACTCTGCATTGTGCCGTGGTGGGAGAGAGAACGAGGCTGAGAGCTGGATTCCTCTTCAGGAGTGGTTTCTGAAACTTCGTAAGCGAGGAATATCTGTTCTCCTCATTCATCATTCGAATAAGAGTGGGGGCCAGAGAGGAACTTCCAAGAAAGAAGATCTCCTAGATACCGTTATTACCCTTAAAAAACCTGATGATTATGATTCGAGAGAAGGCGCACGTTTTGAGGTCCACTATGAAAAAGCCCGTGGCTTTTGTGGTGAACAGGCTCTCTCCTTTGAAGCCAGGCTGAGAGAAGAGAATCAGCGTTATGTATGGACAGTCAAAAATCTTGGAGATTGTTTAAGGGAAAAAATCGCAAATCTCTCAAGGGAAGGGCTTACCCAACGTGAAATTGCTCAAGAGACTGGCTTAGGACTTGGAACTGTGAATCGGAAGTTGAAAGAGATTAAGGGCCAAATAGCACCATGATACTTCGCCTCAAAATTCACCCTTGTTCCATGTTCCACACCCTAAGGGCTGGAACAGTGGAACAAGACCCAATTTCTGAAACAAGGAATGGAACATGAGTAGAACAATCGACCTTAAATCGTTAGCTACAAAGGCTTCGGAAAAGTTAGAGAGGAACAAAGTGCGGAACATAAATGGAACAAATAACGAAATTCTTGTTCCACAGTTGATGGGTGATGGAACAACATTTCATGTAGATATTTGCGACCTCAGGGAAGCCTTTGAAGAACGCTTGGCGATCTGTGAGTATGATGGGGCATTATATCTGGAAGCAGCGGAAAGAACAGCCCTCCTCGATCTCTACGCTTCATTATTGTGGAGCCTTCGCACGCCCACTAAAAAAGACCAAGAATAAGTGAACAAGCTTGTCCAGAAGATTCACTCTTCATATTCGTAGTACCACTTCGGCCCCTCTACATCTACGGAAAAAGCAAGTAAGCGCCTTGCCTTCTCCTCTCTACGCTTTCCTTTACTCATAAAGAGGTACGTATTTGCTGTCGGACTAAACCGTATATGAGTATACCGTCTACTATTACATTGAAAAGTTTTAGGACACTTATCTCCTGATCGAGGTTTTTTACGAACCTGCTCGTCAAGCTCGACCTTGAATAAATGCTCATCAATCTCAAAAGTGTTTGTATATTGGCAAAAGGCGCCCTCACGATATATACGGATGGAACCATAAAGGTTCGTACATAAAACTGAGAAATAATCTTCGGTAACTGGGCGCCTATATGTACCTACAGTATTATTCTCATTTTCTCTAAAGCTCAGCAAAGCATAGTAGGATTTTAATTCATATCTTGCTCAAAAGCCTCTTTCTTCATTTTTTAAGCACTCTCTGTGCAGATACAAATTCTTAAAAGTCTCTAATAACCTTGAATGTTGAATTAGCTAATCCCCTACACGTGTTTGCGTCAATCTCACTATATGGCATCTTAAGTGCAGCCAAACGAAAATCGGGGTATAAAGTTTGATCACCGTCACCAAAACCATCCCTAATCAGACCTAACACCTGTATAAAGTCATCAATTAGAAAAGCTTGAGAAAATTCCATAAACTTTAAGGCATTGTAAGTGCCTCCCTCAACACCTACACGTTTTTCATGTTGTGTTCTCAGCTTTATGCCATCCAAAACCAAATCAATTTCTGTTCCTTCAGGCAACTTTATATACAAGTTCTGAAGATCTCCTATTGCATCAACCACTTGTGCCGTATCACCAACAGAACAACACCCAGGAAAAACGTCGCTTCCCACACATTCACTCAGGAAAGAACTCCATTCTTGGCTTTTTTCAGAACCCTCTTTTTCAGAGTAGTACTCGTATAACCCTAAGAGAGCATTAAACTCTGGAGTAGTACGCTGGGAAGCTTCGAATGCTTCTAAAATGGGGGGCATATCTCCAGCAGCAATAGCTATTTCACTTTCTTCTCTGAGTAGATAGAGCACATTCTTTGTTTTGTAATTGGTCCTCTTAATTTCCTGAAGAGCTCGAGAAGCCCAGTATCTAGCTAACTCAGGAATAAGTAGCGTCCCGCTGAATTCACGGTAATTAAAATCACTGTTAAATATAGAGGAAAGCTGGAGCATATTTTCAACACTTAAATCATACTCAGCAGCTCTTCCCATACGGTAAATTGCAGCTGTTCGAACGAGTGCATTACGAGCATCTTGAGGCCAAACTCCTTGAGATACAACTTCATACCTACCTGAGAGGCTTCTGTAACCAATCATTTCAGAAGACCACTGAGCTGCACGTCTTCCTTCTTCACTACCCACTTGTTCTATAGAAAAAATATCATTAACAACACTTTCTGGTAATTTAAATTTTTCGGGAAAGCATTTTACTTTACTGATCGGGTCTTGATTAAAAAAATAATCATAGAAGTTAGGGAAATAATATGAGTTTGCTATTACCCTATCGGAACCAAATAAGATAAAAATAAAACCTTCAGGTATGGGGCGCTCAATAGATTCACCCCCAAAAGTACGTGTAATTTTCTTGGGATCCTCTCCATAGATAGCTAACTCCTTGTAGCTACCACCACTGCTTTTTGCTTCACGGACTAGAATATTCCGAATTTTGCGATTGTAGTAAGCATTCTGTGGTGTAAAATTCAGTGGATTAGTCGATGAATTAGATCCCTTAAAGGTGATCGTTATACCATGATCGACTCCATGCCCAGCATCCATAACGATATCGCTATCGGAGACAGCCATTTTTCTCTTGTCTCTTTTTTTTCCTTCCCTTATGGGATCAACCATTTTTTTGCTCTTCTTATCATACACTTGAGTATACTTGGGGTGCTTTCTTGCCCCTGGCTTGCCCTTCTGAACAACAGCATACGCCTCAGAAAATGGAGCTTGCCCACCCCCTTCCCGACGAACATAGTTCATTCGCCCCTTCCCAACAAAGGCCTTTTCTTTTTCTCTTTTTCGATGAGCAGCTTTTTTATGAGGGCTTCTACCCACGTAAACCTGCCCCTCAGAAGGAAGAGGTCGTTGATCTAAAGAGAGGGATTTAGAAGCATCCTCGTACTCAGCGTCCGTCACACTGCCTACATCAGGCTCAATTCGAAGCGTATGCATGTACCGTTGGCTCCAATCATGATAAGGATCTAACTCCTCACCAACATCGCCCATGGAGGAAGAAGCACTTCCATCATCACTATCAGGGGCAGGAGCAGGAGCAGGAGCAGCGAAAGAATAATCAGACTCTTGCTCAGGATCCATAGAAAATAAAGGCTGCGCCAAAAATGTAAACCCAACCAAGGATACTAACAAAACTGTTCTGTGCACTTTCATCTGACTTACCTCCTGTCGAATATGAGAAAATAAAAACCACGCACCTAAAAAGTTTCAGTTTCATCAAAAAAGCATCTCTGTAATGGCGTTGTCAAGCCTCTATACTCGCCTTAAACCTCTTGTACAGTGGCTACTCTTGAGACTCAAATGAATAACGCTTTGAAATCTCGATTATTTAAGATCAATATCAATTCGTCTAAGAGCATCATAGTTAATCGTATAATACTTCAAGGTGCGGTATCCGCCATTCAAATGTGTTTCAAGAAACCCCTTTCCCTCCAGATTCAAAATTGTCCTTTGGATTGTGCGTGTTGACCAAAAGGGAAATAGGCCTTTCCATTGTTCATAGGTTTTGGAGACCCAATACAATCCATTTCTTTGTTTTAAATTTTGATTAGCGTGAAGCCAAAAATGAACCTTTTGAAGAATCATTGCCTCTTTCAATCCAATTTTCAATGCCATGTTGCTGTCAACGAAAAGCATGGAAGAAAGAGTGTGGTTTAAGATGTATGAAGGTTCATTTTTCATGTGGCAATCCTAATTATTAAACAGGATCAACATAACTTCAATATATTTCTCATCTGAATTGAAATTCAATTGATGAAACATAAATAGATTTAAATAGGTAGACATGAATAGTACTGACTCAATCTATTTCCTCACGTCAGAACTCTATCAGGATGCATCCACAACAGGCTATAAAGCAGCGCGCCATTTCGGCGCGCGCATAAGTGCGCCCCGACAAAAAGAGGCTCACCTAATTTCATTCCTTTCCTTTCAATCCTTCAAACATCGCATCCGTCGCACGCTCTAAAGAAGACCGAATCGGATCGATATTCAATCGGGCATACACCGCTGTTGATTTCTGATCTTTGTGCCCAAGAGTGGACCCAATGATGAAACTGTTCGCTCCCGTGGCGGCTTGCCAGCTGCCTACGGTGCGTCGCAGATCATGTAATCGAAGATCTTTAATTCCTGCTCGCTCTAAAATCCTCTTCCAGCCGGCTTTAGGTTCAACCAAATGACCAGATGATCCATTCCCTTCAAAAACCCATTCACGTCCCCCATAGCGGCTTATACGTGCTTCTAGGATATCAACGACACGAGGAACGAGAGGGATACGGAGGGGGTCGCCATTTTTGGTCTCTGGTATTAGCCATTCTTGGCGATCGAAATTGATGTTCTCCCAGCGCATAGCTAGGACGTTGGCTTTACGGGCTCCTGTAAAAATCGACACATAGATGAAATCGCGAATGGTGTCGTTCTGCTCAGCGTCCAAGCTTTCAAAGAATTGAGGGAGTTCATCGGGGTGGAGAAAACGCTCTCGAGACTTTTCTTTAAATTTCTTGACGCCTGTTGCGGGGTTTATCCCTTCCCACCCCCATTCGATGGATTTGTTGTAGATGGCTTTGATGCGCTCTAGAAGCCGATTGGCTTGGTAGAGACCATTCTCAGCACGAACTTTATCATGAAGCGCCGGTACATCCTGCTTTGTAATTGTCGTAGCTATTTTTTTAAACCAGTGAGACAAGAACTTATTATAGCAGATTATCTTAACATTTACACATATCCGTAAAATGGTATTCCAGGTTATCAATGAATGACTTTGCATTATCAGAGTAAGATTTCAGTCTTTGTTTAATATTGGCCCACATGGGTTCAATTTTGTTCAGGTC
>CAJQNC010000030.1 GCA_905479605.1 uncultured Alphaproteobacteria bacterium | reverse complement strand
TTTATGCGTTTTGCTTGGTTTTTAAGGGATTTTGGACGCACTTATCCTGTGGACAGCTGAGGTGGGGGTAGGATTCTTATGGCTCTTCTGAGATTATAAGCAATGGCATTCATGATCGCCCACTGTTTGGTCTTCTCGACTCCGAAGTAACGGGCTTGACCCAGACCCTGTTGTCCTTTGAGATGAGCGAAGGTTCTCTCCACACCACTGCGGGTCTTATTCCAGATCTTGTTCAGTTCTTTCTGCCACTGAGGCTGCTTATGATTCCTACGCCCCTTGTACAGAACACGGTCTTCAATGTTGTGTCTCTTTAAGAGATCTCTGTTCTTCTGGCTATCGTAAGCCTTGTCCGCATAAACAGACCGATCATCACTCGCCAAGATCTGGCCAAAGACCAGGCTGTCATGAACATCCGCTGAGGTCACCTCAAGACTTTGAATCAATCCATGCTCGTCATCAACACAAGTATGCATCTTATACCCATGATGATACTGACCCCCTTTCTTGGTCCAGCCCGCTTCAGGATCTGTCTCACTCACTTCTCCACCCTTGGGACGAGAAGACTTAGAAGAGATAACAGCGGCATCAACAATAGCACCGCCCTTCATACTCAGGCCTTGCTCATCTAAATCTTGAAGCACAACCTCCAAAATTTTCTCAACCTTGTTCCCCAACACACCCCGGAAACGGCATATCGTGGTTTCATCGGGGAGCTTGTCACTTAAGCCAAAGTCACAGAAACGACGAAACGACAAACGGTCATAAAGCATCTCCTCCATCTGAGGGTCGGAAAGGTCATAGAGGCGTTGAAGAACGAGAACCTTAAACAGAGACAGAAGTGGATAGGGAGGACGCCCCATCTTACCTCGACGGATCAACTGTTGGAGTTTCTTATCAACCACCTTCCAGTTCAGTACACTTTCGATCTGTTCTAGTTTGGTTGACCCCTTCGTCGATTGAGTCACCAGTATATCTGCAAAGCTGCTCATTGTTCCTCCAATGTAAGTCTATCATTGAAAAAATTATAACCTGATGACAGAGAAAGTTACACACTAATTAGACCGGATGGGGGACTTTTGCAGAGGTTTCCATTAAATAAACGTTAACTTCACAAGCAGAAATAATAACTAAATATGGAGAGGATTTTGACATAAATATATTTTATGCTATTTTTATAGATGACAATAAATACTAAAGTAAATAATAAGAGGCAATGTGCTCATCCACCACTTACCTATATTGCAGAAAGTAGCGAACTTCTTGACACAGAAGGCCGCACCTCCTGTACGCCCACGAGATCCCAATATGCCGAAGGATATCGTAACGGTAAAGAATGTCTCCCGTAAAGCGGTTCAAGAAAGCTCTAAAACTGAAGATCCCAAAGCAGTTAAGCGGCGCAAAGAGCAGGAGCAGCAAACTGACGATCAAGATCCTAAGGTGGATGTTGAGGCTTAGGAACTACAACTTCTACCCCCTCACCCAGTGCGACACTCCAACTTCTTTCCGCTTCCCCCGCAATAACTTTGATGTTAGATAGTCGAAGAATTAACTTTGATTGGCTACATGATGAACGCAGTCTTATACATAGCCACCATATTTATATGGGGATTGACTTGGTTGGGCATTAAGTTCCAACTGGGCGTTGTTGCGCCTGAGGCATCCATCTGCTATCGATTCTCTTTAGCGGCACTGCTTTTATTTGCCTGGTGTCTTGCTACTAAGAAGAACTTAAAGTTCTCCCCCATGACACATTTCTGGTTCCTTGCTCAGGGCTTCTTTTTGTTTTCAATCAACTATGTCTTTGCCTATTCGGCAGGCTATTACATTCCCAGCGGGGTCAATGCCATTGGATTTTCTATGGTGCTGGTATTTAATATCCTGAATTCAGCCCTATTTTATCGACAGCCTATCACGCGCCCCGTTATGATCGGCGCATTAGCAGGACTAATCGGCATATTCTCCATGTTCTGGCCCGCTCTCTCAAACCTCGATCTCTCCAGTGATAACCTGCTTGGCATGGCACTGAGCCTTGGTGGTGGCATTTTTGCGTCCTATGGAAATATGATTTCCGCCCATATGCAAAAACAGCAAGTGGGCGTCACAGAAAGCAACGCCTGGGCCATGGGATATGGGGCCTTATGGATGCTTGTAATTGTTCTCTTTAGTGATATCGAGTTTAGTGTTGACTGGTCACCTACATATATAGCTTCTTTACTATACCTGGCGGTCATGGGATCTGTCATAGCCTTTGGCAGCTACTTAACTCTTCTCGGCCGCATCGGCGCAAGTAAAGCCAGCTATACACTTATTCTAGTACCCGTCATTGCCTTATTAGTTTCAACAGTATATGAAGACTTTGTATGGGAAACCCACGTATTTATTGGCGTAGGACTCATCCTTATAGGTAATGTGATCATCCTGGCTCGTAAGCCCACAAAAAAGATTAAGCACTTCAAGCCGTTAGCTTTCGGTAATCGTAGCCCAGCTAAGCAATCGGTAGACCCAACCTAGTAAAAGCGTGGCATCTCAGTTTCTTCCTGGGGATCGCAAAGCTCTTGGCTCTCGACGATAATTTTCACAGGCTTTGTGTCATCAGGCTTATCACCCATAGCCAATAGAGTCGCGGGTGATAACAGTAGGATGGTAAATATATATTTGTACATGCTATGCCTCATTATTATTTAGATACATTCTATCATAGGCTAGAGGCTTTTCAAACGCTTGCGTTCGTATGAAGATGGAATTTTCATAGCCTCCCTATATTTTGTAATGGTTCGGCGTGCAACTTCAATACCTTCTTCCTTCAACAATTTCACCAGTTTGTCATCAGATAATGGCTTCTTGGCAGGCTCCTCATCAATGAGGCTTTTAATTTTATGACGCACTAATTCAGAGGAATGAGCATCGCCCCCGTCAGTGCTGCCTAGGGATGTAGTGAAAAAATACTTGAGCTCAAAGATACCCCGCGGTGTCGCCATGTATTTGTTGGTTGTCACACGACTTATGGTGCTTTCATGCAGCTCCGTAGCCTCAGCAATATCACGTAAAATGAGTGGTTTGAGATGTTCAATGCCATGCAGGAAGAAGCCTTCTTGCTGCGTGACAAGCTCGGTCGCCACCTTCAATATAGTTTGTGCCCGCTGATCCATGGCCTTTACCAACCAATTGGCCGCGTTAAGCTGCTGGGTAATATATTGCTTTTCTTGTTTTTTCCCTGCCTGGTTCTTCAAAGTGGCATAGTAGGGACGATCCACTAGAACTTTTGGAAGAGTCTCTGTGTTCAAATCAACTCGCCACCCCTTACCTGAAGGAAATCTGCGGACAATAATATCAGGAATCCGGGTCTGAGCTTGAGTGTTTTCAAAAAGAGCTCCTGGCTTTGGATTCAATGTTTTAATAAGCACAAGAATCTCTTGAAGGACTTCAATTTGCAGCGAGCATTCTTTGCACACCTGCTTCAAATCACCCTTCCCCAGTAACTCAATGTGGTCCAGTAGACGCTCTACATCTTCTGTCAACTCATCCATCTGAGCCAATTGCAATTTCAAACACTCAGAAAGGTTACGCGCACCTACCCCCACTGGATCGCATTTCTGGAGCCTGTAGAGCACTTTCTCTATCTCTAACTCACTAGCTCCCAAAGTCTGAGCAATGGTCTCTAGAGGCTCCTCCAAATAGCCTGCAGGCGTCAATGAATCGATAAGAAAAGCTCCAATGAGGCGCTTACGAGGATCGCTAACATCAGCGTTAAACTGCTCGAGAAGGTGGTCACGAAGCGTTGCCTCAATTGTGAGAGTCGATTCAAAACTAAAATCCTCATCGGGATCTCTAGCAACACTGGTAGCCTGATCAGCCCACGAGTCAGTTGCATCTAGATCATCACCGAAAGAATCATCTGTAGAGAAATCCAGGTCTTGGGCATCTTCATGCTTCTCTGCATCCAATCCATCAATAGAGTCAGCCTCAGATAAAAAGGGGTTTAGCTCCATTTCCTGAGCCACAAGAGTAGATAGCTCCTGATTAGAAAGCTGCAAAAGCTTGATAGCCAATCGCAGCTGAGGAGTCATAACCAAAGAAGTGGATTGTTTTAAATCTAGCTGCTGAAACAACGACATCAGACCCTCCCCATGTTATTATATGCATGTATTATGCCATTTTTTACACAATGGGAACAGGGGAATAAAAATTAATCCAGAATCTTGGCTCGTTGATGCCAAGTGAGTGCGAAGAAGAATGCCCCGATTAGTCCGGTAATGACAAACAGCATAAATCCAGCTTCCCAACCATAGTTGTCTACGATAAGCCCAACCCCTGCACCAGAGATACAAGAACCTAATGAAGCCATCACTCCAATAAAGCCAGAAGCAACACCCGCTGCCCGTTTAGAGGCAAAGTCTGTAGCTGCAACCCCTGCAAGAACTTGTGGTCCATAAATAAAGAAGCCGGCTGCACCTAACACTAAAGTATCAAGCCAAGGGTAGCCAGCAGGAATCAGCCATTCAAGGTATAGAGCCCCAGCGGTAAGAACCATAAAGATTGTAGACACTGGACCGCGACGCCCTTGAAAAATACGATCAGATAGCCAACCAGCGATCAATCCCCCTACTAATCCTGCAAGTTCAAAGGTAGCCGCTTGCCCGCCTGCCACTATTAGACTGACACCCTTCACTTCCTTTAGGAAGGTTGGCGCCCACACCAATATGCCCAGCCTGGGAATGTATAAGCACATATTGCCAATAGCCACAAACCATACCAGTTTGTTTTTAATGACTTGCTGTAAGACTTCAGCAACTGTAATGCGTTCATCAGCCAAAGGATCAACCTTATTGGAATCTCCTTTGTAGTACTCCACAGTAGGAAGGCCAACCTCTTTTGGCGTATCACGTAAGCGCTCAAAAAGCACAAAAGCAGAACCTGCTGCAATAATCGCTGGGATGAAGAAAGCGTAACTCCACCCATACATCATAATTAAGAAAGGGGCTAACATAGCAATAGCCATTGCCCCAATTTGATGAGAGGAAGCACAAAGCGCCCACTTAGTCCCTAATTCTTTAGGGCTGTACCAATGGCTAATTAATCGTGCCACCGGTGGCCAACCCATAGATTGGAACCATCCATTTAAAACCCAGAGTCCTCCAAAGATCCAAAGATTTTCACTGAATCCCATGAGGAAGCTGACAACTGCAGATAAAAACAGGCCTATACTAATAAAATATCGTGCATCGGAACGATCACTAAAATAGCCATTAACAAATTTTCCTATACCATAGACTACGAAAAACATGGAGGATACCATCCCCAGTTGCGCTTTAGAATATCCGAACTCTGCTGAAAGCTCGGGAATGGCATAAGCATAGTTTTGACGAAGGATGTAGTAAGCTGAATAACCAAAAACCACAGTAAACAAAATACGAAGCCGCCAAGCATTATATACTTTACGCTCCTCTCGGGGCATATTGGGGGCATCAATTGCTACCTGGCCTTGCATAACTTCGGCTAAAGACATAGGCATAAAACTCTATTTGGTTAGCAAATTTGAGCCTAACTTAACTAATGCTGAGGCGAAAATCAAAACGTTTTTTAAGGATGCTCAAGAATACAGGGAAAAGCTGACTGAAATTGGTCACTTAAAGGGCATGTCTCTTTGACAAATAATGCTTGCCGCTCCTGGATTAAATGCAACTGGTCATCTTCACGTATATATAGGCTGATTCCGCATTGTAGGCATTTTTCTTCTGACGACGAGTATGTACGGTGGCAGTGCGGGCACGTCTTACGACTTAATAGCCGCTGCTCAGCTTCTTTCTCAGTAACATCGAGAATGATAACAACCAGCTTTACATCATTGCTATCTATAAAACCCTTAAAAGCGGCATATTGCCCTTGGGTTGCGGGATAACCCTCGAGAACGAATAAACTGCTTTGTTCTTCTACAATCTGCTGAAGCTCTGGAAGGACCATATCGGAAGCCAAAGCATCTGGCACGATAAGCTTATCACTTAGCTCTGAATCAAACCGTTTGGATATACTCGTATTCTCACGCAAGTGCTTCCGAATAAGTTTTCCAATACCTACATGCACAAACCCCGTCTCAGCAAATACATCTGCCAATGCCCCCTTCCCTGCACCAGGTCGGCCGAAAATCAAGATATGGTGGTTGGGATATTGGTTTACAATGCCCTTAACCATCTTCTGATACTTAGCGATAAAAGTGAGCATCACACAAAAAACTCTGCATTTGGCCAAGGATTGATTTTCATAGTGGCCATGCGTGTTTTCCAGTCACCGACGTGGACTTCAAGTTGATGAGCATCTGGATCCAGTACATATATGGAGTTTCCCTCTGAACGATTTTCCTTCCAAAACTTTACCTCATGTTTCTTCATTTTCTCCGAGAACGCCTGAAATTCTTCAGAAGATATTGTAAAGCTGTAGTGGTTATATCCTTTAGCACTTATTCCACCGGAATCCAGGCTGAGGCAAAACCACAAGTCACCCGCAAGGAAATAAGCCCCCTCCGGCCAACGACAAAGCGGTACAAAACCCATTATTTCTTTATAAAATGTAAAGGACTTCTCTAAATCTCTAACCGCAAGATTAATATGGTTTATGCCCTGAATCATAGTTGCTCCGTGTTCTGATCATATAAAATGAGCTGCTTTAGAGAGTAAGTCAATATTAGCTTGCAGACGAACGTGGCCAGCACAAAAGTTATGTTTGAATTAAGCGTTTATTAATTCATTAACATTAGTGTGGCACACATAAACTTGAATTTAAAAGGAACAGACAATGAAAAAAATTGCACTTTTAATACCATTTCTACTCTTCGCCAACTCAGCTCAGGCCACATGTCCTTCCTCTCACAACGTCAGCTACAGCTGCCCTAGTGCGAAGGACATATCCTCTCTTAGTTTTAACCTGAGTACGGATGACAAATTGCGTTGGACGAAAGAAACCAAAAACTTCGCACCAGCACTCAAGAGAGTGGAGCTTGATTTACCTAAAGGACCCGGCATTGCCACATTGCACTGCCACTACGATGATGGGTTGGAGCTAGTGGGGTGGCCTTTCCAGCCAACCCAGTGCAAATTGGACTGTGATGGATCTATCCAAACCGATGGAAGTTGTACAAAATCAAAAGTAGAGGTTTGCTGTACTGAAGCACAGTAGAGATCTACGTGAATTTTGAATCCTCCCACAGAAATATTGGTGAAGTGGGGGGAAATTCTAAACTCTAAGGCTTCAAAGCTTTAAATATTTCTGAAATTCGTGTGGGCAGTTCCTTGCTACACTGGACCATCTTTGCAGGAAACGAGCCTATTTTCATCACATTATCGATACGTTTATCCAAGAAAGCCCAGGTCTTGGCATACTCATCAGAATCATCATTCATCCAATAGAGTATGGTTGAAGAATAAACTCCAGCCAGCAACCCTCTTTTTGTATACCAGTTGTAGTCGGTAGATTCATCCCCTGCCCAATGCCATATCTTGTCCACAGTCTTAAACATCATTTTCGAACCCAAAGGAGCGTGGTGGGGTAAGGCTAGGTACTTTGCAGTAGTCGTAGCTGCAGGTTTATACGGGGCTAACAACTCCAGACGAACCTTAACAGCAAGGGCAATACGATCCCTGATACGCATGTCCTTAGTTTTGAATTTCTTCAAACGAGAAAGCATTTTCTTATCTGTATCTTCATTCCATAGCTGAATCACTTGATTAATGCCCCCAGGAAAGAGGCGCCAACTCATGGAATCAGCTACTTCCAAATCACGGGCCGCCATGCGCAATGCGACATCATCCCAGCCAGTATGTGGGACGTGATGAAGTGCAGCATATACCAATTTTAGACGCATATCTTCACGACGAGGCATAATTTTCCCTTTCATTCCGGTTAGATCTACATTATAAAGCTTTAAGTAAATTAATGCGAGAGCTAAGGTTTTATATGACTGGAACCTTTGCCAAATGCAAATCCACCGAGGAAGGGGGTGTTGTCGTTTATGCAAGTCATCGTACGTGATAACAATGTAGACCAGGCTTTGCGCGTCTTGAAGAAAAAGATGCAACGAGAAGGTGTATTTCGCGAGATGAAGCTTCGTCGCCACTATGAAAAGCCTTCTGAAAAGAAAGCTCGTCAAAAAGCTGAAGCCATCCGCCGAAACAGAAAACTGGCTCGGAAAAAGATGGAGCGCGAATAGCTTCGCCTTTCTCCCAAATGAATGAGGGCCCTTCTAGGGCCCTTTTTTTGGAACGAATAATATACTGATAAGTTCAGAACAGAGATGAGGCCCTCTGAGTATGGATTTAGGCTCCTATCAAAAAGCGGCGTGAATCTCATACGTACTGATCCTACACACAATACTAAAATCCCCCTTACATCTCGAATAAGGCTGTGCTAGATTCGCCCCAGAAAATTGCTTAAAGACTATTTATGGAAGTATTTGTCTATGAAAATTGCTATTCCAAAAGAGACAACTGAATTTGAAAAACGTGTAGCTGCATCTCCTGAAACTGTGAAAAAGCTTATTGCCCTAGGGGCGGAGGTTATCGTAGAGGAAGACGCAGGATTAGCATCAAACTTTACCAACGATGCTTATACAAAGGCTGGAGCAAAACTTGCGAAGGGCTCTAAGGTATACGAAAAATCAATTATTGTTCTTAAGGTGCGTGCGCCACAGTTGGGGGAAAATAAATCTCCCGATGAAATGAAGAATATACCTTCTAAAGCGGCCCTCATTGGCTTGCTACAACCTCATCAAAACAAAGAGTTAATTGCAACGGCCGCAAAGAATGATGTGACCACATTTTCCATGGAAATGGTACCTCGAATCACCCGCGCACAAAGCATGGATGTTCTATCATCGCAAAGTAACTTGAGCGGATACAAGGCTGTAATCGATGCAGCTGAGCTCTACGGAAAAGCTTTTCCTATGATGATGACTGCAGCGGGAACGATTGCCCCAGCTCGGGTCCTCGTATTTGGTGCCGGTGTAGCAGGTCTTCAGGCCATTGCAACAGCCAAACGTTTAGGCGCTATTGTTTCTGCTTTTGATGTTCGTTCTGAAACAAAAGAGCAAGTAGAAAGCCTCGGCGGACGCTTTGTAGAAGTCGAATCTGATGAATCAGGTGACTCTAGCGGCGGATATGCAAAGGAGATGTCAGAGGATTACAAGAAGCGCCAAGCTGCAAAAATTGAAGAGACTTTGGCAAAAACTGATATTGTTATTACAACTGCTTTGATACCAGGAAAGCCAGCCCCTCGATTAATCACAGATAAGATGGTCCAATTGATGAAACCCGGTTCAGTGATTGTTGACCTTGCGGTTGAATCAGGCGGAAATGTAGAAGGAAGCAAGCTGAATAAAGTCATTGAAAGAAATGGCGTAAAAATCATGGGTCCTGCTAATATGCCCAGCCGTATCGCTACTGATGCGAGTGCTTTATATTCCAAGAATCTACTCAACTTTGTTGGCCTACTTATCAAGGATGGCAAACTTGACATTGACTGGGATGATGAAATCATTAAGGCTACTTGCCTGACGCACGATGGTCAGATTGTAAACGAACAATTTAAAGCATAGGTTTAAAAATGGAAACTACAGTCATTCTTGAGAATTTTGAAACAGCCCAACAAGTGGTGAGTACTTCGGGCCTATCCCCGTTCGTCATTGGCTTAACAGTCTTTGTTCTAGCTATTTTCATTGGCTATTACGTGGTCTGGAAAGTAACCCCTGCACTACATTCACCTCTGATGTCCGTTACCAATGCTATCTCCAGTGTAATTATCGTTGGCGCTGTGTTAGCTCTCGGATCTGCTGAGACTGCTTTTGGGCAAGCTCTTGGCTTTGCTGCGGTATTGATGGCCGCCATTAATATCTTCGGCGGGTTTGCCGTGTCCCAGCGTATGCTTGAAATGTTTAATTCAAAGAAATAAGAGATCATATTATGTCTGAAAATTTTTCTGCTCTTCTATACCTCGCAGCTTCAGTCTGCTTCATCCTTTCACTACAAGGCCTATCCTCAGCGAAAACCTCAACCCGTGGATTGTATTTTGGCATGGTTGGTATGGGAATCGCTATTGGCACGACCCTCCTGTCACCAGAAGTTACAGCTTTTGCACTGACCTTTGTGGCTCTAATCATCGGAGGCACCATTGGCACCGTAATCGCCCGCAAAATTCAAATGACTGCCTTACCCCAATTAGTAGCAGCATTTCATAGTTTAGTCGGTTTAGCAGCTGTTTCCGTTGCTGCTGCTGCCCTAATTGAGCCACACTCCTTTCATATTGGCCAAATTGGTTCGATCGCTGTCGGAAGCCTGATAGAAATGGGCCTTGGCGTTGCTATCGGTGCCATCACCTTTACAGGCTCTGTTGTAGCGTTTGCAAAGCTGCAAGGCCTGGTATCAGGGAACCCTCTGATCTTTAAAGGACAACACCTGCTTAATGCCTTACTTGGAATAGTCCTTGTTGTGCTCATCATCATGTTTTCCCTGTCAGAGTCACACACTCTATTTTGGAGCTTGACTATTATCTCCTTTGTACTCGGTGTGCTATTGATTTTACCCATTGGTGGCGCAGATATGCCTGTGGTGATTTCTATGCTCAACTCTTACTCTGGATGGGCTGCAGCTGGCATCGGTTTTACCCTTGCAAACAATCTTCTTATTGTTGTAGGAGCTCTGGTGGGTGCGTCAGGTGCAATCTTATCCTACATTATGTGCAAAGGCATGAACCGCAGCATCTTTAACATTATCCTAGGAGGATTTGGAGGAGGCAGTGATGCCGCAGCTGCTAATGGTTCTGGGCAACAACGTCCATATAAATCAGGCAGTGCAGAAGATGCTGCCTTTATTATGAAAAATGCTAAATCCGTTATCATTGTGCCTGGTTATGGTATGGCCGTTGCTCAAGCCCAACACGCACTACGTGAAATGTCTGATATACTCGAACAAGAAGGCGTTGAGGTTCGTTATGCCATTCACCCTGTTGCAGGCCGTATGCCTGGACACATGAACGTTCTATTGGCCGAAGCAAATGTTCCTTACGAAAATGTGCTGGAACTAGATGATATTAACCGTGATTTCAAAACAACCGACGTTGCAGTTGTTATCGGAGCCAATGATGTCACCAATCCAGCAGCAAAAACCGATCCACAAAGCCCAATCTTTGGCATGCCTATTCTAGATGTAGAGGATGCTAAGACTGTTCTGTTTATTAAACGCTCAATGTCTCCTGGCTATGCAGGCGTTGATAATGATGTCTTTTATAATGACAATACAATGATGTTATTCGGTGACGCCAAAAAAATGTGCGAGGAAATTATTAAAGCTATTGAAGAATAAATCATCCTATTGTGTCAAACTTGATAAAGCTTTAATGTCTCTATACCCAGCATGATAGGCATCGACTATGAGTTGACAGGCACTGACATTGTAATCCACTTGCCTTTTGGCTTCCACCAAAGCCTCAGCAGGTATATCTGGGATATAGGATTTGAAAGGCAGGGATGATTTATTTTTCATGAGATCTTCTATGATACACGCTCTGACAGCATCATTACAATAAGACGGCACCACAAGAGAACCAAAACTAAAACTCCGCTTTACTAACACTTCACAAGTGAGCTTTTCTCTAGGAAGGCCACCTGGGTCAGTGTAAGAATGAGCACCCTGCTTATATATACTCGTGTCAGTTTTATATATCCCTCTATCCGCTTTATACATTTTAGGCGTATTTTCCGCAAAAAGCGGAGAGGATATCGATAAAAAAGCCATAGTAAGCTTTATTATAATTTGCATTAGGGCCTCCTGTGTATATTTGTTATACTGAGAATAACATATTGTATTCGGATGAACCAGGCATGAAAAGATACGTCTTCACTGTACTCACAAGCCTTAGCTTTCTAAGCCATACATGGGCAGAGGGTAATAATCAGGACAAAGTGGGAACGTTTCAGCCCATAGATTGCCCCGAGGAAATCCTTCCTGACAAAGGTGAAGAGAATATCACCTGTGGCTATCTTATTGCCCCAGAAAGTCATTTAAAGCCCACCAACAAAATGATCAACCTTTTCGTGGCAATTGCAAAAAGCACCGCAGCCGAACCCAATCCAGACCCTGTCGCTTTCCTCACAGGTGGACCTGGACAGGCTGCTTCACCGTTTGTTCAACAAGCTGGATTGAATTTTCTTCAAAATAAGCGTGACGTAATATATATGGATCAAAGAGGAACAGGGCGATCAATTCCTTTTCTACCTTCATGCGTTCCAGGCGAATCTGCTATTAGCATATTTGGAGTTAAATTCAATCGTTGTAAGGAAGAACGTAAAAAAGCTGGTGTTGATTTTACAAATTTTAATACTGTTGAAAATGCGTTGGATTTCAAGATGCTTCGTGAATCTCTGGCTATTAATCAATGGAATTTATTAGGAGGCTCATATGGCACTCGCCTGGGCCTTGAAATTATGCGCCAGGATCCCAAAGGCATCCGAAGCAGTGGTTTCAGCTCTCTGGCACCACCCAATCGTGACATCTTCTCCCAGGACAGGTTTATAAATCAAAAACGTGTCTTTGAACTGATGTTTTCTGATTGCGAAAAGGACCCTAAATGTCATGTGGCTTATCCTAATCTCAAGCAGGAATTCCTTGCCTTAGAAAATTACCTAGACAGAACTTCTTACACCTTCCGCTACATCAACTCACAAGGTGGTGAGATAGTGGAGGAAACCGGCGGATTCCCAATCCTTTTAAAAGTTTTATTGCTAGATATTGCGTCTGTTGTCTCTCGAAATACTCTTGATGTACCATTATGGACAACGCAAAAAGTACAAGAAATCCAAGAGAAGTTGAACATGGGGCGCATGCAAACCCTACCTGACTACATTCATACACTCTATCTCCATTACCATGATGGAACACCATTACCCAAAAGAAATGCAGATAGAGTTTTTGGTGACAAGGATAACAACGCAACACCACATGAGAATGGAAGCAAAAGCGAAAATAAACCTTCAAGTTTTCACGCATTCAGCACGGGATTACATTATTCAATACTTTGTCGAGAAGACTTTCCTTTTGCAAACATTGCAATTCTCGGTGAACTTTCCAAACATTACGAACCTTATACTTATGATTGGACATTTCTGGCTACAAAGTTCGTTAAAATATGTAAAACTTGGGGCTCTGGCGTCGCGTTATCTTCACACCATGACCCTGTTGCAAGTCCAATCCCTACATTAATAGTCACTGGAATCTATGATGTGGAGACACCTCCGAGTTGGGCAAAGGCTACAGCCAAATACCTTCCGAATTCGACATCAATTACACTTCCCAGTGGCGGACATTCAGCAATGTTCACTAGTGATTGCGCTTTCAGTATATACCTGAATTTCTTAGAGGATCCTTCCAAAAAGCTAGATACATCATGCGTTGCAAAGTTGCATCCACCCACATTTGTGATTCCCGAGCAATCTGAAAAGGAAAACCCAATTCAAACACCCTAGGCGAGCTATATCCTAATAGATGGACAAAGCCGTTACTTTATATAAAAGAATTCCTTGCTGTTTGCTTGAAATTCGGCTAGAAAGTGTGAGATATTATTTGTGACAGGGTATTTCCTGCAATTTGAAGAATAGGTTTAAATATGGCAGTTCCAAAGAAAAAAACATCGACCTCACGTAGAAATATGCGTCGTTCGCACCACGCCTTGAAGGTAACGAACAGCGTTGAGTGCTCCAATTGTGGCGAGAGGAAACTCCCTCACCACCTATGTGACGCATGCGGCTTTTACAAAGGCCGTCAGGTTTTAACTCCAAAAGCAACATTTTAGAATTCGTTATTACGAAGGGTAATCTAGAATGAGTATGCCTGTTAAGTTAGCAGTTGACGCCATGGGTGGCGATCACGCACCTGGTATGGTTATTGAGGGTGTTGTAGCGGCTTCTCAACGTTATCCCAATGTGCATTTTTTACTCTTTGGTAAAGAGGATCAAATTAGGCCGTTGATTGCGGCACACAGCAGTGTGGCAGGTAAATATGATATTATCCATTGTGATGAGGTTATCCCTGCAGATATGAAGCCAAGCCAAGCAATTCGCAGCTTAACAAACTCCAGCATGAAAAATGCTATCAAGTCTGTAGCCGATGGCCGCGCCGAAGGTGTCGTTTCTGCTGGCAACACTGGGGCTTATCTTGCTCTGACCAAAATCATTCTCAAGACCCTCCCCGGCATTGACCGCCCTGCCCTTGCCAGTCTAGTCCCTAGCATGTGCGGTGAAAGCGTGATGATGGACTTAGGCGCAAATCTAGAGTGCACACCTAAAAACCTCTTACAATTTTCTATTATGGGTGAGATGTTCGCCAGACATGTGCTCAGTCACCCAAAACCTAGCGTTGGTCTACTTAATGTTGGCTCAGAAGATACAAAAGGCAGCCCCATTGTACAGGAGGCAGCCGAACTTATTAAGCAAAGCAGTATCGCCGAGCATTTTTATGGTTTTATCGAAGGCGACGATATCACTAAAGGTACTGTCGATGTGGTTGTTACAGATGGATTCACCGGAAACGCTGTATTGAAGGCGGGCGAAGGAGTCTTGCAATTATCGATGTCATTCATCCGCCAAGCCTTTAAGAGTTCACTTTTTGGCCGGATTGGATATCTCTTCGCAAGACCCATGATCAAAAAACTGACAAAGCGTCTGGATCACCGCCAATATAATGGGGGTATCTGGCTAGGCCTTAATGGTATCGCAGTAAAAAGCCATGGGGGTACTGATTACCTCGGCTTTGCCCACTCTATTGATTATGCAGTTGATATGATCACATCTAAAATTAACGACCATATCATAGCTGAACTCGAAGCGGGGAGTACCCCCTACCCAAAAGTCCTAAGCCACAGTAAGGTAGCTTAGCCTCATGAAATTACAATCTGTGTTATTGGGAACTGGCAGTTACTTACCTGAAAGATCTGTTTCGAATCACGAACTTTCAAAGTCCCTAGATACAAACCACGATTGGATTGTAGAACGTACCGGCATACACTCACGTCATGTCGCCGCAGATGATGAGTACACGTCCGATTTAGCTGTCAAAGCTGCCACACGTGCTCTTGAAGCAGCTAATTTAAAACCTTCAGATATTGATATGATTATCTTGGCCACTTCAACCCCAGATAATACCTTTCCAGCAACAGCCACCCGTATCCAATCTAAGCTGGGTATAACTACTGGTTTTGCATTTGACATAGCGGCTGTATGCAGTGGCTTTGTGTTTGCCTTAGCAACTGCAGATAATTATTTAAAACAGGGCATGGCGAAAAATGCTCTCGTCATCGGCGCTGAAACTATGACTCGCATACTAGACTGGGAAGACCGCACTACAGCCGTGTTGTTCGGTGATGGCGCAGGTGCAGTGGTACTGCAAGCACAAGGGAATACAGATAAAGGTATTCTGGGAAATACCCTCCGCACTGATGGAGCTGGTTACGACCAGCTGTACGTCGATGGTGGGGCAAGTTCAACCCAGTCTACAGGTGTTATTAAGATGAATGGACGAGAAGTCTTCAAGCATGCTGTCACCCGCCTGGGTGAAGCGGTGAATGATATTCTTGAGATCTGCAATGTTGAGCAATCAGACATTGATTGGTTAGTGCCACACCAAGCCAATAAGCGTATCATTGATGCTACTGCAAAGAAATTGAACTTACCAGATGAACGGGTTATTCACACAGGTCACTCACAAGCAAACACCTCAGCCGCATCCATTCCCCTTGCTCTTGACTATGGAATTCGTGAAGGCAAAATCAAGCCTGGTCAATTAGTTCTGTGTGAGGCTTTCGCTGGAGGCTATGCCTGGGGCGCAAACATCATCCGCATTTAAGGAGATTTTAATGGGCTATAATATCGCAGTTATCGGCGCAACAGGTAATGTTGGCCGCGAAATACTCAACGTTTTAGCTGAGCGCAATTTTCCCGTAGATTCCGTTAAAGCTCTTGCATCATCTGATTCTATCGGCCAGCAAGTTTCCTTCGGTGAAGATACTATTTTAGACATAGAAAGCCTTGAGGACTACTCCTTCAAAGGCACAGATATTGCTATCTTTTCAACCCATTCTAACCTCGCAAAGAAGTATGTACCACTTGCAGCTAAAGCTGGGTGTTTCGTGATAGATAACTCATCTGCCTTTCGTATGCAGCCAGATGTTCCGCTTATTGTACCAGAAGTAAATGGTGACCTGCGACTTCACCCCAGCGATACAAATATTGTCTCTAACCCCAACTGCGTAGCTATTCCCCTTTCTATAGCGCTGAAACCATTGAAGGACGAGGTTGGTATCAAGAGGGTGGTAGCCTCAACCTATCAATCCGTATCTGGTGCTGGTCGAGCTGGCATGGATGAGCTTTTCAAGCAAACTCGCTCTGTTTATGTAAATGAAAGTCTAACCCCGACTGTTTTCACCAAGCAAATTGCTTTTAATATCATCCCACATATCGACACCATTGATGAGACTACTGGCCATACAGGCGAGGAAGCTAAGATCATGGCTGAAACTCAAAAGATCCTTGAACAGCCTAATCTAGGAGTTGCTGTCACAGCCGTAAGGGTTCCTGTATTTATTGGCCATGCCATAGCTGTCAATGTGGAATTAAACGATGCATTGTCAGTAGGGGAGGCCCGTGCCCTATTCCGAGAAGCACCAGGAATATCGGTTATCGATATGCGTGCCGACGAAGGCTATGTCACACCTGAAGAAGCCGCTGGGGAAGACAGTGTCTACATTAGCCGAATACGTGGCGATGAATCTGTGCCCTACGGGCTTCAATTTTGGATTGTTGCAGACAACCTCCGTAAAGGTGCCGCGCTAAACACGGTACAAATTGCCGAATACTTTACCGCAAATTAGTTGATACGCCGTCATTAAAGAACTCAACTCCTAGGGACCTTCAAATAAATTTCTTAAAAACCCAGGCGCTAGAGCTGTAAGCGGATTGATATCTATTTGTGGGTCGTCCATAGAACCCTGGACGGTATAGGCCATAGCAAAAAGTCCCTCACCCTTACCTCCCGATAGCAGAGAGCCTATGATAGGTATATTATCTAAAATTGAATTCAAAACATAAGCAGGGATCAAATTCCCTTTGATATCAAAAGTATTATTAACCAGGTCAAGCTTACCTTCAGTTGTAAAACCAATGCCGATGCTTTTCCCTACGCCTTGAGAAAAGATAACCTCAGATTCACTGTAGCTAAAATTACAATTAAAATTGTTAATTGTAAGACGTCCACGAGGTGAGAATAAATTCACAATTCCCATCGGAGACAGAATGCTAGCCAAACGACCTGCCAACGGTATCTGCGTTGCGTCAAAATTACCAAGCTCAAGCGTTCCAACAAAAGGTCCCTGGTCAACACGGGTTGCGTTGACAATCATATTTCCGCCCAAAAGATCATCATAAACCTCAAGACTTTTTAGAAGCTGGCCGGCATCATTCGCATGAATTTGAAGCTTTTGCCCCCCAGAGGCATTAGGCATCAAATCTAAAGAAATTCCTCCAGACTCACCACCCATGCGGCCATTTGAGGATGTACCAGTACCTGCTGCGGCATTGAGCTGAACCTTTAACCAATAAACATCATCAGGCTTAACCATTACCTCCACAACTGAATTCACATCTCGGAACTCGATCCCTGATTTCATTTGAAGTACATCTACATTAGAAGTTATGCGGATAGGGTATGATCCTTCACTTTTAGGTCTTTCGGTATCATCATCTAAATAGTCCATAAAAGGCTCGGCATTGATACGTTTTCCACTGAAATGGGCCTCATAACCGCCTTCCTTATTGAATATCACTGAAATGGCAGCTGACGTGTCCTTTGCTTCGACTGAGTTCAAGTAGATGGCGTGAACTGCCCCTGTTGAGTCGAAGTCAGCCGTTCCCTTTGCATCAATATAATCGGATTTAAGGTTTATATTTTTCGCCTTTGAAATGCCTTTATCACCGATGACCAGATCAAATCCTAAAGAAGCCGACTGCCCTACAGGCTTCAACCAGCCAATGTGGGGTACATCAATCTTCATATTTAGCAGCCCTAACTGTATTCCAAGAGTAGGATCAGCTTGGGGATAGTTTTGAAATGTAAATGTCGATTTAGCATTACCAGACAGATGGTTAGTATAGTCATAACCCAAACGTTTATAATCTTTCGCAGATGCTGTAGTACTTAAAACGACTTGTGTATCCCAGGGTATAGACTTTTGATGCTCAAAATAAACCATACTTTTAATTGTGGAAGGTAACTCATTGACAGTTGCTTTTCCAGAAGCCTCAAAATGTTGTTCATCCACCTTTACCACAATGTTACCTTCAGCCACATCCAAAGGCAAACCCTCGACATCTACTGACGTGGATATATCGTGGAATGCTCCATCTAGATTTAATTTAATGTGTGAGAACTTAAGATCATCAATGAGTGGGAAAGACATTCTAAGCCTCAGATTTCCATCGCCTTTGGTTTTGGCAGGGTCAATCTTAGCTTGGCGGGTAAAGTTCAAAGGATCATAGTCTATTATTTTCAGAACATCGGATAAAGGACCAGAAAGGTCTAAGTCAAGATTGAGCTGTTCGTCGTCATTATCTAGACCTATAATTTTTACAATCCCTTTGGAAAGATGAACACCTAACACCTGCCCTTTAGCAATTTCTATCTCGAATCCTGTATGGTCAAAGTTAGCCTTTGCAGCAATTTTTTCAGCATGAGGTAAACCCTCAAGATAGTTAATTTTAAGGTCATCAATAAGAAATGCACCTTCTGTACGATCTGCGACAAACCCTCCATCATCATCGACATGGCCTTCAAAATTAAAGTCAAGCTCAGGTATATCTGCTGACTTAATTTCTTCAGATATCCATTCACGCGCGTTAGATGCTAGATCTTGCGGCCATAATTTAATGAGAGAATCTAAATGTAGAGAGCTTACATCTGCTTTCGCAGTGACAGTTGAGCCACCTTCAAGCCACTTATGGATAAATAGAGGTTGCTGTGGTGGACTTCGATGATTGCCCTTAAGAGAAATTTTAGCTCCTGCAAGAATGGCCTCTAGACGATCTACGTTAATGAGGGAGTGATCGATATCAGCGTGAATAACCATGTCTCTAATGGGTATTTTATCTTTATAAAGCGTAAACGTCCCAGTGCCTCCCTGAATCATCACCTTACCTTCTATCAATTGCCCCGTCTTGGGAACAAAGGCTATGTGAAGTTGTCCCTTCAAAGGAAAGTTAAACTCATGGAGGAATTCAAGAGCTTTCTCTAGCTCCGTTTCTTCATTTAAATCATCTTCGAATAAATGCTTGTTTGCTTCTAAAAGTTCCGCAAAATTGACCTTATTGAAATCAATGGAGAGATCGGCTCGAGAGGAATCAAGTAGATGTTTTAATTCGATTTCTAAATAGCTGGCAAATAAACCAGACTTGTCAGGTCTCATACGAGCACGAATTCGAAAACCATCATCATATCGATTTAGTGTGAAGGTTGTCTTAGGAAGGGTCCATAGCTCCTTGGCAACATTGTCTTGAAGAACAACCTGGGAATTTGAAATCACAATTTTATTAAGGCTTGCAAGAGGGCCTAGTAGCTGGCGCCCTTGACCAAGAACCAGTAGAGGGATGAGCTCATCATGGGAAAATTCTTTACCATCTGAATCTCCGTTTAATTTAATTCCAAAACCAGAATCATCCTTACGGCTTAGGACTAGTTTAGGGGAATAAATAAAGATATTACGTATTTCAAACTGTCCAGTAATCAGCCTTTCTATCCAAAGGGATACCCCAACCTCAGAAATTTTAAGTGTATCACCTTCATCTTTTCCATCTGATACACGAATATCTTTGACAACTATTTCATAGGGGCGCAACCATCGGTCCCACACCATTTCCACGCTATTAAATTTAATATCAAGCCCAGTATCAGCATCAGTGATGGCTTGTTGAATATAAGGACGTGTAAAATTAAGATCTATCGGCCCAAAGGATAAACGCACCAAAACAGACGCAAAAACAGTAAGTATTGCAACAATGACGGCAATGCCTACTCGGAAAAACCACTTTCCAAATGTTCTGAGATGACGTGCTTCATCTGCAGAAAGTTTTACATTATCTTCACTTTGATAGCTGTCCACTTAAGTTTAAATCCGTTTCCGAAAATGTTAAGAAATCGCAAAGCAATGAGCGATATCTGTTCCCTTTATATTAAGATACTATAAGCGTTCGTTTGCTCAAAGAAAAAACTGTAGGTTTTTATTGATCACAAAGTGCCAAAGAGTCGATCCCCAGCATCACCCAGGCCAGGAACAATATAAGCATTTTCATCCAACTTTTCGTCAAGGGCTGCTGTATATATCGGTATGGAGGGATATTTACAATTAAACGTTTCAACTCCTTCAGGAACGGCGACTAATGCCATGAAACGAATATTTTTAATAGGAACCCCGTTTTTCACAAGAATATCAACAGCTGCAACAGCTGAGTTACCGGTAGCCAACATGGGATCAACCAGAATAAATAGCCTGTCATTGACTTTGGGCAGTTTCACCAAATATTCAACGGGGTGCTTCGTTTCAGGATCACGATACATTCCAATATGGCCTTCATAAGCCTGGGGAATAAGATCTAGCAAACCGTCCGCCATTCCCAATCCGGCCCTTAAAATCGGAACAATCGCTAGCATCTCACCAGCGATAACCGGTGCATCCATTTTCATCATGGGAGTTTTGATTTCTTCAATTTTAGTAGGTATATCTCGAGTAACCTCGTACCCCATCAACATAGCAATTTCTTTAAGCAATGAGCGAAAGCGGTGCTTAGGTGTATCCGTTTTCCGCATTTGGGTGAGTTTATGTTGAATAAGGGGATGATTAATTACATGAAGATTTGGAAATGAGTGGGACATATCTTTGGACCAGTGTATTTGCATGAGGTTAATAAAACGGATTTTTGAGAAAATATCAAGCCACCTTCCACATATATTTTTGATTGCCAAGATATAATTGGCAATTCTTCGTCCATTCATTAGAACTTTATAGAAAATACACCTTTATTTTTCACACTATATATACTTGCCCTTAGGGAAATTATCGTTTAGGTGTGAATGAAGAATCAATCATTACTGGAGAATCCATGTCCACACTCGCAGCTCAAACTCCCAATAGCGATGAACCGCAAACTGAGATATTTCAAACTAAAAGGGTTATTTCTCCCGCTCTTGAAGAGATTCTCTATGAGCCACTGCAGGTCTTAGATCATGGATTCGTGCGAGTCATAGACTATATGGGTGATGATAGCGCTATTGTCCAAGCTGCACGAGTATCTTACGGAAAAGGCACAAAAAGAAAGAGCCAAGACCGTGGCCTGATCCACTATCTCATGCGTCATATGCACACGACACCATTCGAAATGTGCGAGATCAAATACCATATTAAACTCCCGATCTTTATTGCTCGACAATGGATTCGGCACCGCACAGCTAATGTGAATGAATACTCTGCCCGCTACTCTATTTTAGATAATGAATTCTACATTCCACAACCCGAACATATCGCCTCTCAATCTGAGCAGAACAATCAGGGCCGAGGTAAAGCGCTCTCTTCTGAACAAACAGAATACGTGATTAATCTTCTAAAGGAAGATGCTCAGCGCAACTACGACCATTACCAAGAATTTCTCAATGAAGATGCAGAAGGTAATATCATTGACCCATCCAAAGATGGACTTGCTCGTGAATTGGCACGAATGAACCTTACTCTTAACTGTTACACACAGTGGTATTGGAAGATTGACCTACATAACCTTATGCATTTTCTAGCACTTCGTGCTGACTCTCATGCACAATACGAAATTCGAGCCTATGCCGATATCATGCTGGATACCTTGAAACGCTGGGTTCCTATCGCATACGAAGCTTTTGAACAATACCGTCAGGGTAGTGCCCGCATTTCTAAGAATGGACTAGCGACTATACAACAAATGTTGCAAGGCAAAGAGATTACCCAAGCGGATAGCGGCATGAGTCAAAGAGAGTGGGATGAACTAATGGCTACACTAAATTTAACGAATTGACTCGAAACTATAAAAAATAAACAGGGGGTTATCTATGTCGACCACACATCTCATTCTGGGGAAAAATGATGCAGCTATCGTATTACGGTCCGATGGGACCTTTGAGACATCCCTTCCCCAAATTGAATCTGAAACAATTCCTGATAATGCTATGATGGGAGCAGCCTTAGCTTACGCTTTACAAAACCCTGAAATTTGCGATGTGATACTAAAGAATTTTTATATTACAAGTTCACAGATGGATAATGAAAAGAGCTCAACGGACAATCCTACGACACAACGTAAGTTTATACCTAGCATTGTAACCTGAATATCATCCCTTAACTTGTAACTGGGAACGAACATCAGCATTAAGGATGTAGCTCTTCGCAAGGGGAACCGTAACACACCGATTGTTTTCATCTACTTTCAATTTTATATTCGTACGGCCTGAAGGACAATTTTCAAGAAGTTTGTGAAGGTTGCCAATTTGATCTTTACTATGAACTGGAATCTCAATGGTTTCTGTCACTTGGCTTAGACATTGGTTAAGATCCTGCATTCCTTGAGCTGTTAAACGTATTCCATTGTCAGAAATATCGGCTGTCAAATCTACTGCAAAAGAGGTCCCAGGACGCAATTTATCACGACAAGCTGAGAGAGTCTCAGCAAACAACGTAACTTCATAATCCCCTGAACTATCAGAGAACTGAACAAAAGCAAATCGATTGCCTGACTTCGCAGTTCGTTCATGATGCCCGAGCACCACGCCCGCTAAACGGTGCTCCCCCTCACCACGGCCGTTTTCTAGGCTTTCGAGTAATGTGGCATAGGATATAATGCCTGCGGACTCCAGTGAATTTCCATAGGCATCCAAGGGATGACCAGAAAGATAAAAACCAATAGCTTCAAACTCCCGACGTAGTTTTTCTATGGGTGACCAATCTTCCACAGCTTGAAGCTGGGGACGCGTCTCATGAGTTTCAAATAAACTTCTATGAGTGCTTTGAGTTGTTCCATATTTCAAGAGAATCTCAAGGTTATCAAAAACTAAACGGCGGTTGGGTTCAATGGAATCCAAAGCACCAGAATTCACCAAATTTTCCATAAGGCGCTTATTAAGAACTTTGTTATCTAATCTCTCAAAAAAATCAAACATAGTTTTAAATGGGCCATTGGTTGTTCGCTCCTCTTCAAGTGCGTCCATAGCCGCTTGCCCTACATTTTTTAATGCTGCCAAAGCATATCGGATAACCTGCTTTCCCTCGGCATCCGTTTGGACTTTGAACAGGGCCTGAGATTCATTTACGTCAGGGGGGAGTAGCGGTATTCCCATTCGTGTTACCTCACGGGTAAACACAACTAATTTATCTGTGTTATGAATTTCGAGAGTCATAAGAGCGGCCATAAACTCTACAGGGTAATGGGTTTTCAAATATGCTGTCTGATAAGCAATCAGGCCATAAGCTGCTGCATGGGCTTTATTAAAAGCATAACTCGCAAATTTTTCAATTTGATTGAACAAAGCCGTAGCCTTCTCTTGATCTCCTCCAATGCGTTCAACAACCCCATCAACGAAGCACTTTCGTTGAGCATCCATCTCTGACTTAATTTTTTTGCCCATAGCCCGACGCAATAGGTCAGCCGTCCCCAATGTATAACCAGCTAGATCCCGTGCAATTTGCAGCACCTGCTCCTGATAAACGATGACGCCAAATGTTTCCCCTAAAATCGGTTCTAACTCTGGGTACACATAGGAGATTTCTTCCTCACCGTGGCGACGAGCGATATATTGAGGAATATTATCCATTGGACCAGGTCTATATAAGGCCACCACAGCGATAATCTCTTCCAAACGATCTGGCCGCAGCTTGCGTACAACTTCTCCCATGCCTCCGCTTTCAATCTGGAAAATACCGACTGTTTCAACACGTTGCAAAAGATCGAAGGTGGCTTTATCGTCTAGAGGGATAGTCTCAATATCCAGTTCAACTCCCCTATTCTTTAAAAAATTAATCGCTTGTTGAATAACCGTCAGAGTTTTGATTCCTAAGAAGTCGAACTTTACTAAGCCAGCCTGTTCAACAAACTTCATATTAAACTGAGTTGCTGGAAGGGGTGAGCGCGGGTCATGGTATAGTGGAACCATTTCATCTAATGGGCGATCCCCTATAACCACACCCGCTGCATGGGTTGAAGCGTGGCGATAAAGCCCTTCAAGCTTTAACGCCAAATTCATTAAGTGATCCACTTCTTGTTCAGCCCGCCGCATCCCCTGCAGCTGCGGCTCAATCTCTAGTGCTTCTGCTAAAGTTACTGGATTTGCAGGATTGTTAGGTATTAACTTGCATATACGGTCCACCTGACCATAGGGCATCTGAAGGACACGTCCCACATCACGCAACACAGCTCGGGCTTGAAGTTTTCCGAAGGTAATAATATGCGCAACACGATCATGACCATATTTATCTTGCACATAGCGGATGACTTCGTCGCGCCGTTCTTGGCAAAAATCAATATCAAAGTCGGGCATACTTACACGTTCAGGATTGAGGAACCGCTCAAATACCAGCCCAAATCGAATGGGGTCTAAACCAGTGATCGTCAATGCCCACGCAACAACGGAACCAGCACCAGAACCACGACCTGGTCCAACAGGAATATTCTGAGTTTTAGCCCATTTAATGAAGTCAGCCACAATAAGGAAATATCCTGCAAACTTCATGTTCTTGATGACTTCAAGCTCATAGTTCAGCTGCTTAAAATAGATCTCTCGCGTCTTAGCCTTTTCATCATCTGATATATTCTCATGATAGACCAGCGTCTCAAGACACCTCTCTAAACCTTGCTTGGCTTGTTCCTCAAGCTCTTCCTCTTCAGTGCCCCCTGATTGACATGGAAAGGCAGGAAGAATGGGGTCTATAGGCTCTAGAAGAAAATGGCAGCGCCGCGCTACTTGTATTGTATTTTCAATGGCTTCTGGAAGATCATCAAATAATTTATCCATTTGGTGCGACGATTTAAGGTAGTGATCCTCAGAAACCCTCCGCCGGTCAGATACATTGACATATGTACCTTCAGCAATACACATAAGAGCATCATGAGCTTCGTGCATGGAAGGGTCTGGATAGAAAGCTTCATTTGTCGACACAAGTGGGATATCAAGCTCATAGGCTAAATTAATATGTTGAGCTTCGAGAGAAGAATCCCAGTTACCTTGCCGGGATACCTCTATATAAACACTCTCTGGAAATAATTCGAGCAGCGTACTGAGGTAGGATTTAGCTCCTTCTATATGACCTGCTTCCAGCTCCTTGCCGATACGCCCTTGAGTAGGACCACCCGTAAGGCATATTAAACCTTCGGTCCAACCCTTGCTTTTCAGAACATCTAATGAAACTTGAGGAATACCTTGGTGCACACCTTTTAAATAGGTGTAGCTCACAATCTTCAACAAATTTTGATAACCCTGAGCGGATTTAACTAACAAAATGAGAGTATCAGTATTGTTGGAAGGTTTTGCAGAAGGTGGAGTTACCTGGACCTGGCAACCAATAATGGGTTGAATGCCTTCTTTCTTTGCTGTGATGGAAAATTCTAGAGCACCGAACAAATTGCCTGTATCGGTTACTGCCACTGCCGGCATACCCATCTCTTTGGTTTTTTGTACCAATGTGCTGACAGGAATTGCCCCCTCTGAGAGGGAATAAGCTGTATGTGCCCGAAGATTAATGAATGATGCCATGTTGTTCTTATACACTCATGTTAACTAACACGCTCCAACAACTTTTTAAACACAGGAATCCTTTAAGTTTCGACGGGTTGTTATGAACAACCCGTTGTGGCTCCGCAAGTATCACACTTCAAGCATGTCCCATTACGCACTAACGTGAAGTTGGCACACTCGGGACAAGCGTCACCGGCATATCCCTTCATACGAGCCTGTGCTCTTTGGTCTGTGGTTTCCATTTTAATGCGAACACGACTGGTGCTCACAACTGTTTGGTCAGTTCCTGTCGCCTCTGCATGAAGAGCTACAGTTTCATCTGTGTTAGCTACAGACTTAATGACAAACAAATTATTTCGCATGTAACCATTGCTGGCTAAGCTATTAACCACTTCGGCTTCTGTGCGCTTTGATCGAGTCGTTGCTTCACTCTCAACGTCAACACGTCCAATGGTATCTGGAGCCATATCACATAGATCTGCATGAGCTAAATCATTCCGCCCCAAATAAGATACCGCTAACTCACGAAAGATATAGTCAAGGATAGAGGTAGCCATCTTGATGGCATCATTACCACTCACTGGGCCCGAAGGCTCAAATCGAGTAAATACAAAGGCATCCACATATTCTTCGAGAGGCACCCCATATTGCAAGCCGATGGAAATAGCCATGGCAAAGTTGTGCATCAAGCTACGAAAAGACGCGCCTTCCTTATGCATATCAATAAAGATTTCACCGAGAACACCGTCGTCGTATTCACCCGTACGCAGGTAAACTTTGTGTCCTCCGACAGATGCTTTCTGCGTGTATCCTTTGCGGCGACCAGGCAATTTATGACGTTCAGCTTGGTTAATAACTCGTTCAACAATTCGTTCAACCATCGCCTGAGATAGTACCTCAGCTTTTTCAGCTTGCGGCTTCTCATTAAAGTCTTCTGCCTCATCCTCATCAATGAGTGATGAATACAGCGCCTGCGAGAGTTTCGAACCATCTCGATAAAGAGCGTTAGCCTTCAATCCCAAGCGCCAAGAAGTCATATAAGCCTTCTTACAATCCTCAGCGGTAGCATCATTCGCCATATTAATTGTCTTTGAGATCGCGCCAGATAAGAATGGTTGGCTGGCTGCCATCATATGTATATGGCTATCTACAGATAAGAAACGCTTCCCAATCTTGCCACAAGCATTGGCACAGTCGAAGACAGGCAGATGCTCTTCTTTTAGCTGGGGTGCACCTTCAAGAGTCATAGTACCACAGCAATAAACGTTAGCTTGATCTATTTCCCGCTTGGAAAAGCCTAGGTAATCCAAAATATCAAAAGAGAAATCACTCAGTTGCTCCTCTGTTATATTAAGCGTTTTCATGCAGAAATCATCACCTAGGGTCCAACGATTGAATACAAACTTTATATCAAAAGCTGATTCAAGCCCGGCTTCAATAGCTTTCAATTCTTTGTTAGTGAAACCTTTGGCCTTAAGCTTTGTATGATTCACACCTGGAGCATCTTTTAAAGATCCATTGCCAACAGCATAAGCAATGATCTCATCAATAGCTTCAGGTTGATAACCAAGTATTTTCAGAGCTTTAGGTACCATTTGGTTAATAATCTTAAAGTACCCCCCTCCCGCAAGCTTCTTAAACTTAACGAGAGCAAAGTCAGGTTCAATACCGGTCGTGTCACAGTCCATTACCAAACCAATGGTACCTGTAGGAGCAATCACTGTGGTTTGAGCATTACGGTAGCCATGCTTTTGTCCCAACTCATACGCTCTATCCCAAGCCAATGCCGCTGCTTTAGCCAAATCAGGACTCGGACAATTCTTAATATCCAAAGGAACCGGAAGAATCTCTAGCCTCTCGTAACCATCTGATTTACCATGAGCCGCATTACGGTGGTTACGGATAACCCGAAGCATGTCGTCTTTATTCGTATCATAATTTGGGAAAGGCCCATGCTCTTGAGCCATTTCAGCGGATGTCTCATAAGAAACACCTGTCATTAATGCAGAAATAGCCCCGCAGAAAGCACGCGCTTCATCACTGTCATAACTTATACCAGAGGACATCAATAATCCACCAATGTTGGCAAAACCAAGGCCGAGCGTCCTAAACTCATATGAAAGCTGTGCGATTTCCTTAGAGGGAAACTGAGCCATCATCACTGAAATTTCAAGGGCAACAGTCCACAGCCTTACGGCATGCTCAAACTCTTCTGTACGGAAACTTACTTTTCCAGACTCAGCACTCTCATCCATGAACGTGACCAAGTTCAATGAAGCTAGGTTACAAGCAGTATCGTCTAGAAACATATACTCAGAGCACGGATTTGAGCCGTTAATCCGACCACTCTTAGGGCACGTATGCCAATCGTTAATAGTAGTATCATACTGAACACCTGGATCTGCAGATGCCCAAGCAGCAAGAGCAACTTGCTCCCATAGATCCCGGGCTTTTACGGTTCGGTGAACCTGCCCATTGGTACGACGAATAAGATCCCAATCTTTATTCTTTTCAACCGCATGCAGGAATTCATTGGTTACACGAACAGAGTTATTGGAATTTTGCCCAGAGACCGTCAGGTAGGCTTCTGAGTTCCAGTCAGTATCAAAAGTAGGAAACTCCAGAGACGTATACCCTTGTTTTGCAAATTGAATAATTCGCTGGCAATAGTTTTCAGGTATAAAAACATGCTTGGCAGCTTTAATCGCTTTATAAAGATCAGGGTTTTCTTGCGGGTTAAAGCGCTCATCCCCTTCTCCAACCTGACAAGCATCCATAATAGCTGTGAGATGCTTTTTGGCGACTTTAGAACCAACGACCAAATCGAGGACTTTTTGCTCTTCTTCAACCTTCCAATTGATAAATGTTTCTATATCGGGGTGATCAATATCTACTGTAACCATTTTAGCCGCACGACGAGTTGTACCCCCAGACTTAATAGCCCCTGCAGCCCGATCTCCAATACGGAGGAAACTCATCATACCTGATGACTTTCCTCCACCAGAAAGATCTTCACCAGCACCACGTAAGTTAGAGAAGTTAGTTCCTGTGCCTGAACCATATTTGAATAAGCGTGCTTCACGAACCCACAAGTCCATAATACCACCTTCATTGACCAGGTCGTCCTTGATGCTTTGGATAAAGCATGCATGGGGTTGAGGGTGCTTATAAGACGACTCGGACGCTTTTAACTCGCCAGATTTGTAGTCTACGTAATAATGACCTTGACCAGGCCCATCAATACCATAAGCCCAATGCAAGCCTGTATTAAACCACTGGGGAGAATTAGGTGCACACATTTGCATGGCCAGCATGAAACGCATTTCATCAAAATAAGCTAAAGCATCTGATTCGGAATCAAAATAGTTTCCTTTCCACCCCCAATAAGTCCAACAACCAGCTAGCCTATCGAAAACTTGCTTAGCAGAAATCTCACTGCTATAGCGCTTATCTTCGGGCAGATTTTCCAATGCCTTTTCATCAGCAACTCGTGGTAAAAGCCACTCAGGAATGCCCTCTTCTTTTGCAAGCTTCAACGCCTGAGGAACTCCCGCCTTACGAAAATACTTCTGAGCTAAAATATCGCTCGCTACCTGTGACCATTGCTTCGGAACTTCAATATCCTTGAGCTGAAACACAACAGAACCATCAGGGTTACGAATTTCACTATCTGCCTTACGAAAATTAATATCCTGGTAGGGATCTTTTCCGGCAACAGTGAAACGGCGGGCTATTTTCATGGACTGGCTCCTCTTATTCTTTTTTTTATAATAGACAAATTTCAGTTACTAAGGAGCGCAAAATAACGACCCAATTATCGATTGGAATACTATATGTAGTGCTCTTTCGTTGATGACCCCACTATATACGCTATTTTTTTACCTCGTCAATGACATTTTTAGGGTTGTGTAGGTTCAATACATATGAGACTCATGCAGCCTCTCGATAGGAATCATTAATATACTCACAAGGAGTCATCATTTTCAAGTTCGCATGCGGCCTGTAAGAGTTATATTTATGAACAGCTTTTTGCAGCTCATGGTTA
>CAJQNC010000029.1 GCA_905479605.1 uncultured Alphaproteobacteria bacterium | reverse complement strand
TGAAAGAGGCACTAAAAAGGGGTAGCCTCTAAATCGGAATTCGCACTTCACCCTTGAAATTGCCAAATCGGAATTCGCACTTCACCCTTGAAATTGCCAAGAATACGTAGAGCACTTGCCCGCGGGTAATGGCAAAGACTTTCTTAAAGGGGTGCTTTTCTCCGATAGCAACTGCTGGAATCAACAAGAACAAGCAACGGTACATGAAATAGAGATAAAGCAATCCTCCCGCAAGTCCTGCGCCAGCAGTGATCCCTATGTCTTCCAAAAGAACATAAACACCCCCAACCGCTCCACCAATCGCGCCACCAACTGCAGCCGAAATCAAAACCATCAAGATTATATAGAGCAGCACCCGCCATACGGGCTTGTCGAATCGGACGTTGAGCCATGTATCCTTGTACTCACCAAGAATACCGTAGCGATATATATTCACCACCATCATAGGTAAGAAAATAATCGCCAAAATCCCAAATACAACCTGCACCAAACCTGGGATTAAAATGTTAAAGCCAGAGCTGGCAATCGCAATACACGCCGTATATAAAATAAGCGGTGCCATTATCAGCTTCATCCAAACGCACCAATTCTCTTCTACATTACGATAGGCCCCTGACAGGGCATCAATAACACGAATACAAATATTCATCGTTCTCACTCCTCTATTTTAAGGCTTATCAGTCCTTAGTTAATGACGCGGATCTGTCAGTTTCCTTATTTCGGATGGACCCAACTGAGCCTTCCGGCACTGGGCGTCCAAACGCATAATCCGCAAATACAAATTAAGACTATCGTGAAGCAAAATCCTTAATCGTGGTGGAATATCATTATCAGTTTCCGACTCGTTATCTAAACAGGTCTGACTGTTCAGGACATGCAAAGCCTCATCATTGGCTTCCTCTAATGTCACCTCTCCACCCTGCACTGCTTTCTGCAGCATTAGCCAAGCCATAACTTGCGTCAATCGTGCCGTAACTCGCATGGATTCACAGCTTACTTTCAACCGACTAAGCGGACTTAACTCTTCCGCGTCGACCGGAGCTTGCCATTTCACATAGCCCCTTGCCTCAAGCAACAAAGTGTTGGCCTCTGCAAACGTTTTATCTAATAAAACAGTATGTGGGTTTAACCTGGACATAATACCTACTAACACCAAATATAATTTACATATCACTATAATTCTATGGTATATCTTATTATATTAACAAACAGTTACTTTAATTTTATTTGACTTTTAAATAAAACAGTGATAGAATCCCCGAAATATAAAAATAATATAAATCAGAAACAGGGACAATTTCGCGCTTCTATGCCTTAGCTTCATTGCTAAAGCCGAGCACGCACTAATAGGGAGACATCCTATGGAAAAGAAAACCGTACACCTCTACTCTCTTCTGCTCTTGATCATGTTCATCGCCTACACAAAACCAGGCCTTGCGAGCCTGCTTAACCCCACATAAGCCTGAACTATGAAACTCTTACCCACCAAGGTTCTGGCATTCACACTGTTCGTTACGTTGGGAATCGGTATCAGTATCGATAAGAGCTGGGCTGGAGGAGGAAGAAAAACAGAGTTAGATGCTGGTGGCAGAGGAGGAAAGCCTAAGCGCATTCTGCCACAACTCATGAAAGTTACCTACCCCGCAGAAGCCAGCATTCATATACACCCCGCCAAATCAATTGAAGACACCTTAGAAAATCTGGACAACCTACTTGCAAATCAGTCATCACAGCCACCTGAAGAGTGGGCTACAGATGCGATTGCCGTGAGTCTACAGTTTTATGAACTTGGTGGTTATGACCAGGGCATTGAAATTATACAAAAAACTAATCGCGACGTCCCTCTGTCAGGGGACGCCTTTTGGAGTAGTCGCGTTTTTGAAGCTTGGGGTTTATGGAAGTCAAAAAATCAAAACAAAGCTTTTTCCATATATGAAGAAATTTTTCGAGCCCCTGAAGAATATCATCGCCTCGCTCCTTCAATGACTTTGATTCAACAAACTACTGAAATTCTTGCGCTTGTTGGTGACTCATACATAAAAAACAAAGATTTTCACCAAGTCGTTGACTATTTTGCGAAAGTTAAAGAAATTTCCAACTTACCTAGAAGCGTTAAGGAACTTGCAGATTATTATTTCGCCTATGGGCTTTACAAGATAGGTCGATTTGACATTGCCCTCGCGGCCTATGATACGGTGCTGCATTCGAAACCTGCACCTGACATAGCCGCTATGACCCACCAAGGCAAGGGACAAATCTATATTCTGATGGGCGAAAGGTGGGAGGACGCCATGAAATCTTTCTTCGAAGCTCTCGCCATCAAAGATTGGGCTGCCTGGCATCAGGCGAGGACATTTCACCATCTGGCTCTGTGTCTTAACCATTTGCAGCGCAATGAAGAGGCTGTTCGCTTCTACAAAAGCGCTTTAACCATAGCAGATTGGCAACAAAATAATCGATTGCAAACACTTCTTGATCTAGGATCCACCTTGAAAACTGTTAAGAAGCCCAAAGAAGCTCTCATTTATTTTGAAGAAGCCATCAGCTTTCCCGACCTATCACCTCAAGCCCAAAGAAGCATATACATGAATATTGCGAGAAACTCCTTTGATATAAAGGATTACCAGAGAACTCATGAAGCTTTCAATCAAGCTCGCCTCTTAGGCGCATCAAATATGTCTATTGAAGATACCCTCAACTGGGCAAGATCTGCTTTGAATTATGCTTCAGAGCAAAAGCACAAAAAACAAAAACATGAGCTTTATGCTCTTGCAGAAGACAAGCTTTACAAAGTCCTGAATTCCAAAGGCCTCACCCACCAGGAACGCCTTCAAGGCCAATTGGATATGGCGACAGCCTTGACCAGACAGGATAAATTCAAAGAAGTTCTCCCCTATGTTCACAAGGCTCTCTTATTTGCACGTACACCCACCCGAGCCCGTGGTTATGCACTATTTCTGGGAATTCAGAGCACTTACATTTTGCAAGATCTCTGGGGAAAAGTTGAGGAGTTACGTCCAAAGTATGCCGCATATCTTAAAGGAGATACAGGCCATCTTGAGCTACTTGGGACAATACACCTAAAGTCTAGCCAGGACCATTATGAATGATCGAGAAGAGTGATTTTTCTATTTTTCTTAAAGCGAACCCTCACTGGGGTCGTCAAGGATCACCACCATCTCATCAGGGTGACTATAGCCTAAAAATTGGCGCACTTGCTCTTCTAATAAATCACGATTAAGGCTCTCGGGGCGAAGTCCACCCACTTTGTCTTCGAGTTGCTGACGCGCTGCTTTGATTTCGGAAAGCTCAGCTTTGGCTGTATCCAGTTGCTGGGTCAGTTGAATCCACGCCAATAGACCTCGGTCGCCTTGAATCGCATGGTAGATAAAATACCCCATGAGAGCTATGGCTAACGTGGGAGCCAAAGCCTGGGTAAATCGGCGTTTTATATCTCGTTGCATGTAGGACATGGGGCTATAACATCATGAAATGAGGGGAATTTCTACCCCCTCCTTCACTATTCCTTAGGTGCTGCGACCTTGTTGCCACTCTTGAATACCCTTGACGATTTCCTCAGGGGTGGATTGATGATTGAAATGCATAGCAAATTGGCCTTTTTCATCCATGAAATAAATGACCGATGAGTGATCGATTAAATAATCATTCGCTCCACGATCTTCAGGAGCTCGTGCCGCATACACCCGGTATGCACTCATGGCCTCAGCAATGTGATCTTTATCACCGGTCAGCATCACAAAGTGGGGATCGAAGTTCTGGGCATAGGTACTTAACTGGCCCACCGTGTCACGCTCTGGATCAACGGTGATGAAGATGGGCTGGAACGCGCTTTCATCACCCATATCTTTGAGGGCTTGGCCCATAGCTGAAAGTCCCATGGGGCAGATATCAGGGCAGTAGGTGTAGCCGAAATAAATCATCATCGGCTTGCCTCGGAAGTCTTCTTCGGTACGCAAGTTACCCTTCTGATCAACCAATTGAAACGGCCCACCGATGGACGGCAGTCCCTCTTCGATAATCTCACTGTCATGGCCGGCAACAATAGCACCTCGCTCTTCATGGGGCTGGCTGGTTCGCCATACACCTAGCACTGTAAACAAGGCGAGAACCGCGACGAGCGAGAGACCAGTAATGAGTTTTTTATTTTGCATCGATTCTATTCCTTTGTTGATGATCGGATACTAGTGCATGAGGAGAATATTTTCAATGGAGGTTGTAACGGGGGCTTAACGATCCCCTTGTGCGGTGAATAGACCCTTTATTCACCGCAAGCTATGTGGTGAATAAAGTTGCTTTTGCGGTGAATAACCACTATAATCACCTCAAAACATGCGGTGAATAATATGTGGATACACGAAAATCAAAGCTGGCCTCAATTCACTTGGGATGTGGAAGCCATTTCCACTCAGCTATCCAATATTCGCTATCGCCAAGGACAACTCCTTGGTCACATGGAAAACATTAGATTCGACTTCAAACGCGAAGCTAACCTCAATGTACTGACAAATGATGTTGTAAAATCTTCAGCTATTGAGGGTGAAAACTTAAACCCTCAGGAAGTGCGTTCATCTATTGCACGGCACCTAGGGCTTGACGTTGCAGACCTGATTCCTGCGAGTCGTGATGTAGAAGGCATTGTTGAGATGATGCTTGACGCTACACAAGGGTATTCAAAACCGTTGACGAAGAAAAGGTTATTTAACTGGCACGCTGCGCTTTTTCCAACAGGACGAAGCGGCATGAATCGTATTAGTGTAGGCAATTGGCGCACCATCGAATCGGGTCCAATGCAAGTCATTTCAGGCCCTATAGGCAAGGAAAAGGTCCACTTTGAAGCACCTGCTGCTGAAAAGCTTGAACGAGAGATGGAACAGTTTTTGACATGGTTTAATGAGTCAAACCCTATTGACCCAGTACTCAAGGCAGGAATTTCTCATTTTTGGTTTGTAACGATTCATCCATTTGAAGATGGAAATGGGCGTATTGCCCGTGCGATTGGTGACATGGCACTCTCACATGCCGATGGAACATCTGATCGATTCTATAGCCTTTCGAGCCAAATCGAATCTGAGCGGAAAAATTATTACGACATTCTCGAAAGACAGCAGCGCAACACTATGGATATTACCGAGTGGCTAAGCTGGTTCTTAGGTTGCCTTGAACGATCCATATCGAACGCCGAAAATATACTGGGCAATGTGCTTTTTAAAACAAAGCTTTGGCAAAAAATTAATGAGAACCCCGTGAATGAACGCCAACAACTTATCATTAACCGCATGCTTGAAGATGACTTTGAAGGGTATATGAATACATCCAAGTACGCAAAGATGGCAAAATGTTCTAATGACACAGCATTACGAGACATTCAGAACTTGAAGACTCGTGGTATATTCATTCAGAACCCTGGTGGGGGACGTAGCACTAGCTATAGGTTGACCGATAAGATAGAGTAAAACACCTCACTCCTCCATTCCTAACTCCTGCAACCGCATTTTACGCATTTCATCCATAGGGCCTTGGGTGTTTTCGGGCTTGAGGCGGTCTACAAACAACACTCCGTTCACATGATCTATTTCATGCTGGAGGAGTCGCGCAAGGAAACCCTGAGCAAGCCCTTCTACAGGTTTTCCTTCAATGTTGAATCCTTTGAAATGAATGGTGTTCCAGCGGTCTACTTTACCCATGGTGGAGTGTACTGAGAAGCACGCCTCCCAGTCATTGTTTTGACCGTCCTCTTTTACCGGCTCGTAGGAGGGGTTAATCAGAAGGGTTAAGGGGACCGAATCGTCGGCATTTTCCCGATTTTCCATGGCCATCTCGGTGACATGGAATAGGATGATCTTCCAGGGGTGACCTACTTGTGGTGCAGCTAACCCCGCCATGTTGTCGTCCTCAAACTTCTGGCTCATAGCATGTATGAGGTTGAGGTGCTCTTCACTCAGTGGGAACGGCACTTCCTTGGCAGGCTCTTTAAGGGTGCGCTCACAATCTCCTTGTTCGATATGAATGATGTTATATTTTTCCATCTACTGACTCCTTGGTGGAAGAGCTTTTCCACAGCTGACGTAGCTTTCCATCCCTCTCCAGAAAGAATTCGAATGCATCAGCGCAAGCTGACAAAACTGATCCTCGGAAGGCTAGACAAACTAAAGGCTTACTTAACATATTCATCAAAACACCTAATAGCCTGATTTAAAGCAATTCATAAAGAAAGGAAAAACCATATTTCCTTTGGGATTGCAAGCATTCTTCGTTGACATTTAGGGGCCTCACTGGTTTGATGGGGCAACTTTTATTAACAAGGATATACACCCTATGCCCATCGAAATTTTAATGCCAGCCCTATCGCCCACAATGACCGAAGGAAACTTGGTCAAGTGGACCAAGAAAGAAGGAGACACTGTAGAGTCTGGTGATGTTATTGCCGAGATTGAAACAGACAAGGCGACCATGGAGGTTGAGTCTGTGGATGAAGGGGTTTTGGGTAAGGTTCTCGTTCCTGCAGGCACGCAAAATGTGAAGGTCAATCAGCTGATTGCTCTCTTGCTCGAAGAAGGTGAAGAGGCCACTGCATTGGAAGGCTATGAAGCAAGTGCTCCAGCTCCAGCTAAGGCAGAAGCGACCGAAGAAAAAACAGACAAACCCGCAAAAGCTCAGTCTGAACCAGCACCCAAGGCTGAAGCGAAGCCAGACCTCAGCGTTGTTTCAGGTGCAGCTCCACAAACCACTACGACATCAGGTGAGCGGGTTTTTGCGACGCCGTTGGCCAAGCGCATTGCTCGTCAATCCAATCTCGACTTATCAGTCGTTGCGGGCACTGGCCCACGTGGCCGCATTGTAAAAGCAGACGTGGAAACCGCCATTGCTGCGGGTGGTGGTGTTGCAGCTGCTGCTCGTCCTTTGGCGACTGGCTCTGTCCAATTATCTGGGTATGAGCCCGCACATGAAATCACTGAGCCCTCTATGATGCGCAAGGTCATTGCAGCCCGCTTGCAAGAGTCCAAGCAGACCGTGCCCCACTTCTATTTGACGGTAGACTGTGAAATCGACACTTTGCTACAAGCTCGCAAGCGTATGAACGAAAGCAGCAAGGGTAAACTCAAAATCTCCGTCAATGACATCGTCATCAAAGCGGCAGCTATGGCTTTGCAGCAGGTTCCTGCAGCCAACGCGTCTTGGATCAACGACCAGTTAGTACAGTATGAGTCCGCAGACGTCAGTGTGGCAGTTACAGTCGAAGGAGGATTGATTACTCCCATCGTGCGTGAAGCTCACACCAAAGGACTGGCACAAATTTCCAGTGAGATGAAAGATCTGGCGAGTCGCGCTCGTTCCAATCAACTGCAGCCACAGGAATTCCAAGGCGGTACCTTCACGGTTTCCAACTTGGGTATGTTCGGCATTAAGGACTTCTCTGCCGTCATTAACCCACCGCAAGCTTGTATCCTAGCTGTGGGTGCTGGAGAGCAACGCCCGGTTGTCAGAAATGGTCAGCTTGAAATTGCTACCGTCATGACCTGCACACTATCGGTAGATCACCGAGCTGTGGACGGCGCTGTGGCAGCCCAGTACTTGACAGCCTTCAAGGCATGCATTGAAGACCCACTGGCCATGCTGCTGTAGTGAAAAAGAGTAAAGACGACACATTGTTGTGGGGGTTACATGCGGTCAATGCGGCTCTGCAAAACCCCGAACGCCGGCACCAAACTCTTTGGGCCACTGCGAATGGAGTGAAAGAACTCGCTATCCCCCCAGGCCTCTCGGTCAAGGATTGCGATATGGCCACCCTCAATAAGATGTTACCAGAGAATGCGGTTCACCAAGGAGTTGTCCTCAAGGCTTCACATTTGGAAGAGCCCAGTCTGGGTAGTGTTCTGAAGAATTGCAATGAAGACACCAAGGTCGTGATCTTAGACCATGTTACCGACCCTCATAATGTAGGTGCTATTGTTCGCACAGCGGCAGCCCTTGGGGCACAAGCTCTGGTAATGACTGAGAAACACTCCCCTCCTCTTTCCGGCACCTTAGCCAAGACGGCCTGTGGAGGTATCGAAGCTCTACCCATCATCAAAGTCACCAACCTAGCCCGCGCTATGGATGAAATCAAAGAACTGGGTTTTTGGACTGTGGGCTTGGATGAACATGCACCACAAACCATCACTGAGGCTGGGCTCACCGGTAAACTCGCATTGGTTATGGGTGCTGAAGGCGAAGGCCTGCGTCGCCTGACACGAGAAAACTGCGACCACATGGTGAAACTACCGACTCGTGAAGATTTCTCGACCCTTAATGTATCGGTAGCAACAGCCCTGGCGCTGTATGAGTTGGTGCGCGGACGCTGAAGTTGTAAAAAAGGCTGCTTTATATAATTAAAGCAGCCGAAAAAGTACTGTTTAATCTTGTAAAATTACCGGTTCCTAATCCACAATTGACCCTTCACCATTTTCAAAGTTGCTCCACCATCTTTTTCAACTTCTGCTTTCCAATAACTTTGTAGGGTTGAACCTGGTTTGATAGGAGCTGCAGGCATCCAGGTCTTTGCTGGCCTGCGCTTCGTTTTTTTGAATTTTGGAACTGGACGTGAAGTTGAAGATGTACCCTTACCATCCCCATCGCAGGAATTCAGAGAGGATTTTGCAGCGTAGGAGAACTGAGCATTCCCCAGGGCACCAGTTAAAAAAAGAGCAACAAATAAAATATTTTTCATAAACCATATCCTTAAAAATTAAATTATTAACAACATTTGGCGAGCTCCGCAAAAAAACATATTCAATAGTCTTATAAAACAAGCAAACCAAACATGTGCATACAATTAAACAAAGAATATAAATAAGTCAAAGTAATTAATTTTATACAAATTTATTTAAAATTTTATTTATTTTGCAGAACCTCTCATAAAGCATTCTATTTGACAACAAAACCCGCTTTTAGCTTTTGTTGATTGAGCAAGCTCGGACAAACTCACAAACCGGGATGGATATAAGCTGTTATTTGAAAAATATTTTTATTTCGGAACAAGGACAAGCACATATCTTTGCCTGGGTTTTGAGTCTCGCCTGAGGGATCTTGACCCGAATAGGGGACCTTTTTAGAAGCTTCTTGAGCATAAAAAAACCCTTAAAAAGCAACCTAAGGAAACCATTATGAACAAAGAATCCAAGTGCAATATAACTCAAACAATTTCCCCTTATGATTGGACACACCAAGCACGGAGAAAACAGCGACCCCCTGATGGAAATTGGAATACCTGGGTCGTCTTAGCTGGTCGAGGATTTGGCAAAACCCGCACGGGTGCGGAGACAATTCGCATGTGGGTCTCACAAGGTAAGGCGAGACGCATAGCACTCGTAGGGGAAACGGAACATGAAACTCGCCAAATCATGGTGGAAGGACCTTCAGGTATTCTCGCTGTTCACCCACCCAACGAAAAACTTCTCTATGAACCCTCCAAACGACAGATTACATGGCCCAATGGGGCGATGGCTTTTTGCTATAGTGGTGACCGGCCCAACCAATTGCGCGGCCCCCAATTTGATACAGCTTGGGTGGACGAGCTGGCGAAGTTTCAAGAGCCAAGCCGATTTTGGGAACAGCTGATGTTTACCTTACGTTTGGGAAGCCACCCACAAACCATTGTCACCACAACACCTCGCCCGGACCCTTTGATTAAAGAATTACTCCAGCAGAAAGATACCGTGGTGACCCGAGGAACTACTTTTGAAAATCAAAGTAACCTCTCACAACGATTCCTTTATTCTATAAAGGACATGTACCAGAATACCCAGCTGGGTCGCCAGGAGCTCATGGCCGAAGTTCTCGACGATGACTCTAGAGCACTATGGTCGACCCAGTTAATTGCTAATGCCAAGGATGCTTATAGCAATACCAAACTCCAAAGCCTGGTGGTGGCCATTGACCCAGCCGTCACGTCCCATGCCCATAGTGATGAAACAGGAATCATCGTTGCGGGGCGCACTCCCAATAGACAAGCTGTTGTGCTGGAGGACCTCTCTGGCCGCAGCCCTCCCATCCAGTGGGCCCGTAGAGCAATCGAGGCTTACCACCGCCTTGGAGCCAATCGAATCGTGGCTGAAGTGAACATGGGAGGTGACCTGGTCGAGCAAATGCTGCAATCAGTCGATCCTCATGTACACTTCAAAGCCGTGCGAGCCACGCGAGATAAGGCACTCCGAGCCCAACCGGTCGTGTCTCTTTATGAGCAAGGCAAAGTCAGCCATGCTCGTTCATTCCCGGAATTGGAGCAACAAATGTTGACTTACATTCCTGAGACGAGCCGCAGTTCGCCAGATCGTATGGATGCTCTGGTATGGGCGCTAACGGATCTGATGATTGAGAATATACCCCTTTCCAGTGAGGGAAGCATATGGAGTTTTTGAGGTTCCAGGAAACAACTGGGGTCCAGTTTGAGCCATTACGGAGTTACGTTTTGAGGCAACATGGATCCCGGATACTAAGGTTCGCTTGAGTCCGGCAAACGAGAAGCAGTTATCTAGAAGCGTCCAACCTGAAGCTTTCGTGTAAAGTGATTTGGATTAATTGGACTCTGATTTAATCATTCCCCATATAAAACGTTCCCCGGCCTCCGAGCCACTAGTGTCCGGTAAAACCACTGCGAATTGCTGTCTTGAATATAAAAGGGTACGTTCCCCGCACTTGATGCAGTACTGGCCGGTTTAAAAAATGTTTATCTTCAATAGCCTACGTTCCCCAGCCCTCGAGCCGGGGCCCATCTGAACACCTGGGGGACATCTCCTTTGAGGCGAGTTGGACCCCGGATACTAATACCTAAACCCAAGGGGATGTGTTTTCAAAACATGACTTCATATAACCCTAAAATATTTCAAATAAAAACTACCAACTTATTGAAAATAGATTATCCAATTATTATCTAAAGTGTAGAAGATAAATAAAATAACCTATTTTATTAGGAATTGTTTGTTGGAGGTTAGTGTTCGCCTCTCTAGATCCTAACCTTCAACATTCAGTTTCCGGGTCCGTATCCTCCACCTCCCTTATTCAGCTTCACCAACTTCTTCACGAGCTAAGTAATGGGCATCTACACCTTTCACATAACGGATGATTTCAGCCACAGCGAGGAAATGCTCTGGTTTGATAAAGTCATCGATCTCTAAACTGGCAAAAAGGGCCCGAGCCAATGGGGGATTTTCAATGATCGGGACATTATTTTCACGAGCCAGCTGGCGCATGCGCACTGCGATTAAATCCTGGCCTTTGGCGATGACCTGAGGGGCTTCCATGGTTACAACATCCCACTTCAAACCTATGGCAAAGTGAGTTGGGTTGGTAACTAATACAGTTGCATGGGGGATTTCACTCATTGAGGACCGCATCGCCGATAAAGCTCGTTGTTTCTGGCGGCGCTTACTGCGAATCTGTGGGTCTCCTTCGAGCTGTTTATGCTCTTCCTTCACCTCTTGTTTGGTCATTCGCATATCTTTGGCAAACTGGAATTTTTGAAAAATGAAGTCCATAGCCGCTAACACAAGCAAGGCACACACAACTGCAATAAATAGCTGAGTCACGACATCTCGCACTTCTTGGTAAATATCAATGACACCTATAGTAGCCATCACATCTAAACGACTAATTTCAGGCCATATAATCAAGAGGGTAATGGCACCCACCACTGAAAGTTTTAGGATACCCTTTGCAAACTCCATCATTGCCTTTAACGAAAACAGGCGCTTGATTCCACTCAACAACGAAATATTGGAAAGCTTGGGTGCTATTTTCTCACTGGAAAAACTGAACTGAGTCTGCAATCCACCGGCTAAAACACCAGCTGCAGCGAAGAGCAATAACGGCACTGAAAAGAGAAGGAAAACTTCCCACAGCGTATCAAAGATTATATAGATGAGGGACGTCCCCTCATCCATCAAATCCATATTGGTATCGAAATACGGCTTAAGAATGGCAGCCAAACGCTGACCAATAAAAGGAGAAAGTAGAGCTACAAAGATCGTCGCTGCAATCAGCGCGAAAAAATGGGTGAGTTCTTTAGAGAGGGGAACTTGACCCTTTTTCTTAGCTTCTTCCAGCTTATGATGGGAAGCCTCTTCGGTTTTTTGGGAGGCATCTTCCTCTTTGCCATCAGCCATAGCTAGACCCGTCCTCCATGAGAAAAGTAACCAAAAAATAACCCTGCAAAATCGAGGAATGTATTCATGAGGGCTCCAAGGGTCACAGCCAAAACAAAGAAACCTACACCAATAACAAAAGGCTGAGAAATGAAGTAGATCTGAACTTGGGGCATCAGACGATTAAGAAGTCCCAATGCCATGATCACCGTGGTTCCCAAAATAATAAAGGGAGCGGCGATCTTAGCCCCCACCATAAAACTCTTGCTCACCACTTCAATCATAAGCTGAGAAAAGTTTTCAAGGGGTAACATACGGCCAGGAGTAATGATGTCATAACTTTCATACAAACCCACGATCATATAATAATGAAGATCCATAACGAAAATGAGAACCAGAGCTGTTAAACTAAGAAACACTCCGATAATGTTACTCTGACTGGCTTGAGTTGGATTAAAGACAAAGGCATTCGCCAAGCTCATTTGAAAACCGATGACTGTGCCTGCTACATCTAAAGCTGACATCACCACCTTGGCAACAAGGCCAATGAAAATTCCAACAAAAAACTCCCCCATGAGCAGCAATATGGCATGATATGAACCAACGGAAGCTTCAATAAGATTGTCTGCAAGCATGGGAGTGATAATAAGAGTTAGGCCTAAACCAATAAAGAAACGGACTCGGCCATTGACAAAGGCTTCAGAAAATCCAGGCATGGCAAATATTGCTCCTGCAATACGGGCACCCACAAGGAAGTAGGGCCAAAGCTCTTGAATGACCACTGCATTGAGGGGCTCCATCGCCTAGTGCCCTCGTATATTAGCAATGCGAGTGAAGAGCTCCTGAGCAAAGGAATCTAACATCATCCCCATGTAGGGAAGAAATAGCATAAGCGCTAGGAATATGGCCAAAATTTTGGGGACGAAGGAGAGAGTCATTTCTTGAATTTGTGTCAGGGCTTGTACCAAAGAAATTGTAAACCCTACCACCAAAGCCACGATCAACATTGGACCGCCAATTTTAAGGGTCAACCAAATGGCATCTCGGCCGATGTCTAGAAATTGCGCCCCCGTCATATACTCGTTCTTATTATTTGATCTTGCCTGATCCTACTCAGTTTATTTCACAGTGTCACTGAGAAACTCAGAAAAAATCTCAGGAAACCCTCAGTCAAAAACATTCATGCTTCCTGTTACTTACGATACATGACTCATAATCCAGATAAGGTCTTGTTTCGTATGTGTTCTGGAATCTGCGGCCGAGGCCTGGCTTTTGGAGAAAATTCTTAGTAAGGCAGTTGCTTAGACACTTTAGAAAAGGAGTGAAGAGAGGTTTTTAAGCCCCTCTCAACCCCACATTGTTGCCCTAATTGCCTCTAGCAGAATCGCCAGGCTCAATAAGTCTGTGAACCCTATCTAATTCATGACCTGAGACAATAGGTAAAAGTGGCGTATTCTCTTCTATAGAGAAAGCGTCACGATAGACTGGATCAAGCAACTCCACAGTTTCGAAGTAGCCTGTGCCTTTTTGTTTATACTCCGGACTGCAGTAGTTCGGGCACATCATCATGCTCAATAACCCTGTGAACCTCATGTAATTCATGACCTGAGACTATAGGTACAAGTGGCGTATTCTCTTTTAGAGAGAAAGCGTCACGATAGACTGGATCAAGCAGCTCCACAGTTTCGAAGTAGCCTGTGCCTTCTTGTCTATATTCCGGGCTTTGAATGAGTTCAGGTACATACTTTTTGAGAATCTTTCTGAGAACCTGTATTGAATCACCACCTTGTTTCTCAACTAATGGCACAGTCACAGTCTGAATTCGGCGAAATGGGGCGTGGTTTCTAACAACCTGAAGAACAGCGTAAGAATTTTGCCAAACATCCATAGACTTTTCAAACTCATCTCCAAGGTCTGCATGAACGGATGAAAGGGAAAATAAACTAGAAAGAGAGAGGGTAAAAATAAACTTTTTTAACATTTGATAACTCCTGAGTAAATAAATAAGACAATTACACCGATAAATATGAAAAGAAGGTGTATAAAAATAGATAGGTACTAGTGCAGGAGAAGTCAAATATTAAAATTTGTCTAAAATTGTAAATATTATGCGAGATTTTCCATACATTGACACTGGCTCACGTCATATTATCACTGAGAAACTCAGAAAAATTATCGGGAATTTACTATTTATCAACCTCTTCTTGAGACACTTGCTAGGAAACAACTAGGTATCCTTTAAAATGGCACAAATGTCTGAAGATCACGAAAACCCCTCACGATTCGCCCTCGCGATTCATACCTTATCAGACATGGTCCTATCCAAATCATTTTGGCTTGCCTTTATATTTTCTGGGACCATTGCATTTACTATATACAATCTGGCTCAGAATGAAGAATACATGCGGTTGGAATCCAATTTTAATGAAAAAGTTGAAGCATCCCATCCCAATTTACTCATACAAATGAGTCGTTCAAAGGATTTCCTCTACGCAGCGCGCTCCATCTATACAGCATTGCCCGAGGCTGAAAAGAACAAATGGTTACATTCCATCCAAACTTTACCCACTCACGCCAAAAGCCCAGGACAAGAGGGTTATGCATTCATTAAAAATGTGACTCCAAATGAGCTTAATGGAACAGGTCCAAGCTGCTTTATTACCATGTACTCAATGCCATGGGACTTCCCTAATGCTCAGGGCTATAATATATGCGCTCACCCCATCATGGCAGAAACAATGCTTAAAGCTGGAGAAAATGGCAAAATTGCAGCCTCACTCCCCGCTCCTTTTGACGGAAAACCAGCCAGTAAAAACTCGATCACTCTTTTCATTCCTGTTTATGCCTCTGATGTAGTGCCTGGATCTTTGGAAGAACGTCAAAACCTTTTACAGGGCTGGATTGCAACACCGATCAAGATACAAACTCTTTTTGAAAGCATCATTGCGAAGGACAGTGGCCTTGAGTTCCAGCTTTTTCAGGGATCACCATCTCCGACAACTCTTTTATTTGAAAACATCAAGCAAAACGATGTGGGGTCTTCTTTAGATCTTTTAGCAAAGAAAACTCTCAAAATTGATGATGAAGTTTATACAGTTCTCTATTTAAAACGGAATATTGAAAGCTACGTTCAATATTCCATACCTCTTATATTTTTAAGCTTACTCTTCAGCATGTTGGGAGGCACTCTCATATGGAACCTTTATACCAACAAGTACCGTGCAGAAAAGCTTGCTGAAAAAATGGCCAGGTCATTGACTGATAAAGAAGATACGATGAAAAAGCTTCTTGATTCCTCACCCGGCGCCATCTACACCCATAGCAATGAAGAAAACTGGTCAGCAACCTTTGTCAGTGACTACTTCTTTCGGTTAACAGGGTACGCTCCTGTAGAGTATAAAACTCGGAAAGATTTTGACGAGATCATTCACCCGGATGATAAGGATGCTGCGCGTTATGAAATTCAAGCAAGCCTTACAGAAAATGAGTTTTATGAAGTTGAGTATCGCATTGTCAAAGCTGATCAATCTATTATCTGGGTCATGGATAAGGGATATATTGAACGACACAAAGCCAAGGATTTTGTGCGTGGTGTGATGGTAGACATCACCAAGACCAAACGCATTGAAAGAGCCTCTCATCAGTTGAACAACGCACTCATGCATATGGCTGAAGGAATCAGTCTGGTGGACCGAAGAGGAACACTTATCGAGGTTAACCCTGCTTTCTCAATGGTGAGCGGTTGGGAAATGAAAGACTTACCCGGAGCTTATTTCGCTGAAACAATTCATCCTGAAGATAGAGAAGAAGCAGAAAAGTTATTTGATCAACTCCACCGTCGTGAAAAATCCTCTGGAGAGATAAGAGGGTTGCAAGCCGATGGTAGCTGCGTTTACATGTCAGTTGTTTTTGTTGGTCTGTATGATGACGGCAGAGAACTTACAGGGGCCTATCTGTTTGTGCGTGATATCTCTGACCGGAAAACCTCTGAGGAAAAACTACGCAAGGCCAAAGAAGAGATCAGCATAGCCTATAAAACAAAATCAGATTTCTTGGCAACCATGAGTCATGAGATACGCTCACCGTTAAATATAATTATTGGCTATAGTGACATGCTGCGGGAGGAAGTCTCTAAGCAAGCCCCTGAACTTACTGAAGATATCAAAGCTATTCAAGAAGCTGGGGCTCACCTTTTGGATTTAGTCAATGATATTATCGATATTTCTAAGCTAGAAACAGGTCAAACAGAGATAAGCTTCCATGTCTTCGGTGTTCGAGACATCGTGGAAAACGTGGTGAGTGCAGTGTCTTCGCTGGTTACAATCAATCATAATAAACTTGATGTGATTATCGGGGCAAATCTGGACCTTATGAATTCAGACTTTAGCAAAATTCGCCAGAACCTTATTAATCTTATCAGCAATGCTGCCAAGTTTACCTACAAGGGTCATATTGAATTGAGCATCAAATCCTCTGGTAGCAATCATGAATGGATCCATTTCTCTGTTACTGACACGGGCCGTGGTATTCCCGCAGACAAAATGAAGAAACTCTTTACGCCATTTGCTGCCAAGAATGGTAAAGCTGATGAAGAAATCAAAGTTACAGGGCTTGGACTACCTATTGTAAAACGCTATTGTGAACTTCTGGGCGGACATATTGAGGTTCAGAGTCAAGAGGGCCAAGGCTCTGCCTTTGAGATGATCCTTCCCCGAGGTGACGTTTCGTTTGTTGGAAACAACAAAGATGAAGCACCCTTTCCCACACAATTGGAAAGTCAGTAAGATACTACTCTATTTTACAGGACCTAAGCGCGAAGATTTAAGCATTTCCACATTTCTCATTTTCTATATACTAGGAAATTATAGGAGAAATAATGCGCCCACAGTCTTTAGTCCAATTGTTTGCCTCTGTTGAAACTTTGCCCGGTATTGCGGGTCGAATGGCCAAGGCCTTGGCGCGACTGGGTATTGAGCGGGTCCGGGATTTAGTGTTTCATCTTCCATCTGGTGTGAACAAGTATCCAATGAAAAGCAGCCTGCAGAGCTGTATTCCTGGGCAGACAGCAGCCTTCGAAATCACTGTCATTGAGCACATCCCGAAGCCCAGCAATCGCTTACCATACAAAGTTGTGTGTGTAGACAGCCAGGGTGTACCCATCCATTTAATCTACTTTCATGCTTATCGGAACACACTGACTCAGCAATTTCCTCTTAACGGCCGCAAACTTATCGCTGGAACCGTGGAATCATTCATGGGGCAATATCAAATGCCGCACCCGGAGAAAGTTTGGCCTGCGCAACGGATAGCTCAATGGCGTGAGGTGGAACCCACTTACCCTCTGACAGCTGGCATCAGTCAAGGTCATACCCAAAAATTTGTGAAGTTGGCTTTGGATCGAATACCAACCCTACCCGAGTGGCTACCTCCTGTTGTGCTACAAAGTAAAGGGTGGACCTCGTGGGATGAATCCTTAAAGCAAATCCACAACCCCACTCAGGAAACAGATGTGGATCCAACCTTCCCTGCCCGGCAGCGCATGGCTTTTGATGAACTGCTCTCTCATCAGCTGGCACTAAGCTTAATTCGCAAACAGAACCAGTTATTACCTGGACATGTGCGCCAGGCCACAGGCGAGCTACGAACTAAGATTCTTGCGGAATGTGGGTTTACTCTCACCGGATCCCAGCAACACGTATTAAAAGAAATTGGTGAAGATTTATCATCCCCCACACGTATGACCCGATTACTGCAGGGCGATGTAGGAAGTGGTAAAACTCTGGTCGGTTTACTGGCCATGGCTCATGTGATTGAAGCTGGATCACAGACAGCTCTCTTGGTACCCACCGAAGTCTTGGCACAACAACACTATGCCTCTATTTCTCAAACCACAAAAACTGCAGGCATTCGCACAGCGCTGCTAACAGGACGCATTAAAGGAAAAGCACGGCAGAAAATATATGATGAACTGCAAGCGGGAGAGATCGATATTATTATCGGCACTCATGCCCTCATCCAGGATACGGTGAATTTTAAAAACCTGGGATTGGTAGTCATTGACGAGCAGCACCGCTTTGGCGTTGAACAACGAGCAAAACTGACCCAAAAGGGAGATCATGTGGATATTCTGGTGATGACCGCCACACCGATCCCACGCACATTGATGCTAACATCTTACGGTGATTTGCAAGTCTCAAAGCTTACCGAAAAACCCGCAGGTCGGCGTGATATTCAAACCAATGTAATGTCTCTGCAAAAACTCAGCGAAGTTTATGAAGGGCTCAAGCGGGTTCTTGAGCGTGGCGAGAAGATATATTGGGTATGTCCACTGGTGGAAGAGTCAGAGGCCCTCGACTTAGCAGCGGCTACCAAACGCTATGAGGATCTTGTGCAGTGGTATGGAGCTGAAATTGTGGGCCTGGTCCATGGGCAGATGAAAGGCCCTGATAAGGACGCGGCCATGGAAGCTTTTAAAAGTGGCTCTACACAAATCCTGGTTTCTACCACAGTCATTGAGGTAGGCGTGGATGTGCCCGAAGCCACGGTTATTATCATCGAGCATGCAGAGCGGTTTGGCCTCTCTCAGCTGCATCAGCTGCGGGGACGGGTGGGCCGCAATGATCTGCATAGCTCTTGTCTGTTGCTGTATGGACCCGCGTGGTCAGCCATGACCAAAGAGCGCTTTCAAGTGATGCGCCAGACCAATGATGGGTTCCGTATTGCCGAAGAAGACCTTCGACTGCGTGGTGGAGGAGATGTGTTGGGGACTAAACAAAGTGGCCTACCTCAATACCATTTCGCAGACCTGTTTTTCCATTATGGATTACTGCAAGAAGCTCACGCAATAGCTGAGCAGATCTTGCAAGACAACCCTGACTTGTCTGGCCTTCAAGGAGAGGCACTGCGGACTCTTTTATATTTATATGATCACGATCGTACGACACCATTATTAAGAGCAGCAGCCTAGGGAATACTGGATGTTGGAGAGTGCTTTCACGAGAGCACTCCAAATACCTAAAAATTAAGTATAATCTTACTTAATGTTTAATTGATATTAGTTGACTTAGATTATCAAAAAACATAAATGTTATCTGTAGTTAATATTAAGGAGTTTTATAGCATTTTAGTATACTAATTACAGAATATATGCTATAAAAGTAGGCATGACCTACGGATACTCCATTGAGCTAAGAGCTCGGGCGATGTCTTTCCTGGATTCTGGAAAGTCTCGCAAAGACGTGTGTGAAACCTTCA
>CAJQNC010000028.1 GCA_905479605.1 uncultured Alphaproteobacteria bacterium | reverse complement strand
CTGACCTGAACAAAATTGAACCCATGTGGGCCAATATTAAACAAAGACTGAAATCTTACTCTGATAATGCAAAGTCATTCATTGATAACCTGGAATACCATTTTACGGATATGTGTAAATGTTAAGATAATCTGCTATAGAACAAAGAACAGCGATCTTATACATATAACCTCTTCTTCTTATTGCCTTTTCCACTATTTTACGGGAGAGATTATTAAGAAGTGGTTAAAGGGTGAAAGGCTAGAGGTGCATTAGAATTTCATATATTTAATAAACTAACGTCATACCGGAATTGAGATGAGCCCGCAAACGTAGCGCGCGGGTAGCGAATCCAATATCCGGTATCTCCTCCCATGAGTCGCGATCGAATACATCACTGTGGCAGGGAACCCGGTCTTGGCGTTTGTTACCTGAGCAAGCTCAGACAAACACGCAAACCTGGATGACGACTAATTTGACGATTTATATAGAGTATCCAGGATAAAAGCCTTGAATACCTACCCCATAGCCTCAACTTCGCGCTTGGACTTACGAGCACGTGAGAGATAGGTATAAACGGCCGGGACCAGGAATAAGGTAAAGAGCGTTCCTACGGTCATACCACCCACGATTACCCAACCGATTTGCTGGCGGGTCTCAGCACCAGCACCGGTAGCAAGAGCTAGCGGTACAGCACCTAGAACCATCGCGAAAGTGGTCATAAGGATTGGGCGCAGGCGCAAGCGAGACGCTTCTACGATAGCCTCGTTCAAAGAACGACCCTGATCACGGAGCTGATTGGCAAATTCAACGATGAGAATACCGTGTTTTGTAATCAAACCAATGAGGGTCACCAAACCAATCTGCGAGTAGATATTTAAGCTTCCCGTCGGCACAAGCCACAGGGTTATTACAGCGCCCGCCAATGAGAGGGGTACGGTGAGTATAATAATAAATGGATCCACGAAACTTTCAAACTGAGCCGCCATCACAAGAAAAATAAAGGCGAAGGCCAAACCAAATATCAGTATCAAAGTGTTAGATTCTTGCAGATAGTCACTGGTTTGCCCAGACACAGTGGTCAGGAATCCGTCCGGAAGGATTTGCTTAGAGACCTCATTTAACTGATCTAACACTTGGCCCAAACCATAACCTTCGTTGATAAAGGCATAGAATGTCACTGCTCGTAGTCCATCAAAGTGATTGATAGAGGGTTGTGTTTCCACCTGGTTGATCTTAATCACATCCGAAAGCGGAACCAGCGTTTCCTTACCATCCTTGGCACCACGCACATACATGGAAAGAATATCATCGGGAGACTTACGGAATTGCTCGCCGACCCATACACGTACAGGATATTTCTTATTTTCACGCTCGAAGAAAGTGGAACGACGTCCTCCAATAAGGGTGTCGAGTGTTTGAGCTATGGTATCTGCATCAATACCCAAAATCGCTGCACGATCTGCCTCAATCTCAACAATATAGTCACGGTTAGGTTTATAGACATCCCAGTTGTCAACACGTACGCCAGGGTGTTGTTCCAAAAGCTGATAAATTTGGGAAGCCCACTTCACCAGCTCTTCATTGCTCTTTGTAGTCTCAAGCACATATTCCAGATCGTACTTACTACCACCAATGATAGAGCGGCTCAAACAGGTCGAATTAAATGTGAGACCGGTAATCTTATCGAGAAGTGGCTGAAGTTCGTTCTTAACATCTGGACAACTGCGGGTCCGTTCTTCCCAAGGCAACATGGTGTTATAGGAATAGCTGGGTTCTTGCACCTGGCTGATGGACATACGCTTAACAAGTTCTGGAAACTGGCCAATGACCTTATCGGCTTGGATAAAGTAACGATCGATCGCCTTCAAGTTGGCATTATTGGGAGCTTGGGCTGAAACATATATAACGCCCTGATCTTCTGAAGGAGTCAACTCCCGAGGAAGACCATAAATAGCTGCAAGAATACTGACAGCTGTTAAACCACCACAAACTCCAAGAGTCCATGTCCGATGAGCAAGAGTTTTCTTTAAGAGCTTACCATAGAAAGTATCTAACCAATCAAGCCACCCACCAACTGTGGTAGAGAATTTATCTTGCCATTTTGCAATGGTCGATGCATCAGACTTTGGTTTCTCATGACCTTTGAGTAGCAATGAGCACATGACGGGTGAAAGTGTTAAAGCAACAAAACCCGAGATGATCACAGCACCAGCCAGAGTCAGGGCAAACTCTGTAAACAAACGACCCGTCATACCCGAGGAGAGTGCCACCGGGGCATACACAGCAGCCAGGGTCAATGTCATGGCAATGACAGCAAAGCTAATTTCTCGAGTCCCGTTAATGGCAGCTCGGAAGGGACTATCTCCGTGTTCAATATGTTTATAAATATTCTCAAGGACCACAATGGCATCATCCACCACCAAACCAATGGCTAGTACCATAGCTAACAAGGTCAGAATGTTAATGGAAAAACCAAACACAGACATCAGTGCAAAGGCACCGATCAAAGATACAGGAATGGTCACAAGTGGAATAATAGAGGCTCGCATAGAGCGCAAGAAGAAGAACACCACTAAGGTCACCAGGATGATAGCCTCAAAAATAGTTTGATAAACTTGATCGATAGAGCGCTGGATGAAAACCGTTTTGTCGTAGCTGATGTCTATATAGACATCCTTCGGCAGACGATTGCGTACGGTTTTTAGCTTCTCTTCTAGACCTTCTTTCACAGTCAGTGGGTTCGCAATGGATTGCTTAATGAGGCCAATACTCACTGCGTTATAATCATTAAAACGTGAGGCAAACTTCTTATCATCTGAGTTCACTTCAGCAAACCCAACATCCTTCAGGCGGACCACTGCTCCATCACGTTCTGATATGACCATTTCGTTAAACTGTTTTACCGAGTTCAGCTTGTTGCTGATGGTCACCATGAATTCCCGCTCATCACTTTCGATTCGGCCAGCCGGCTTCTTCACGTTATTACGCTTTAATGCAGAAGCAACGTCTGTAGCGGTGATTTTGTAAGCGTTCAAACGCACAGGATCGAGAACTAGGTGCATTTCCAGTTCGCCACCACCCCAGATATCAACACTAGCAACACCCTTGATAGTCTCTACATCGCTCTCCAAAAAGCGGTGGGCGTAGTCACCTAACTCTGCCACGGTTTTGCGTGGACTGTAGAGGGCCAGAAAGATAATTGGTGATGCATCCGCATCGGCCTTTTTGATCAGAGGGTCAGCAGCCTCTTCTGGCAATTGATCCTTCGCACGAGCAAGGCGATCACGAACGTCACTGGCTGCCGCATCCAGATCACGGTCGATCTTAAAGTTTAACTTGATGATACTGTTTTCAGGATCACTGCGAGAGGTCATATAATCGAGACCTTCCAGGCCACCAAGGATTTTTTCCAAAGGTTGGGTCACTGTCGATTCAATGATCTGAGGACTCGCGCCCTCCATAGAAGTGGTCACTGAAATGAGAGGTTTATCCACTTCGGGAAACTGACGGACATTAAGGTCCCGCCAGCTGACCAAACCCACCATAAGAATGATGATGGACATAACGGTAGCCAGAACCGGTCTGCGGATAAATATTTCAGTAAAGTTTTTCATTTTAAATTCTTATTCTTCTTGTTCGTTCTTATCGTTTGGTTCTTCTTGGGTATTCTTTTCAGTTAAGTCCTGGGTTTCCGCTGACTCATCGATGACAGTCACTTCCTGACCATCCTGAAGTTTAAACTGACCCGCAATGACTATTTGATCACCTGGCTTCAACCCATTAGTAACCTCAACCTCTTGGCCATCCCGGAAGCCAGTATCAATTACGGTTCTAATGGCGACACCTTCTTCAATACGCATGACGAATTCTTCATCACTATCCCGCTCGATTGCTCCTTCAGAGATCACCACGGCATCTTTAGCTGTTCCAGCATTCAGGTATACGCGAGCAAACATCCCGGGCAGCAAAGCTAGCTCAGGGTTTTCCATGACAGCACGGACCATCACGGTACGTGTTGCAATGTCGATTTCAGGGCTGATGGCTTTAATAGGAGCATCCATAGGAAGAATATCGTATCCTTCAACTGTTACATCTACAATATCACCGACCTTGAAAGATCCAAGAAACGACTCAGGTACGCTAAAATCAATGTTAACAGGGTCGAGATCCACGATGTTCGTCAACTCTACCTGCTCACTTACGAAAGCACCCACACTCACATTAGACAGACCCACTGTCCCACCAAATGGAGCCGTAACTGTTGTATGTTCCAACTGCAGCTTAGCATTATCCAACTCTGCTTGGTTGATACGCAACACTGACAAGGCCTGGTCACGTTTTTGGGTTGTCCCAAAACCTTTCTTCAAAAGTGAAACCGCCCGATCGTACTCAACCTTTGCAAGCTCAACCTTAGCTTTTGCTTCATCCATTTTCGCGCGATATAGTCCATCCTCAATTTTATAAAGAGAAGCACCCTTTTGAACTTCTTGACCATCTTCGAAAAGAATCTCAGCAATACGACCTGAAACTTCAGGGCGAAGCGTTACGGATTGAGTAGCCACCAATGTTCCTGCAGCTCTTATGCGACGAGCCATGTCTTGAACTTTTACATAAGCCGCCTCAACAGGGATAGGTCCTTTATTACCCATAGCAAACGGCTGCTCTGTGGCCCGGTTATAAACATACCGGAAACCCACCAAGCCCACGATACAAATTATGACAGCAATGATGATTTTGTGGATGGTTTTCATTTTTTTGGTCCCTCAATCACACATTTTTTAAAAGTTTTATAAAAAACACTATACCTACAGAGTGGTTAACAATATACTAAAAACTAAGAAAGAAAAGGGGATTTTTCATGTCTGCCTACGAAAAACTTAAGTTTTCTGAGAATCTAAGTTCTCGCCTGTGCCATGACTTAATCACGCCAATGGGCGCTATCAATACGGGGTTAGAACTCCTTCTCGAACAGGACGATCTAAAATCTCAAGAATCTGAAGAGATTATGGAATTAATCCGTCAAAGCGCCCAAACGTCAAGCAACCGTCTAGGTTTGGCACATTCAAAACTGAAGAGCGACATTCTGTTAAAATTTAGAAAAAAAATAACAGGAGAAAAGTATGTCGCGGAGAAAGTATCACCACCTGAAGTCAGAGGATCGTTTAAAGCTTTATTCATTATTGCTAGAGGGTTT
>CAJQNC010000027.1 GCA_905479605.1 uncultured Alphaproteobacteria bacterium | reverse complement strand
GAGGATGTGCAGCGTGATATCGAGGAACAGGAAGAACATCACAAAAAAGATGACTTTAGGATTTCAGAATTCTAGGGTTTACCCTTTTAATCTACTTTCCAAGCATTAATCAAACCAACGGCTTTAGCCGGTGAGTGGTTGATTAATAACAGCTTCGCAAATATGTGAATAACGGTTAGTTGGGTCAGGCAATCGAACCATTGAGGCACTCGGGTAATCTCTGCCCCCTGTAGAGTGCCGACGAACACTCTCGAAAGGTATGGTTAAAAGTTTGAAACTTCGAGGATCTTGTGCGTCTTCGATAGACCGATCAATGCTGTTCACATTACTACATTTAGAAGGAATAATTGTGCGAAATGTCGGAGGTAAGGCCTTAGAGCGGCGAACCTCTTGTAGAAAATCATCTGTCCGCATCCCTACCACAGTCAATGGAATTTCCTCAGGTTTGCGTAATAAGTTCAAATCAAACGAACGTCTTCGGTCAGAAAGACTACCAGTCTGGCCAGCAAGGTAATGAGTTATACAGAATAATCTGTCATCAGGACCTTTAACTAAGAAAGGACGTTCCTTCGTGCTCAACTTATGCAAACCATTATCCCAACGACTATTTTGGTGGTTCAATATTGAAGCAATCACGTCCGCCATAGCCTCACCAGATTGAGTTGGCTTGAGGGACATAGGAACAACAGGGGTTTGAGTACTAAACTCTAAAACTGGCTCCCATTCGGCAAATGCAAAAGACACAAAAGATGCTGTCATAAAAAGGCTTGATAAAAATCTGAACATTATAGGTCCCTCCCCGTACCCTAAAAGGGCTTGGTTTGGCGAGACAAATGGTCGGAATGGTCAATATAAAAAACGTATCGATCTATATACTAGCCTATAAGGCTAATTTGTAAACTGCAATGACCAACTCGATTGGAGTACACCGACGCCATCCCCCCAACATTATTATTATTCTTGTACAATGTGTACAAATCTTATTATTGCCAAAGAGGCTTGTGAGTTAATTTACCACACTCAGCTTTGCGTATTCAATTTAGAAGTTAGCTTACTTTTCAATAGTGTAGAAAAAGAAAATTATACAAAAATTAAAAGCCTATTTACACAGCTGAAAAAACTGGAGACACTTTACGAATTCACCACGATTTTTGACTGATCGATCAAGCATCTCAGCATCAGCCCCCCACTTCTGAATCTGATAATTCTCGTGCAGTTCAGCTCGGTCCCATGCTTGCAAGGGATCGGTTAACTCTCCTGAAATCAGACAATAGGGCAGTATAAAACTATGACAAAGCTCCACCATGTAGGAAAAGCCAGACAGTTTAAAGTCGTCCATATCCTCACACCACTGCTTTAGCCTTGCCTCGGCTTCTGGGTGTATCGGATAAATACTGAGATCTGTGCGTTCCCTTGGCTCTAAAACCAGGTGCTTATTCACAATTTCAATCAGAGGTCGCCATTGTTCCTCTTGCATCTGAACCAATTCAGCTGGTTGATCCACCCAGGAAAGAAGCTGGTCATTCTCACAAATGCGAATAAGCTGCATAATGACAGCATCGCGACAATTAGGAATACGATCTATTGCCGTAGCCGCAAGAGAGGTCAAAGTCTTCCCTTCGTAGCCTGCCTTTAACCCCTTACTCCATTCCGCAGCTATCGCTGTGGCAAGAGCTTGGGTAGGTACGTCCAAAGGCAGCCGAGCGGGACTCATCAATGGCTTGTCATCAACCAGAACTTGCATCTAACTCCAATCCGAATTCATTCCAGGTTTTCATCATATGAGGTGGAAGGGGGGCAATCACACTGACCTTTTTGCCAGAGGGTGCTGTGAAGCTCAGTCCACGGGCATGAAGGTGCATGGGGACTCGTCCAAAAGGAAAAGCACCGGCTCCACCATACTTTCCATCACCAACAATGGGCGTCTTCAAGGCCTCAGTACAGTGAACCCTTAATTGGTGTGTCCGCCCAGTTGAGGGTAACAATTCCAACCAAGACAACTTATTCCCCAAGGCTTCTATCACACGGTAATAAGTCACCGCCCGTTGCCCCTCGTCGTAGTCCACTTGAACTTTCTCTCCATCCACATCCCCCAGCTTGGCTAAAGGCATATCAATCCGCCCCTCAGAGAGGTCTGGCAGTCCAACAACGAGAGCCCAATACGTCTTCTCCACATTCTTATTGGCAAACTCTTTTCCTAGAGCTTGTGCAGCCTTACCCGTCTTAGCGATCAACAATACGCCACTGGTATCCTTGTCCAAACGGTGTACGAGCTTGGGGATAGGCTCACCCTCTTCCACTAAGCCTGGAAGCAATCGATCTACGTGGTTTGTCGTTTTGCTACCACCCTGCACAGCTAACCCTGGGGGTTTATTGAGGATCCAGTAGTCTTCTCCTTCATCGATAACCAGAGAACGGATATGTTTCCTCTCATCAGCCGTCAACGTAGACTTTTTCTTAGGAGCGGGTGCCTTGGCTATGTTTCGTAGAAAGCCTGAAATCTGCACAACTTCACCTTCTTGCAGACGATAACTAGACTTCTGCTTGGCTCCACCCACGCGGATGTCTCCCTTTCTCAGGTACTTCTCGATGGTTCCCTGATTAAGCCCTTCGACCTTGAATCGCAGATACTTATCTAACCGGTTACCAGCATCATCGGCAGAAACAATGAATTCTTCTTTAGACATTTCTTTAGACATTTCTTTAGACATGGCACATCTCATATAATCTAGACACGGTACGTTTAAAGGCATCGATTCCTTGACCTTTAACATATAGCTGATCAAGGCTCCCCGCACCTGAAGCGACCAGTAGTATATCATTATCATAAAGAATATCGACAAGGGTTTGTAGGCGGTGGGCCTCATCTTGATCCTCGGGCGTAAGAATGGGGATACCTTCGAGAATAAGGCCAGTTAGTTCTTTCACCAAAGCTAAATAATCTGGAGCCCCTAGCGGTTGTCCGCACAAGTCCTTAAAGTGGAAGCGGCCAATTCTCCGTGCATAAGCCGGTACCTTAAGTATCCGTCCATTGGCCGTAATTTCTAATTCTTCCAGTGAAACGCCCTCTGTTAATTGATACCATAAAGCTTCAATTTCGTTATGAGATCGCTCATTTAACGGAAAGAAGTAACGCTTTTTCCCCTCCACTTGCAATCGTCGATAATCCTGGCTACCATCCAAATGCAGCACCTGCACCTGCTCCAATAATATGTCAACAAAGGGCAAGAATCGATCTCGGTGTAGTCCACCCAAATATAATGATTCTGGAGCTATATTAGAGGTAGCTACCACCACAACACCCTCAGCAAAAAGCGCTTCGAACAAACGCTTCATGATCATGGCATCAGCAATATTGGTGACCTGAAACTCGTCAAAACACAGCAGCAATGAATCGTCAGCAATACTCTTAGCCAATATCTCCAGGGCATTATCTTTGCCATTCATCTTATGCAGTGCCCCATGGACCTCTTGCATAAAGGCATGAAAATGAACCCTCCGCTTATTCTTTAGTGATACATGCTCAAAGAACATATCCATGAGGAATGATTTCCCACGCCCCACATCACCCCACAAGTAGATACCCTTGGGCTGCTGTTTCTTTGACAATACAGAGAGAAGAGTGCTCCTTGAGCCTCCATACTCATCAAGAGATAATGCAAGTTTTTCAAAAGATTCTAGCACACGCAACTGATTAGCATCAGAGCGCATACCTGCTGATTTTGTTTCCTGCTCATAGAGCTCAATTAAAGAGCCGGGAGAGGCAATACTCGTCTTTTTGCTAGCTCTGTTTTTCATAAACGTCTATATACTTCCTATGGCTCTTTTTGACACCAAACGTCACAAGCTCCACTTGGAGCGCTCACGGAAACTCTTTGAAAACCATCGGTTTCTCTATGATGATCTAGCTGCAGAGCTAATCGATCGGCTACAAGATATCAAGAGAAATTTTCATAATATTCTCGATCTGTCAACTTATCCCATACCATTAGACTGCTTGAAGGGCTCTATAAAGCACTATTCCCCACCGTTTGCCCCTCCGTTAACTCAGACTGAGGAAAACTATGACCTTATCATCAGCAACCTCGCGCTTCATTGGGTAGAAGACATTCCTAGCTTTTTCAACGATATCCGTCAGTCACTTAAGCCTGATGGCTTGTTTCTAGCAAATTTCTTTGGTGGTGACTCCCTGCATGAACTTCGCACATCCTTAATGGAGGCAGAGCTTCAACTTACGGGCGGCGCATCACTACGAACTGCTCCCATGACTCGCATTCAAGATGCTCCCACGCTGCTAGGCCGAGCAGGGTTTGCTTTACCTGTGGTTGATAATGAACGCCTGACAATCACCTATCCTTCTTTAAAGAGATTGGTTGAGGATTTACGTGGCATGGGCGAAACTCTGAAAACAACCGAAAAAAATCCTTTCCTTCGCAAACTATTCCTACTTGCAGAAGAAATATACAGAACAAAATTTGGCCTTGATGACGGAACATTGCCAGTCACTGTCGATCTAATTACTTTGACAGGATGGGAACCCTGCAAGAGCCAACGAGCCCCATTGAAGCGAGGCTCGGCCACTACATCTCTAAATAAAGCATTAGGTACGTTTTAACAAATTATTGAAAAGTGGGGGTCTGAACTTAGCGACATCACTGACCATAAACATTTAGGTGTGCATGATTTATCTCGACCACATAACTTGAAATAGGTTTCGAATGTAAATAACCTGTTGAATTAACCATTCTTCAATCATTGTGTTGCATAATAGCTCCAGAGAATATGTAACATGGTAGGAGAAGACAATGGCTAAGGATGATTGGAAAGAGTGGAACCCAGGGTTAGATAATGATGGCAAAACATTACAGGAGATTTATGAAAATCTCCCTGAGCTGCCGCCTGAAGATTATAGATTCCTCAAGGAATTAGTAGGTAAACCCTCTGTGATTACTGACAATCTCACACTATTTGAGCAGGACTGTCTCCATATCGCTCTGGGGCGTGGACTGCTTGCGCAGGATGAAGCATTTGTGATTGGCTACACAATGGGAACTGCAACGACTCTGAAAGACTGGGAGGCAGGTATATTCCGCTTGGTTGCTAAGATGTGCTATCCCGGCACTTATAAATTCACCGATGATGATGTGAAAGCCTTTAAGCTAGGCGTAGAAGTGGGATCTCTTTCCCCCGTTCGCAAGCTTTATGAGTTCGATTTCAAAAACCATTTCGATAAAACTCTCGGTGAAATACGGGAAGAGCTGGGAATTGATAAGACAACCCTCAGAGAAGTATATCGAAAAGAGCAATCCTTGTTACCAGGGTCACCGGTGAGTGGAAGGTTACCTGTTTAGCGTGGGACATTCTCTTGCAATTTGGCAAAGAAGTGATCAATAGTCAGCAATCTTTTACCTACAAACGCTGCCTCTATGCCAAGGGTTGACCTTGGCATCCATGAGAACTCTATCACCGTCGATACCTTGAAAATGCCCCCCAAGACTTGACATCAGTAGTGTGCGGTAAACGAGAGGAGATATCTAGAAGCGCTCAACCTGTATCTTGCTTGTAGGGATATTTAGATTAATTAGACTTTGATTTAATCATTCCCTATATAAAACATTCCCCGCCACGTTCAAGCTGCAAGTGCGACACGGTTTAAGGGCAATTTCAAGGGTGAAGTGCGAATTCCGATTTAGAGGCTACCCCTTTTTAGTGCCTCTTTCAAGAAGGCTTCTTTGGGTGTCATAAACTCTAACACCTTCATA
>CAJQNC010000026.1 GCA_905479605.1 uncultured Alphaproteobacteria bacterium | reverse complement strand
TTACCAAAAAACTTGGGATTAACCCCAATCGGTTGGTCATCACTGTTTATGCTGATGATGATGAAGCCTTTGATTTGTGGCAGAAAGTCGCGGGTGTCCCTGAACAAAAAATTATCCGCATCGCTGAGAAAGAAGAGAACTTCTGGTCCATGGGCGATACCGGTCCCTGTGGGCCATGCTCCGAGATTTTCTATGATCACGGACCTGATATTCCCGGAGGCCCTCCCGGCAGCCCTGATGCTGAAGGCGATAGATTTGTCGAGATCTGGAACTTGGTTTTCATGCAGTTTGATCAAAAAGCTGATGGTGAAATGGTATCATTGCCCAAGCCTTCTATTGATACCGGAATGGGAATCGAGCGCATTGCGGCTGTGATGCAAGGCGTGCATAACAACTACGACACAGATATCTTCAAAGATATTATAGAAGCGTCCGTGGATTTGACTAAGGTGGCTGCCGAGGGAAACCATCTGGCTTCCCATCGAGTGGTCGCTGATCACCTTCGTTCCTGCAGTTTCTTAGTGGCTGATGGCGTATTGCCGAGCAATGAAGGGCGCGGTTATGTACTTCGCCGTATCATGCGCCGAGCCATGCGGCATGCGCAAATGCTGGGTTATAAAGGAGCACTTCTCGCGGATTTGGTGCCCACATTGGTGGATAAAATGGGTGTGGCTTATCCCGAGCTAATACGCGCGGCACCACTTATTACTGAGATTTTTACCCTGGAAGACAGCCGCTTTCACCAAACTTTGGAGAAAGGCCTTAAAATTCTTAACGACGCCTCTTGTCAAATAGAGCGAGGGCAAGCTCTTTCCGGTGATGTTGCCTTCAAGCTCTATGACACATACGGCTTCCCTTTGGACTTAACCGAAGATGTGCTCAGAGCCGAAGAAAAAACCGTGGATCATGAGGGCTTTGAGGCTGCCATGGCTCGGCAAAAAAGTGAGGCACGTGCAGCCTGGTCGGGGTCCGGAGAAACCAAAGAAGATCAACTTTGGGTTGAGGTATGTGCTGATATTCCATCTACCGAGTTCTTGGGATATGATTCTACGTCAGGCTATGGCATGATTCAGGCCTTGGTTAAAGGTGGTAAATCTGTAGAGGCCGCAAAGTCCGGTGATCAGGTGGCGGTCATCTTGAACCAAACCCCCTTCTATGGTGAGTCCGGTGGGCAGATTGGCGACACTGGATTCATTACATCACCTATTGGTGGCAAGATTCGTATTGAAGATACTCTCCGTAAAGCTGGTGGTGTGTTTATTCACATGGGCCAAGTGGAGGAGGGGGCTTTCAAATTAGATGAAGACGTTCATCTTGAGGTAGATGCTAAAAGGCGTACCCTTCTTATGGGCAACCACTCTGCAACACACCTGTTGCACACGGCTTTACGCAAGGTATTAGGTGATCACGTTATCCAAAAAGGGTCTCTCGTAGCACCCGATCGTTTGCGTTTTGATTTCAGTCATGTGAAAGCCATGAGCCTTGAAGAAATCCGTCAGGTCGAACGTGAGGTGAATAACCAAGTGCGTAAGAATGGTCACTCGAACGTGCGGGTCATGACCCCCGAAGAGGCACAGCAAGCAGGAGCCTTAGCATTATTTGGTGAGAAATACGGCGACGAAGTGCGGGTGGTGGCTATGGGTGAAGCAGAGCCTGGCAAACCTTACTCTATCGAACTCTGTGGCGGAACGCACTGCAAAGAGACGGGTGAGATTGGATTTTTCAAGATTATCGGTGAGGCTGGCATCGCTGCAGGAGTGCGCCGCATTGAGGCTCTGACAGGACCAGCAGCAGAGGACTATGCCAGTGATCAAGAGTTACTTATTCAGTCGCTGGCCAGAAACTTAAAGGCTCAGCCCGTTGAAATCGCTGAAAAAATAGAACAACTTATGGTCGAGCGTAAGCGCCTGGAAAAAGAAGTACAAACCCTGCGGCAGCAAGCAGCTCTTGGCGGTGGTGCTACGGGACCAGCCGAGTCAGATATAGAATCTGTCAATGGAATTTCCTTTACCTCCCGTCAGTTTGCCGGTGTTCCAGCCAAGGACTTGAAGCCGATTGTGGACGATTTGAAGAATCAATTAAAGTCAGGCGTTGTTGTTGTTGCCAGCGATATCGAAGGCAAGGCCTCCCTGGTGATAGGAGTTACCGAAGATCTGACGTCTAAGCTCAGTGCTGTTGATTTGATACGCAAAGCATCCCCTGCTCTCGGAGGACAAGGCGGCGGTGGCCGCCCCGACATGGCCCAAGCAGGTGGTCCCGACCCCTCTGGTATTCCTGGAGCCATTGAGGCTGTGCGCACTGCATTGGGGTGAGTTAGAGCTTTCCGTCCCTTCTGAGATTATGACGATAGCGCCACCTCCACTTAACAAAATTCACCTCTCCCCAGCGTGGGAGAGGTCGACCCGAAGGGGCGGGTGAGGGGGAAAATGACTTTGGCCAAGTGTAGCTTGGACAACGTAATAAATTGCATGAGATGAGATCATAAGATCAGTCTATTGCAGGCGGGTAATGAATTTAAAAGTTTGGCCCAAGCTGCGCTTGGACGAGATATTCTCCCTCCTCACCCAGCGCTGCGCGCTGACCTCTCCCACGCTGGGGAGAGGTGAATTATCTTCTTATTACAGAGTGATAGGCATATTACATGCAGTAGCCACAAATTCTGTATCTGTGAATTCTGCTCATGCCAAGGCTTGACCTTGGCACCCATAGGGCCTCTATCATAGTCTGTGTTGCGTAAAGTGGACCCCCAGGTCAAGCCTTGGGCGCGAATTATAGGAGGCCAAATGCCATCTATCTACCAATATACCTTTCCCGCACACTATTACTTACTAACCGGACTCACAGGAACCTTGGAGAAATCAATCCATGGATGGGTAATGTCAGTAGAGCGGGCATGGCTGAAGATCTTCACCATTTCATCCTTATGTTTCCAATCATGCCAGGCTTGGTGAGATTTTGTGGAAATGCCAGCGAGAAGCTCCGTATTGCCACTATCAAACACGTTCTCCTCAGTAGCTAAAGGCACATTCCAACGGTAGTAATGACCATCAGGAGCTGCATCTGCTAATAGCATTTGGTCTTTCTTAGAAGAGGTCGCGGTGGCGACAGTATATTGAATGGTTTCATAAAGATTATCAGTTTTATGGGGGGTATCAAATTGTCCCGTTCCGAGGGACCAAATTTGCATTTTTGTGGCTTTTCCAGGAGTTGTAAGAATACCAGAACGCAGTAAGTCTTTGTTAATTTGAATCCATGCTGTTAGGCCAGGGTTATTGGTTCCAAACCCACCATCAATATCTACCTCGGTATGCCCATCGGCATACTTTACCGTTCGAGGATCAAAATAAGGGAAAGGTGACATAGAAGCGATGATTGCATCAACAAGATGGACATCTTTCGAAGGAACAACTTTGCCGTTAGCATCACGAGTTTCCCAGTTTTTGAAATATACCGGCTCGTTAGTGTTTGGGTTATTGGATACAACCATCAGTAAGCAATGATCAATATCACTTAACATGGTACCGCCAATAATCTCATTCAAAATGCCTTCTACTCCATCTGTGTTATAGTAAGGCTTAAAAGTACCACCTCCCCACCATGACGAACGCTTACCTGTAAAGAATTCACTCTCTCTGGTCTCAAGAATCTCATGGTACTGATCAATCGTCACACCAGCCGCAAACGCAGCCGCTTGGATGGATCCCACAGAAGTTCCTGCATATGCATGAAAGAACTGAGAGAAGGGTATATGCAGTTTTTCTTGCATTTTACGAACGGGTTCAATAGCTGTATCGGCAGATATGGGCTTGTCATTGGCCGCATGCCACAGGTCCCAGGTAAACACACCTTCAGTGTGTGGGCCACGGATGGCTCCTCCATCTTCAGTTAGGACGCGAAGAACTGCCGTATGCTCATCATCAGCTATTGGAGGGCCCGCATAGGCCTGAGGTGTGAGAGAAATTGCTGTTGTAAGTAATGCAGCTTTATAAATATATTTATGTTGTTGTTTTTATTCATTATTGCCCCATGTTTGGGTTATTTTTATCAGTTACTTGTACCAGATGGAGGGCACATTCAAAACTGAAGAGCGACATTCTGTTAAAATTTAGAAAAAAAATAACAGGAGAAAAGTATGTCGCGGAGAAAGTATCACCACCTGAAGTCAGAGGATCGTTTAAAGCTTTATTCATTATTGCTAGAGGGTT